>NZ_JBIVID010000004.1:0-428829 GCF_044749525.1 Pseudomonas sp. NPDC089395
CCCCCCCCCCCCCCCCCCCCCCCCCCCCCCCCCCCCCCCCCCCCCCCCCCCCCCCCCCCCCCCCCCCCCCCCCCCCCCCCCCCCCCCCCCCCCCCGCTCCTACAAGCCAGGATACGGTTGAATACCCTCAAACCGCCCGCGCCAACCGGTCCTCCCTGGGACACCGCTCAAACCGCACCCGATAACACCGAGTGAAATACGACGCCGACTCGAACCCGCACGCCACCGCCACCTCCAGCACACTCATGTCGGTCTGGCGCAACAGCTGTCGCGCCTTGTCCAGCCGCAGGCGCAGATAAAAACCACTGGGCGTGTCCCCCAGGTGCAGGCGAAACAGCCGCTCCAACTGCCGCCGGGTCACCTGCACCGCATCGGCCAGCACCTGGGTATTGAGCGGCTGCTCGATATTGCGCTCCATCTCGCCTATCACCTTCACCAGCTTCTTGTTGCTGATGCCATAGCGGCTGGCGATCTGCATGCGCTGATGGTCCTGGCGCGGGCGGATACGCCCGAGCACGAACTGCTCCGACACCTGCACCGCCAGTTCGCTGCCATGGGCCTGGGCGATCAGGTCAAGCATCAGGTCGATCGAGGCGGTGCCGCCGGCACAGGTGATGCGCCGACGGTCGATCTCGAACAGTTCCTGAGTCGCCTGCAGCCGCGGGTAGCGCTCCTTGAAGGCGTCCAGCGCCTCCCAGTGCAACGTCGCCCGGTAGCCGTCGAGCAAACCCGCCTCGGCCAGCAGCATGGCCCCGGTATCGATACCGCCGAGGATCACCCCGTCATGGTCGAAGCGGCGCAGGCCTTGCTGCAACGCAGGGCCGAAGTGCGCCAGCGGGTCGAACCCTGCCACCACCAGCAACATGCGCCCGGGCGCTTCCTGGGCCAGCGCGCCATCAGCGTTCACCGACATGCCATTGCTCGCCTGCACCGGGCCACCGTTCAGGCTTAGCACGCGCCAGCGGTACAACGGGCCGCGAAAACGATTGGCTACGCGCAGTGGCTCCAGGGCGCTGATGAAGCCCATGGCGGAAAAGCCCGGCAGCAAAAGAAAGTGGATGGTGTCCGGCATCGAATGCTCCACAGTGGAGGTGGTCGCTTGCGTGCAATTGTTGGTCGCCAGGGTGCGAATTTCCACCCCGCCAGCGGCGTAGCGTATCCACACGGTCCGCAGAGGCCGCCCACCATAACAATATGCACTGCCGATGGAGAGCCACCATGCACAGCTTGATCCGCCGCAGCCTGTTGTCCCTTGCCCTGAGCAGCATCGTCGCTACCCCGCTTTTCGCCGCCGAGCCCGCGGCCTGCAAGAACGTGCGCCTGGGCGTGGTCAACTGGACCGACGTCATCGCCACCAGCGCCATGGCCCAGGTACTGCTCGACGGCCTGGGTTACCAGACCAAGCAGACCAGCGCCTCGCAGCAGATCATCTTTGCCGGCATCCGCGACAAACGCCTGGACATGTTCCTGGGTTACTGGAACCCGATCATGACCCAGACCATCACTCCCTTCATCGATGCCCAGCAGGTCAAGGTGCTCGACAAGCCGAGCCTGGAGGATGCCCGGGCCACCCTGGCCGTGCCGAAGTACCTGTATGACAAGGGCCTGAAGACCTTCGCCGACATTCACAAGTTCGAGAAGGAGCTGGGCGGCAAGATCTATGGCATCGAGCCCGGTTCCGGTGCCAACACCCAGATCAAGGCGATGATCACCAAGAACCAGTTCGACCTGGGCAAGTTCCAGCTGGTCGAGTCCAGCGAAGCCGGCATGCTCGCCGCCGTCGACCGCTCAGTGCGGCGCAAGGAAGCGGTGGTGTTCTTCGGCTGGGCACCGCACCCGATGAACGTGAACATCGACATGGCCTACCTGGGTGACAGCCAGGATGCCCTGGGGCCTGACGAAGGCCGTGCCACGGTATGGACGGTGACCGCCCCGGACTATGCCGACCGCTGCCCCAACGCCCACCGCCTGCTGGCCAACCTGAACTTCAGCGCCGAGGACGAGAGCCGCATGATGCAGCCGCTGCTCGACCACAAGGACGCCCTGGCGTCAGCCCGCCAGTGGCTCAAGGACCACCCCGAGGACAAGGCGCGCTGGCTTGAGGGTGTGACCACCTTCGATGGCAAGCCTGCTGCAGACAACCTCAAGCTCACCGCCAACTGACAGGGCCTTATCGCCTGTAGGAGCGGCCTTGCGTCGCGAAAGGGCCGCAGCGCGGCCCCCGGATTCGTGCGCGCTGCTGAAACCCTGGGGCCGCGCTGCGGCCCTTTCGCGACGCAAGGCCGCGCCTACAAGCAATCGGGCCAGAACAGACACCACAAGGAACCGCCATGAACCACGACGTCATCATCACCTGCGCCCTCACCGGTGCCGGCGACACGGTCGCCAAGAGCCACCTGGTCCCGGTCACCCCCAAGCAGATCGCCGAATCCGCCGTCGAAGCCGCCAAGGCCGGCGCCACCGTGGTCCATTGCCACGTCCGCGACCCGCAGACCGGCCGCTTCAGCCGCGACGTGAACCTCTACCGCGAGGTCATGGAACGCATCCGCGAAGCCGACGTCGACGTCATCGTCAACCTCACCGCCGGCATGGGCGGCGACCTGGAAATCGGCCCAGGCGAAACCCCCATGGAATTCGGCCCAGGCACCGACCTGATCGGCCCGCTGGAACGCCTGGCCCATGTCGAGGCGCTGCTGCCGGAAATCTGCACCCTGGACTGCGGCACCCTCAACTTCGGCGACGGCAACGCCATCTACGTGTCCACCCCCTCGCAACTGCGCGCCGGTGCCAAGCGCATCACCGAGCTGGGCGTGAAGGCCGAGCTGGAAATCTTCGACACCGGCCACCTGTGGTTCGCCAAGCAGATGATGAAAGAAGGCCTGCTCGAAGACCCGCTGTTCCAGCTGTGCCTGGGCATCCCGTGGGGCGCGCCGGCCGACACCACCACCATGAAGGCAATGGTCGACAACCTGCCGGCCAACGTCACCTGGGCCGGTTTCGGCATCGGTCGCATGCAGATGCCAATGGCCGCACAAGCGGTGCTGCTTGGCGGCAACGTGCGGGTCGGCCTGGAAGACAACCTGTACCTGGACCGTGGCGTGCTGGCCAGCAATGGCCAACTGGTGGAACGCGCGGCCGAGATCATCACCCGCATGGGTGGCCGCGTCCTGTCCCCGGCAGAAGGCCGGGAAAAAATGAACCTCAAGCGCCGCTGATCCCTTCAGGAGACCGATATGCCTTTCATCACCGAGATCAAGACCTTCGCCGCCCTGGGTAGCGGCGTGATCGGCAGCGGCTGGGTCGCCCGCGCCCTGGCCCACGGCCTGGACGTGGTCGCCTGGGACCCGGCACCGGGTGCCGAGCAGGCACTGCGCAAGCGCATCGCCAACGCCTGGCCTGCGCTGGAGAAACAAGGCCTGGCACCTGGCGCGGCGCAGGACCGTCTGAAGTTCGTTGCCACCATCGAGGAATGTGTCCGCGACGCCGACTTCATCCAGGAAAGCGCGCCAGAGCGCCTGGACCTCAAGCTCGACCTGCATGCGAAGATCAGCGCCGCAGCCAAGCCCAACGCCATTATCGGCTCCAGCACCTCAGGCCTGTTGCCCAGCGAATTCTACGAGTCGGCCACTCACCCCGAACGCTGCGTGGTCGGCCACCCGTTCAACCCGGTGTACCTGCTGCCGCTGGTAGAGATCGTCGGCGGCAACCGTACCGCCCCCGAAGCCATCGAGGCAGCAAAAACCATCTATACCGCGCTGGGCATGCGCCCACTGCACGTGCGCAAGGAAGTCCCGGGGTTCATTGCCGACCGCCTGCTCGAAGCGCTGTGGCGCGAGGCGCTGCACCTGGTCAACGACGGTGTCGCCACCACGGGTGAAATCGACGATGCCATCCGCTTCGGCGCCGGCCTGCGCTGGTCGTTCATGGGTACCTTCCTCACCTATACGCTCGCCGGTGGCGATGCCGGTATGCGCCACTTCATGTCGCAGTTCGGCCCGGCGCTGAAGCTGCCCTGGACCTACCTGCCGGCACCGGAGCTGACCGACAAGCTGATCGACGATGTGGTGGACGGCACCTCGGAGCAACTGGGCGAGCGCAGCATCGCCGCACTTGAGCGCTATCGTGATGACACCCTGCTGGCGGTGCTGGAAGCGGTGAAAACCAGCAAGGCCAACCACGGAATGTCATTCAGCGACTGAGGAGACCACGATGCCCGCACTGATCACCTACCGTACCCCAGTCCAGGAGGACTGGGTCGACTACAACGGGCACCTGCGCGATGCCTTCTACCTGCTGATCTTCAGCTACGCCACCGATGCGCTGATGGAGCGCATCGGCCTGGATGCCGACAGTCGTGGCCAGAGTGGGCAGTCGCTGTTCACCCTGGAGGCGCACATCAACTACCTGCACGAGGTGAAGCTGGGCACTGAAGTCTGGGTACAGACACAGGTCATCGGCTTCGACCGCAAGCGCCTGCAGGTGTATCACAGCCTGCATCGGGCGGGGTTCGACGAGGCCTTGGCGGCCAGCGAGCAGATGTTGCTGCATGTCGACCTGGCAGGGCCGAAGTCGGCGCCGTTCAGCGAGCAGAGTGTCGGGTTGCTGCAAGCGCTAGTGAACGAACAACAGGACCTGCCGCCTGCCGAGTACGTGGGCCGGGTCATGGGTTTGATCACAAAATCCTGAAGTCGATCACTCCCCCTGTAGGAGCGGCCTTGTGTCGCGAAAGGGCTGCGCAGCGGCCCCAAAATCCACAGGTATCCCACCGCTCTTGAGGGCTGTGGTGTATTGATGGAGCGCATCGGCCTGGATGCCGACAACCGTAGGCAGAGCGGGCATTCGCTGTTCACCCTGGAGGCGCACATCAACTACCTGCATGAAGTGAAGCTGGGGACCGAGGTGTGGGTGCGGACGCAGATTATCAGCTTCGACCACAAGCGCCTGCACATTTACCACCGCCTGCACCGCGATGGGTTCGACGAGGAATTGGCCGCCAGTAAGCAGATCTTGCTGAATGTAGATCTAGCGGGGCCAAAGTCTGCGCCGTTTTCAGCTGCCTGCGAAAACCTATTGGCAACCTTGTTGAAAGGCCAAGGCGCCCTTCCATCCCCTCGATGGAAGAGGCGCGCCATGAGCTTGGGTACCCCAAACTGGCCTTTGTCCAACCCTGCACCTTCACCAGGCTAGCCTGGCGTTTCGCCTACTCGATCAGTCACAAGCGCTACAAGGTAACGGAAAACGACATACTCCGAAGCAATGGCCAACTCCTATGGTCTATAACGAGCGTCGAGACATCGTGGAAACCTGCCTTCCGGGCAAGGTCGAAATCCGCCGTCCAAATGCCAGTTTTTGCGTCAACCCAAACAGTTTGAGTTTCGAATTTCAAGCTCAGCCGGTGTTTGATGCTGACCACCACTTTGCTACCCTTTACCCCCGTCCCAGATAAGGTTATGGGCTCACCTACTGGTCGCGTTACCGTACCATCCGAAGGTGGGCTGACGAACTCAACAGGCTGATAATCAGAAGGCGCATTCACGACATCACTGTCCCCCAAGTCTCCGTCCTTGAGCGAAACCAATTCCATAGTTTTAAATTTAAAGTCGGTATAATCATTCCCTTCAGATTCTAAATCTATCCTCCATTTACCATTTACCACATCGACAGGATTACCGAAGCGCACTTCATCATTTACATAGTATGCAACCTTTTTAACAACGGGGTCGGCAATACCCTCCACAGTTAGCGCCAAGAGATGCTCATCATTCACAGCAGTAATATGACACTTCGTTACCACTGGTTTTGGCATGTATTCTCCGGGTGGATGCTTGTGAGCAAAGTTCCAATTAATGATCAGGGGAACAAGGCCCCAATCGTCATCCGTTTTCCAGCCGGTATTTTCTGGGAAATCCATAAAAACAACGCCAACCCTTGGCAAGTATATTTCCCAATGCCAATTGAGCCATAGATGATACCTAAAATAATCACGCGTATACGGATTGATTCTCCCTGCCCAGTACTGCGGATCATGAAGACCACTGAACTTTAAATTGAGCGAAGTAGCGAACGCGCTGGACTGAGTATTCCCAGCCTTCAACAAATGATCTTTTATCAACTCCATCTTGTCGTCTAGATCGGCATCATAGTCATCCTGCCAATAAAACTCCCCCATTCCCCTCAGGTTGTCGATGTCACCACTGAACAGTACGATTTTTCCTGCGGCCTGGCTAACGGTTGGCATGCTGCCTGTTTCAGTATAAAAAATTCGTTTCCACCCATCCTTTTCAAAGTAAATTTCCCAAAAGGTGGAGTTGAAAAGGACTCTGGAACCCCTATCGTCCTCTTTCTTTATCCTCATGAGCACTACTTCGGTGGGGTTTGCCTTGAGAAACGCATCGATAGCAGTCAGCACCGATCCGAAGGCTATTTGCTGGTTGACGGAGCCGTGCCAAACCTGGAAATATCGGCTATTGCCAGCCCCCTCAACATTGCATCGGATATCAAAAAAACGAATCCCTTTATTCAATTGATCTCGCACTGACAGGGTCTGGCATCGGGCAAAGTCACCGAGCCCCCCGTGCGTTGCGCAGGTGTTATGAGTACCAGGTATTGTCAAGTTCGCCAAAGTAAGATCTCGCCGGGTGAGGTTGCCCATCCAACGGTGTGGCTCCCAAGGCTCGACGGGTGCTGATGTTTCAACAGTCATGATGGTCTCCTGCTCGCAGTCTTCACTTGCCCAGATGATCCATGAATAAACGTCTCAACTCAGGCACGAGTCTGAGCGGGGCGCCGCAAGCCCACAACTGACATTTTTATCAGGTCGTTGACTGTATTTAGGCGGGCACGACGCTACCTACGCTACTTGCCGATCTTGCAAACGCAGAACACATAAAAAAGCCCCGGAAAGCCGTGAGCATCCGGGGCCAAGAGAGCGAGCAACATCCACTGTGCGTGAGCGAGGGTGACCAAACCCTCTGGTACCGTGAATGGCCCCAGTGTGCTGGCTTCCCCTGCAGGGGATTTAGCCGTAAACGACCTGTTCTTAGTCAAAGCAGCCATTGCGACATTCTGCCCTTGCGGGGCTGTCGTGCTCGTCACAGAATCGGTCGTGAATCAAGCAGCACTCTCTTCGCGATAAAAGGGACAACAGCCATGATGCATGCGGATTTGATTGATCAGGACGACCTGGCAGGCCACCTGCGCGCGCGCGGTTTCGACATCCCCGCCGGGGCCACTGCCGAGCAGGCCTGCGAGGCGGTGGTACGCGGGCTGACCGAGCCCAATGCCCGTGCGCTCAAGGGCATGGTCGAGCAGATGTATACCGGTAGTGCGACGATTTTGCCGGCGGTGCGCCAGGCGATCGAACAGCAGCTTTTGCCAGCGTTGGCGAGTTTCAACAAGCGCGCGTAAGCAAATTCCTGTACCGGCCTCTTCGCGGGACAAGCCCGCTCCCACAGGTCACCTGCTGAATCTGAGTCAGCGGTGATCCTGTGGGAGCGGGCTTGTCCCGCGAAAAAGGCGACTCGGTATCAGAGCCTCACACTGGCAAACGTCGACTCATTGCGCGCCTGGCTCAGCGCCGCCATCGGGCCACTGTGCGGCGACAGGGCCATGGCCTGCGGAATCGGCATCATCGCCACCTGCTGCGCGGTGTTGGAACCGACTCGCTCATCCCGCGGCGGAATGCCGAAATACTCGCGGTAGCACTTGGAGAAGTGCGGCGTGGACACGAAGCCACACACCGACGCCACTTCAATGATCGACATCGGCGTCTGCTTGAGCAGCTGACGCGCGCGGATCAGGCGCAGCTTCAGGTAATAGCGCGACGGCGAGCAGTGCAGGTATTTCTGGAACAACCGCTCAAGCTGGCGCCGCGATACCGCCACATACACCGCCAGCTCATCCAGGTCGATCGGCTCTTCGAGGTTGGCTTCCATCAGCGCGACGATTTCCTGCAGCTTCGGCTGGTTGGTGCCGAGCATGTGCTTGAGCGGCACACGCTGGTGGTCCTGCTCGTTGCGGATGCGCTCGTAGACGAACATTTCGGAGATCGCCGCCGACAGCTCGCGGCCGTGATCCCGGCTGATCAGGTGCAGCATCATGTCCAGCGGCGCAGTGCCGCCGGAGCTGGTGAAGCGGTTGCGGTCGAGGGTGAACAGGCGGGTGCTCATGTTCACCCGCGGGAAGGCCTCCTGCATCGCGGCCAGGCATTCCCAGTGCACGCTGCAGTCGAAGCCGTCGAGCAAGCCGGCACAGGCCAGCGCCCAGCTACCGGTACACACCGCGCCAAGGCGACGCGACTGGCGGGCCTGGGCCTGCAGCCAGGTGACGTGCTCACGGGTGACCGAACGCTGAATGCCAACGCCACCGCAGACGATCACGGTGTCGATGGGCGGTGCATTGCTGATGGCTGCATCCGGGGTGATCTGCAGGCCATCGCTGGCCCACACCTGGCCACCGTCGACCGTCAGGGTATGCCAGCGATACAGCTCGCGCCCGGACAGCTGGTTGGCCATGCGCAGCGGCTCGACGGCCGATGCGAGGGAAATGAGGGTGAAGTTGTCCAATAGAAGAAACCCGATGGACTGGGGTGCTGTGCGGTTCTGGGTTGGATTCCCGGAGGTGTACGACGTCATCGCGATTTCTCCTCACACAAATGCTGGGTGTGCCTCAGGCGGGCACTGATTTCTTGTTATGACCCCTCGGTCATTTTCCGGGGGTTTTGCCAATCTCAACGCAAACGCCGTGCCTGAAGTTGAACGGTCATTCGAAAAAAACTGAAAACGACGCCTTTATTGGGGCAATTCAGGCTCTTGCATGAGTTGGTCAGTCATCGCAAACCGCCGAGCTAGCGCGTTGCGTGTAACGGGTGAGCAATTTGGTGACACGCGCAGTGTAGGTTTCCCAGAAACGACACTATTGAGTGTCACCGACAAAGCCCACACCGATAGCGACATCCGACAGCCGGCAGTGCTCCAGAACAGGGCGACACCGGGTGGAGTGCCCCTTTTAGGAATGCGCCGGCCCTATCGCCGGCAAGCCGGCTCCCACAGGGAAAACCACCGCTTTCGAAGCCTGTGGTGTACCTGTGGGAGCCGGCTTGCCGGCGATGGGGCCAGCCCAGGGTGTCAGCATTCGATGGCGCTGACCGCCAGGCCACCGCGCGAGGTCTCTTTGTACTTGTCGTGCATGTCGGCCCCGGTGTCGCGCATGGTGCGGATCACCTGATCGAGGGAGATGAAGTGCTCGCCATCACCGCGCAAGGCCATCTGCACGGCGTTGATGGCCTTCACTGCGGCAATCGCGTTGCGCTCGATGCACGGCACCTGCACCAAGCCGCCAACCGGGTCGCAGGTCAGCCCCAGGTTGTGCTCCAGGGCGATCTCGGCGGCGTTTTCCACCTGTGCCGGCGTTGCGCCCAGTACTTCGGCCAGGCCCGCCGCCGCCATGGCGCACGCCGAGCCGACCTCACCCTGGCAACCGACCTCGGCACCGGAAATCGATGCGTTCTTCTTGCACAGGATGCCCACGGCGGCAGCGCCGAGGAAGAAGTCGACCACGTTGGAGTCGTCCACCACATCGCTGAAGCGCATGTAGTAGTGCAGCACCGCCGGGATGATGCCGGCCGCGCCGTTGGTGGGCGCGGTGACCATGCGCCCGCCGGCGGCGTTCTCTTCGTTGACCGCCAGGGCGAACAGGTTGACCCACTCCATGGCGCTCATGGTCGAGCCGATCACATTGGGCTTGCCGATCTCTTGCAGGCTGCGGTGCAGCTTGGCGGCGCGGCGACGCACATTCAGTCCACCCGGCAGCGTGCCTTCGTACTTGAGGCCGTTGTTGACGCATTCCTGCATGGCGCCCCAGAGCTTGTGCAGGCCTGCGTGGATTTCCTCCTCGCTGCGCCAGACCTTCTCGTTGGCCATCATCAATTGCGACACGCTCAGGTCGTTTTGCTTGCACAGGTGCAGCAGCTCGGCGGCACTGTTGAAATCGTAGGGCAGCACCGTCTGGTCGGCATCCAGCACGCCACTGGCGGCCTGGGCAGCATCGACCACGAAACCACCGCCCACCGAGTAATACGTGTCGCGGTGCAGCTCGCCCTGCTCGCCTTCGGCGACCAGGGTCATGGCGTTGGGGTGGTATGGCAGGTTCTCGTCTAGCAGACGCATGTCGCGGGCCCAGACGAATTCGATGGGCAGGCGGCTGTCCAGCAGTAGGGTGTCAGTTTCGCGCAGGTCGGCGATGCGCGGGACGATCTGGGTCGGGTCGATGGCGTCCGGCCATTCGCCCATCAGGCCCATGATGGTGGCGTTGTCGGTGCCATGGCCGATGCCAGTGGCCGAGAGCGAGCCGTACAGCTGCACCTCGATCCGTTTCACCCGCTCCAGCTCGCCGCGTTGGCGCAGGCCCTGGACGAACAGGGCACCGGCACGCATGGGGCCGACGGTGTGGGAGCTGGAGGGACCGACACCGATCTTGAACAGGTCGAACACGCTGATGGCCATTGTCGCTTCACCTCTTGCTGGGCTTGTCTCTGCGCGCCATGCGCAGGGCGGGGCAACTGCTAGGCTGAAGCTGCGAGCCGCCACGAATGCACGCATCATCGGGCTTTTGCCTACCCCCTCGCCGTCTGCAACCGACGTACTTTTGTCCAGCAGCGCCGCAGCCATTTGGGGCACCGGGGCGCCGCTTTCCAGCGGCCTGGTGACGCAAAAATGCGGCTACAGGGGTGGAAAAACCCATAAGCGACATCGCCCGTACTGGAAGCGACCCGTTCCGTACTGGTTACGACCCCACCAGTAGGCGATTGCCCGGCGCTGGAGGATTATCGAAAGCGACTCGTAAAGCACGGCCACGCAACCTGCCCTCTGCAGGCCTGGTCGACCGGACCCTCAGAAAGCCCGGCGACCCATGCGAACCCGAAGACAAAATCACAGGAGTCCATCCATGAAAGGTTCACCCTCGCTGTTGCTGGTTGCGTTGCTGTCCGCTCCGCTGCTGGCCCAGGCCGCCGAACCCGAGCAGTGCCAGACGGTACGCTTCTCCGATGTCGGCTGGACCGACATCACCGTCACCACGGCGACCACCAGCGTTGTGCTCGAAGCACTGGGCTACAAGACCCACACCACCATGATCTCGGTACCGGTGACCTACAAGTCGCTGGCTGCCGGCAAGGACCTGGACGTGTTTCTCGGCAACTGGATGCCGACCATGGAGAACGACATCAAGCAGTACCGCGACGCCGGCACTGTCGAGACGGTTCGCCCCAACCTGGAAAACGCCAAGTACACCCTGGCCGTGCCCCAGGCGCTGTATGACAAGGGCCTGAAGGATTTCGCCGACATTCCCAAGTTCAAGAAGGAACTGGACGGCAAGATCTACGGCATCGAGCCCGGCAACGACGGCAACCGCACCATCCAGAGCATGATCGACAAGAACGCCTTCGGCCTGAAGGACGCCGGCTTCAAGATCGTGCAGTCGAGCGAGGCCGGCATGCTGTCGCAGGTCGACCGGGCGGATAAGCGTGGCGAAGCCATCGTGTTCCTGGGCTGGGAACCGCACCCGATGAACACCCGTTTCAAGATGCAGTACCTGACCGGGGGCGACGACTTCTTCGGACCCGACTTCGGCAAGGCCACTGTTCTTACCAACACCCGCAAGGGCTATGCACAGGAATGCAGCAACGTCGGGCAACTGCTGAAGAACCTGTCGTTCGAGCTCAAGGATGAAAGCACCATGATGGGCTATGTCCTGGACGACAAGATGAAGCCCGACGACGCCGCCAGGAAATGGCTCAAGGCCAACCCCGGCAAGCTGGACACCTGGCTGGCCGGCGTGACCACCGTGGATGGCAAACCCGGCCTTGAGGCGGCCAAGGCCAAACTGACGCAATAACGCAAGACGCTATGGCAACACCGCGGGGCGGGCCTATGCCCGCCTCGGACTGATTTCAATCATTTGCAGGTGGAAGCTCGCTATCATGCTTATCGATCAGAAAATACCCCTGGGGCAGTACATCGCCTCATTCGTCGAATGGTTGACCCAGAACGGCGCCAGCTACTTCGACGCCATTGCGCAAGGCCTGGAATTCATGATCCATGGCGTCACCAGCGCCCTTACCTGGTTCAACCCGTTCGTACTGATTGCCTTGTTTGCCGCCCTCGCGCACCTGATTCAGCGCAAATGGGCACTGACCGTATTCGTCGCCCTCTCCTTCCTGCTGATCCTCAACCTGGGGTACTGGCAGGAAACCATGGAAACCCTGGCGCAGGTCACCTTCGCCACGGTGGTCTGCGTGGCCATCGGCGTGCCGCTGGGCATCCTCGCCGCGCACAAACCGATGTTCTATACCGCCATGCGCCCGGTACTCGACTTGATGCAGACGGTGCCCACCTTCGTTTACCTGATCCCTACCCTGACCCTGTTCGGCCTGGGTGTGGTGCCGGGGCTGATCTCCACGGTGGTGTTCGCCATCGCAGCGCCCATTCGCCTCACTTACCTGGGCATCTGCGACGTGCCGCAGGAGTTGCTGGACGCCGGCAAGGCCTTCGGCTGCTCGCGGCGCCAGTTGCTGACCCGTATCGAACTGCCCCATGCCATGCCGAGCATCGCTGCGGGCGTCACCCAGTGCATCATGCTGTCGCTGTCGATGGTGGTGATCGCCGCCCTGGTCGGCGCCGACGGCCTGGGCAAACCTGTGGTCAACGCACTGAACACCGCCGATATCTCCCTGGGCTTCGAAGCGGGCCTGGCGATCGTGCTGCTGGCGATCATGCTCGACCGTATCTGCAAGCAACCGGAACTGCCGGTAAGGGGTGAGGCATGAGCATCATTCGCTTCGAAGACGTCGACGTCATCTTCTCCAACAAGCCGCGCGAAGCGCTGGCGCTGCTCGACCAGGGCAAGACCCGCGAGCAGATCCTCAAGCAGACCGGCCTGGTGGTGGGTGTCGAAAAGGCCAACCTGGACATCAACAAGGGCGAGATCTGCGTGCTGATGGGCCTGTCCGGTTCGGGCAAGTCGAGCCTGCTGCGGTGCATCAACGGCCTCAACACCGTGAGCCGCGGCAAGCTGTTCGTCGAGCACGAAGGCAAGCACATCGACATTGCCCACTGCACCCCGGCAGAGCTGAAGATGATGCGCACCAAGCGCATCGCCATGGTGTTCCAGAAGTTCGCCTTGATGCCTTGGCTGACCGTTCGCGAAAACATCAGCTTTGGCCTGGAAATGCAGGGCCGCCCGGAGAAAGAGCGGCGCAAGCTGGTCGATGAAAAACTGGAGCTGGTGGGCCTGACCCAGTGGCGCAATAAAAAGCCGGACGAACTCTCCGGCGGCATGCAGCAGCGCGTGGGCCTGGCCCGTGCGCTGGCGATGGATGCCGACATCCTGCTGATGGACGAGCCGTTCTCGGCCCTCGACCCGCTGATTCGCCAGGGCCTGCAGGATGAGTTGCTGACCCTGCAGAGCAAACTGAACAAGACCATCGTGTTCGTCAGCCACGACCTCGATGAAGCGCTGAAACTGGGTAGCCGCATCGCCATCATGAAGGACGGGCGGATCATCCAGTACAGCAAGCCTGAAGAGATCGTGCTCAACCCGGCTGACGAGTATGTGCGGACCTTCGTGGCCCACACCAACCCGCTCAACGTGTTGTGCGGCCGCAGCCTGATGCGCACGCTGGACAACTGCAAGCGGATCAATGGCTCGGTGTGCCTGGACCCGAGTATCGACTCGTGGCTGGACCTGGGCGAAGGCGGCTCGCTCAAGCGCGCGCGCCAGGGGCAGAACGGGCTGGATTTGCAGAACTGGGCGCCGGGGGAGGATGTGGACCTGCTGGAGCGTCGACCGACGCTGGTGAATGCCGATATCGGCATGCGCGAAGCGCTGCGGATTCGTTATCAGACGGGTAACAAGCTGGTGCTTCAGGATAACGACAAGGTGGTGGGGATACTTGGGGATACCGAGCTTTATCACGCCTTGCTTGGCAAGAATCACGGGTGAAGCTATCGGGGCCGCTTTGCGGCCCTTTCGCGACACAAGGCCGCTCCTACAGGAGAATGCGTTCCTCTGTAGGAGCGGCCTTGTGTCGCGAAAGGAGGGCAAAGCCCTCCCAGCAATCTCTCAGCGAACGACGATCCCGCGCGAAGCCATATAGGCCTTGGCTTCCGGAACGGTGAATTCACCAAAGTGGAAGATACTCGCCGCCAGCACCGCACTGGCATGCCCTTCCAGAATCCCGTCCGCCAGGTGCTGCAGGTTACCCACCCCCCCCGAAGCAATCACCGGAATCCCCAACGCATCGCTGATGGCCCGGGTAACCCCGAGGTCGAAGCCGTTCTTCATGCCGTCCTGGTCCATGCTGGTCAGCAGGATCTCACCGGCACCCAGGCCTTCCATCTTCTTCGCCCACTCCACCGCATCCAGCCCGGTCGGCTTGCGCCCGCCGTGGGTGAAGATCTCCCAGCGCGGGGTTTCACCCGGCCCGGACACCTTCTTGGCATCGATGGCAACCACGATGCACTGCGAACCGAAACGGTCCGCCGCCTCACCCACGAACTCCGGGTTGAACACCGCGGCCGTGTTGATCGAGACCTTGTCGGCACCGGCATTGAGCAGGTTGCGGATGTCCTGCACGGTGCGCACGCCACCGCCCACGGTCAGCGGGATGAACACCTGGCTGGCCATGCGCTCGACGGTATGCAGCGTGGTGTCGCGGCCATCGACGCTCGCCGTGATGTCGAGGAACGTGATTTCGTCGGCACCTTGCTCGTTGTAGCGACGGGCGATTTCCACCGGGTCGCCGGCATCACGGATGTTCTCGAACTTGACGCCCTTGACCACACGGCCGTTGTCCACGTCCAGGCAAGGGATGATGCGCTTGGCCAGTGCCATGGTTCAGTCCTCAGCCTTGGTAGTTGTCGCAGAAGGCCTGGGCCTCGGCGACATCGAGGGTGCCTTCGTAGATGGCACGGCCGGTGATGGCGCCGATGATGCCCGGGGCCTTGGCGTCCAGCAGGGCCTTGATGTCGCCCAGGTTGTGGATGCCACCGGAAGCGATCACAGGAATGCGGGTAGCTTCGGCCAGTGCCTGGGTGAATGGCACGTTGCAGCCTTGCATCATCCCGTCCTTGGCGATGTCGGTGTAGACGATCGCCGAGACGCCATCGGCCTCGAAACGCTTGGCCAGGTCGATGACCTGCACCGAGCTCACTTCAGCCCAGCCGTCGGTGGCGACGAAACCGTCCTTGGCGTCGAGGCCGACGATGACCTTGCCCGGGAATGCCTTGCAGGCTTCGGCAACGAACTCAGGCTGCTTGACCGCCTTGGTGCCGATGATCACGTAGCTGACGCCAGCCTTGACGTAGTGTTCGATGGTTTCCAGCGAACGGATGCCGCCGCCGATCTGGATCGGCAGGTTCGGGTAGCGCTTGGCGATGGCAGTGACTACCTCACCGTTGACCGGCTGGCCTTCGAAGGCGCCGTTGAGGTCGACCAGGTGCAGGCGGCGGCAGCCACCCTCGACCCACTTGGCGGCCATGCTCACCGGGTCGTCGGAAAATACCGTGGAGTCTTCCATGCGGCCCTGGCGCAGGCGCACGCAGGCACCGTCCTTCAGATCGATAGCGGGGATAATCAGCATCTTGGGAACCTGTCTATTTGTTGGGTTTCAGGGCTTCTCGAGTGCCCACAGGTCGCTTTCGATGCTCTCGAACCGCTCCTTGAGGTGCAGCTGAACATCGGCAATCGCCCTGTTGTAGTAATGAGGTGCAATCTCTTTGCTGAACACGTCGAGGACCTCGGCCACTTCGAACGACCCCAGCTGCAACTCGAAACGGTCTTCGAGAAAACGCTTGAGGGTATCGAGCGCCTCGCGCTCCTGTTCGGGGGCCAGGGTGATGACCGGGGCCTTGGTCTTCGACCTGCTCATTTACCAGCGACCGTCCCAGGCGACGAAGTTCTGCAGCAGCTGCAGGCCATGGGTATGGCTCTTCTCCGGGTGGAACTGCACGGCAAAGCGCGAACCTTCGGCCAGCGCAGCGGCGAAGTCGACGCCGTAGTGGCCGCGACCGACCACCTGGCCCGGCTTGCCGGCATTGATGTAGTAGCTGTGCACGAAGTAGAAGCGCGCACGCTCCGGGATGTCGTGCCACAGCGGGTGGTCGATGGTCTGGCTGACCTCGTTCCAACCCATGTGCGGCACTTTCAGGTGCTCGCCGTCTTCTTGCAGGCCCTTGCCGAAGAAGCGCACCTGGCCTGGGAACAGGCCGATGCAGTCGACGCCATCGTTCTCTTCGCTGTGGTCGAGCAAGGCTTGCATGCCCACGCAGATACCGAGGAACGGACGGTCCTGGCTGACTTCGCGGACCAGGCTGTCAAAGCCCAGGCGACGGATCTCGGCCATGCAGTCGCGAATCGCGCCGACGCCTGGGAACACCACGCGGTCAGCCTCGCGAATGACCGCGGCGTCGCTGGTGACCAGCACCTTGCCGGCGCCGACGTGCTCCAGCGCCTTGGCCACCGAGTGCAGGTTGCCCATGCCATAGTCGATTACGGCTACCGTCTGCATTTACAGGCATCCCTTGGTGGATGGCATCTGCCCGGCCATCCGCTCGTCCAGGGTCACGGCCATGCGCAGGGCGCGGCCGAAGGCCTTGAACACGGTTTCGATCTGGTGGTGGGTGTTGTGGCCACGCAGGTTGTCGATGTGCAGGGACACCAGGGCGTGGTTGACGAAGCCCTGGAAGAACTCCTGGAACAGGTCGACATCGAAGCCACCGACCGTGGCGCGGGTGAAGGGCACGTGCATCTGCAGGCCCGGACGACCGGAAAAGTCGATGACCACGCGCGACAGGGCTTCATCCAGCGGCACGTAGGCGTGGCCGTAGCGGAAGATGCCTTTCTTGTCGCCAATGGCCTGGGCGAATGCCTGGCCCAGGGTAATACCGACGTCTTCGACGGTATGGTGATCGTCGATATGCAGGTCACCCTTGCATTCGATATCCAGATCGATCAGCCCATGGCGGGCGATCTGGTCGAGCATGTGTTCAAGGAAAGGCACGCCGATATCGAATCGAGCCTTGCCACTGCCATCGAGGTTGATCGAGCACTTGACCTGGGTTTCCAGGGTATTGCGCTCGACGGAAGCCTTACGTTCGACCATCACCAGCTCCGCAAAATCATTGGGCGAAAAGGGCTCCATTATAGGCCCAGAACGCTCAAGCTTGGAACGCGGATGACATATGGCAATTCAAGGGGCTGCTTTGCAGCCCATCGCCGGCAAGCCGGCCCCCAAAAATTGACCACACTGTTCTCAAGGGCAATCGACATACCAGTGGGAGCCGGCTTGCCGGCGATAGGGCCATAACGGCTAGCGCGGAACTGTCAAAAATAAGGCTGTCGAAACCAGCACTACCTGATCCATTAGTAGGAAATGCCCTGTATCTCTTGTCGGATTCTCAGGGCCCACCCCGGCGGCGCTATACTCAGCCGCTTGAAATTCAAAAAACGGACTACAAGGACTCGCCCATGAAAGCGTTCGGCAAAATCCTGGGACTGGGGCTTCTCGGGTTGCTGCTGATCATCGTGGCACTGGGCTTTGCCCTGACCCACCTCTTCGATCCCAACGACTACAAAGACGAGATCCGCCAGTTGGCGCGCGACAAGGCCCATGTCGAGCTGACCCTCAACGGCGACATCGGCTGGAGCCTGTTCCCCTGGCTGGGCCTGGAACTGCATGAGGCCAGCATCGCCACCTTGAACAAACCCACCGAGCCGTTCGCCGACCTGCAGATGCTCGGCCTGTCGGTACGCGTGCTGCCCTTGCTGCGCCGCGAAATACAGATGAGCGACGTGCGCGTCGAGGGCCTGAACCTGACCCTGACCCGCGACGAGCAGGGCCATGGCAACTGGCAAGACATCGGCAAACCGCTGCCGCCACAGGGTGGTGCCACCGCCAACGCTCCTGCACCCGCCGAGCAACCCGCCGCGCCGTCGGACGGCGGCACCGAACGCACACTCAAGCTCGACATCGACAGCCTGACCGTGAACAACGCCCGGGTGCAGTACACCGATGCCCAGAGCGGCAAGAGCTACAGCGCCGAAAGCATCCAGCTGAGCACAGGCCCCGTGCATGAAGGCGCGAACATCGCGCTCAAGGCCAGCGCCTTCCTCGGTGCCAGCCAACCGAGCCTCAAGGCCCGTACCGAACTGGCCGGCGAGTTGCGCTTCGACCGCAAGCTCAAGCGCTACAACTTCGAAGACATGCGCCTGTCGGGCGAGACCTCGGGCGAGCCAACCGGCGGCAAGACCGTAACCTTCGCCGCCCAGGGCCAGCTGCTGGTCGACATGGCGGCCAACGTTGCATCGTGGAACGGCCTGAAGATCTCGGCCAACCAACTGCGCGCACTCGGCGAACTGAACCTGCGCGACCTGGACAAGGAGCCGCAGCTCAGCGGTGGCCTGTCGATCGCCCAGTTCAACCTGCGCACCTTCCTCGACAGCATCGGCCACCCGCTGCCCGCCACCAACGACCCGGCCGCCTTCGCCAAGCTGGAGCTGGTGACCCGCCTGCAGGGCACGCCGAACAGCCTGACCCTGGCCGACCTGGCGGTAAAACTGGACGACAGCACCTTCACCGGCCGCGTGGCCGTGGAAGACTTCGCCAAACAGGCCCTGCGCCTGCAGCTCAAAGGCGACAAGTTCGACGCCGACCGCTACCTGCTGGCCAAGAGCGAAGAGGCCAAGGGTGCAGCGGCCGCGCGCCAGAGCGAAGTGCAGCAGCAAGAGGCCAGCGCCGTGGCCAGCCCAGGCAACTCGCCGCTGCCAAACGCCCCGACCCAGGTGGCCTGGAGCAATGACAAGCTGCTGCCGGTGGACCGCCTGCGGGTGCTCGACCTGCAAGCCGACCTGTCCTTCGGCTCGCTGACCCTCGACAAGCTGCCGATCAGCGACGCCCAGCTGCAGGCCACCGCCCAAGGGGGCCTGGTAACCCTGCAAAGCCTGCGCGGCGGCCTCTACAACGGCAGCTTCGACGCCAAGGGCAGTGTCGACGTGCGCCCAGCGGTGCCGCAGGTTGGCGTGAACACCAAGATCACCCGCGTGCCGGTTGAGCACTTCATCAAAAGCGAAGGCAAGGAGCAGACCCCGCCGGTCAAAGGCCTGCTGACCCTGACCAGCGATCTGACCGCGACGGGTAACAGCCAGAAGGCACTGGTCGATACCCTCAACGGCAAGGCAAACTTCACCATCAATGATGGCGTGCTGGTCAACGCCAACCTGGAGCAGCAGCTGTGCCAGGCCATCGCCACCCTCAACCGCAAGACCCTCAGCGGTGAACCGCGCGGCAAGGACACACCGTTCGAAGAGCTGCGCGGCAGCCTGGTGGTGCGCAACGGCGTGGCCAGCAACCCCGACCTCAAGGCACGTATCCCCGGCCTGACCGTCAATGGCCAGGGCGACCTCGACCTGCGCGTGCTGGGCATGGACTACAACGTCGGCGTGCTCGTCGAGGGTGACCAGCGCGCCATGCCTGACCCGGCTTGCCAGGTCAACGAACGCTATGTGGGCGTCGAACTGCCACTGCGCTGCCGTGGCCCGCTGGAGCTTGGCGCCAAAGCCTGCCGCCTGGATCAGGACGGCCTGGGCAAGGTCGCGGCGAAGCTGGCCGGCAACCGCCTGCAAGACAAGATCGATGAAAAACTCGGAGACAAAGTGAGTCCAGAACTGAAAGAAACGCTCAAGGGGCTGTTCAAACGATGAACCCTGAGCAGTTCTCCAGCGCCGTGCTGGCCTGGTACGACCAGCACGGCCGCCACGACCTGCCCTGGCAGCAGGGCATCACCCCGTATCGGGTGTGGGTGTCGGAAATCATGCTGCAGCAGACCCAGGTCAGCACCGTGCTCAATTACTTCGACCGCTTCATGCAGGCCCTGCCGACCGTCCAGGCGCTGGCCGAGGCGCCGGAGGATGAAGTGCTGCACCTGTGGACCGGCCTGGGTTACTACACCCGTGCGCGCAACCTGCAGAAGGCCGCGAAAATGGTCGTCGAGCAATATGGCGGCGAATTCCCGCGCAGTGTCGAGCAGCTCACCGAGCTGCCCGGCATCGGTCGCTCCACTGCCGGGGCCATCGCCAGCATCAGCATGGGCATCCGCGCGCCGATCCTCGACGGCAACGTCAAGCGCGTACTGGCCCGCTACACCGCCCAGGCCGGCTACCCCGGCGAGCCCAAGGTGGCCAACCAGCTGTGGGCCACGGCCGAACGCTTTACCCCGCAGCAGCGCGCCAACCACTACACCCAGGCGATGATGGACATGGGCGCCACGCTGTGCACCCGCAGCAAGCCCAGCTGCCTGATCTGCCCGCTGCAGCGTGGTTGCGAAGCGCACCTGCACGGTGAAGAAACCCGCTACCCCGAGCCCAAGCCACGCAAGGCGCTGCCACAACGGCGCACGCTGATGCCGCTGCTGGCCAACCAAGAAGGCGCGATCCTGCTGTACCGCCGTCCTTCCAGCGGCCTGTGGGGCGGGCTGTGGAGCCTGCCCGAACTGGATGACATCGAACAGCTCGACGACCTCGCCTACCAGCACGGCCTGCGCCTGGCCGACAGCCGCGCGCTGGACGGCCTGACCCACACCTTCAGCCATTTCCAGCTGACCATCGAGTCATGGCTGGTGCGGGTCGACCCGGTCGGCACGCACGTGGCCGAGGCCGACTGGCTCTGGTATAACCTCGCCACCCCGCCGCGCCTGGGCCTCGCCGCCCCGGTCAAGAAGCTGCTCAAACGCGCGGCCGACGAACTGATTTCAGGAGACGCCCGATGACCCGCACCGTGATGTGCCGCAAGTACAAAGAAGAATTGCCAGGCCTGGAGCGCGCCCCTTTCCCCGGCGCCAAGGGCCAGGACATCTACGATCACATCTCGCAGCAAGCCTGGGCCGACTGGCAGAAGCACCAGACCATGCTGATCAACGAAAAGCGCCTGAACATGATGAACGCCGAGGACCGCAAGTTCCTCCAGGGCGAGATGGAGAAGTTTTTCGCCGGCGAAGAATACGCCCAGGCGGAAGGCTACGTTCCACCGGCCGAATGACCCCAGAAATCGTAAGCGACGGAATTAATTTAAAATTTTTTCAAAAAGTCGTTGACGAGCGGTCTGGAAATCTATTTAATTCACCTCGTCGCCCAGATAGCTCAGTCGGTAGAGCAGAGGATTGAAAATCCTCGTGTCGGCGGTTCGACTCCGTCTCTGGGCACCACCTTCAAGCTTCTGGTGGTTGCAAAGTTACCCGAAGCGACAACAAGAAACCCGCCTAGTGCGGGTTTTTTGTTGTCTGTCATTTTTCAGCTGCACGCGCCCTGTTCGTCCACTGACGCACGCAACACCGCTACGCGTCATTGACCAGTATCAACAAGCCACTATTCGCTCGACTCCACAATTGCAGGCGGACACTCGAACCACCTCGCAAGGACCTCCATGAGCGAAGAATCCCCCCTCCTTCTCCCCGCCCCCGACTCATCCTCGACCAGCGCCTCACCCACGCCACGTGCTCGCCGCCCCCGCCAGCGCAAGCCTGAAGCCAGCATCATCCAGGTCAGCCAGCAACCTGCCGCACTCGAAGTCGCCAGCGCGCCCAGAGGCAGCCGCGAGGACAGCACCCGGGCTCGCTTGCCGGCCTGCTACCCGTACCCTACCCGCATGTGCCGCCAGGAATACGACAAGGCCAAGCATGCGCTGCAGATCGAGCTGCTCAAGGTACAAAGCTGGGTCAAGGAAACCGGCCAGCGTGTGGTCATCATGTTCGAGGGGCGGGATGCCGCAGGCAAGGGCGGTACCATCAAGCGCTTCATGGAGCACTTGAATCCGCGTGGCGCGCGGGTCGTGGCGCTGGAGAAGCCTTCCGACCAGGAGCGAGGCCAATGGTACTTCCAGCGCTATATCCAGCACCTGCCCACGGCGGGTGAAATGGTCTTCTTCGACCGCTCCTGGTACAACCGCGCCGGGGTCGAGAAGGTGATGGAGTTCTGCACGCCGCTGCAGTACCTGGAGTTCATGCGCCAGGCGCCAGACTTGGAACGCATGCTGTGCAACAGCGGCATCCTGATGTTCAAGTATTGGTTCTCGGTGACCCGCGAAGAACAACTGCGCCGCTTCATCTCGCGCCGCGACGACCCGCTCAAGCACTGGAAGCTTTCGCCCATCGACATCAAGTCGTTGGATAAATGGCAGGACTACACCGCAGCCAAGGAAGCCATGTTCTTCCATACCGATACCGCAGCTGCGCCGTGGACGGTGGTCAAGTCGGATGACAAGAAGCGGGCACGGATCAACTGCATCCGGCATTTTCTGCATTCACTGGACTATCCGGGCAAGGACCACAGCGTGGCGCATGCGCCGGATGGGTTGCTGGTTGGGCGGGCGTCGCATGGGTTCGAGGAGGATGAAACGCCTGCGCCTGGCCGTTGAAATGCCGGGGCCGCACTTGGGTTTTGCAGGCAACTGCGCTTCAATACGCGCACTTTTCAGACACACCCAAGGACTCGCCCCATGGCCACCAGCACCAAGCAGCAGAAACGCGCCAAACGCGCCGCCAGCAAGGCCAAGCAGAACCGTATGGTCCGTAGCGGCCAGGCGGTCAAAGCCAGCGCCGGCGACAGCGCCAGCATCGAACAAGTCTTCAACAAGGCCATGGAGTCGGACAGCTACAAGGAGCTGTTCGAGAAGATGAAAGCGGCGCAGGAGACCAGCCTGGTCGCGATGATTTCGGTGTTCCTGGTCGACCCGCTGCTGGCACTGGTGCTCAAGGGGCACAAGGAAGAGCACGCCACCGACTACATCGTGCTGGTGTTCAACGCCTACCGCACGTGGCTGGATGGCGCTGACGAAGACACCACCATGGCCTGGCTGGAGAGCGACGAGTTCCAGGAGGCCTATATCGCAGCCTCGGAGCTGGTGGCCAAGCAGCAGCAACAGCAGAAGCAGTTTGGCTGAGGCCTCACGGGCCCTATCGCCGGCAAGCCGGCTCCCACAGGGATTTGCCCTGGCCTGAAGCGGGTGGGGTACCTGTGGGAGCCGGCTTGCCGGCGATAGGGCCGGTTCAGACAAACAAAAAGGCCGCGCCCTTCACAGGACGCGGCCTTTTCATTGCAGCCAGCGCGGATCAGTTATCCAGCGCCACCCGCCCAGCAGCTTCACGCTTGCGATGCACCAGCAAGCCCGCCGCCACCACACCAATGCTCAGCAGCGCCGTCGCGATGATCTCGGCACGGTGATCTTCCCGCAGCGCCATCACCACCAGAATGGCAACGATGAAGGCGATGGTTGCCCAGGTCAGCCCCGGGAACAGCCACATCTTGAAGTCGATCTTCTCGCCACGGGCCTCACGCTGGCTGCGCATGCGCAGCTGCGAAACGGCAATGACCAGGTACACCAACAGCGCGATCGCGCCGGAGCTGGCCAGCAGGAACTCGAACACCTGGGCCGGCGCCACATAGTTGGCGAACACGCAGAGGAACGCCGCCGCGGTCGACAGCAGTACCGCCACATGCGGGGTAGCCGCCTTGGTGGTGCGCTGGGCGATCGCCGGGGCATCACCACGCTTGCTCAGCGAGAACAGCATGCGCGACGAGGTGTACAGCGCCGAGTTCAGGCAGCTGGTCACAGCAATCAGCACGACGATGTCGACGATCAGCTTGGCGTTCGGCACGCCGATACGGCTCAGCACGGTCTGGTAGGAACCGGTCTCGGCCAGCGCCGGGTCGTTCCATGGCACCAGGGCCACGACCAGGAAGATCGACACCAGGTAGAACAGGCAGATACGCCAGATCACCGAGTTGGTGGCGCGGCTGATCTGCTTGCCCGGGTCTTTCGATTCGGCGGCAGCGATGGTGACGATCTCGGTACCCATGAACGAGAACATGGTGGTCAGCATGGCTGCCAGCACAGCGCCCAGGCCGTTAGGCATGAAGCCTTGGGTGTCGAACAGGTGGCTGGCACCGCTGACCTGGCTGCTCGGCACAAAGCCGAACATGGCAGCGCAGCCGACCACGATGAAGCCGATGATTGCCAGCACCTTGAGCAGGGCGAACCAGAACTCGAATTCACCGTAGTTCTTCACGCTGCACAGGTTGGTCGCCGTCAGCGCCAAGGTAATCAGCAGGGAGAAGGCCCACAGGTCGACCGCCGGGAACCAGGCATGCAGGATCGCTGCAGCCGCGTTGGCTTCCAACGGGATGACCAATACCCAGAACCACCAGTACAGCCAGCCAATGGTGAAACCGGCCCAGCGGCCAATGGAGCGGTCGGCATACGTAGAGAACGAACCGGTATCCGGCGAAGCGATCGCCATCTCACCGAGCATGCGCATCACCAGCACCACCAGGGTGCCCGCGGCAGCATAGGCCAGCAGCACGGCAGGGCCGGCGGCGGCAATGGCGTGGCCGGAACCAACGAACAGACCGGCACCGATGACGCCAGCAATAGACAGCATGGTTACATGCCGTTGTTTGAGCCCCTGAGCGAGGTCATTGGAATTGTTACCGCTCATGAAAACTACCTTTGTAAGGAGTGGACCACCCGACTGAATACGAAGCGCGCCTGGGGTTGATCTAGGCGTCGCTGCAATCGGCGGATTCCATAGGGCAATAAGCGGGCCATGTGCTGAATGCATTCGTCAGATAAATCTGGCGAGCCGTAAAGGGTGCGGCTTGCAGGCCATTCGGCCAAGTCCTGACCGAAAGGTCGCCAAATGCACAGATAAATGCAGGATTACGGAAATACCCACTTACAAACGCACCAAAGGTGCCCCTCGGTAACACCTTTGCACTATTGCAAAGCAGAAAAAGTGCAACCTTTGGTACAACCCTCGACCGCGCGGCCCCCGTCGCGGCTGAAGCCGCTCCTACAACCGCCAGCGTTGCCTGTAGGAGCGGCTTTAGCCGCGACAGGGTCAAAACCGCTTCCCAGTCTTGCCCAAAGCTGGCACCATCGCGCCTTTTTTCATCAAGGCTCTGGGGCTGGGCGAGACCTTCGCGGACATCGGCGCGACGTTGCGCTGCAGCGATGCGACAAACTGCCCCGGCATTGCCCCGAGCCCCCTGCGACCCTGTTGGCCGCCCTGATGCCGCTATGCTAGCTTGGCGCACGCCAGGAAGGCCGCCAACAGCTGGGAACGCACCCGAACACATGAGGACCGCACATGGCCCAGGCCACGCCCGCGCTGGAAATCCGCAATCTGCACAAACGCTACGGCGAGCAGGAAATTCTCAAGGGCATTTCGCTGACCGCACGTGACGGTGACGTGATCTCCATCCTGGGATCGTCCGGCTCCGGCAAGTCCACCTTGCTGCGCTGCATCAACCTGCTGGAAAACCCGCACCAGGGCGAAATCCTCGTGGCTGGCGAAGCCCTCAAGCTCAAGGCCGCCAGAAACGGCGACCTGATCGCTGCCGACAACCGCCAGATCAACCGCCTGCGCAGCGAAATCGGCTTCGTCTTCCAGAATTTCAACCTGTGGCCGCACATGTCGATCCTCGACAACATCATCGAGGCCCCACGCCGCGTGCTCGGCCAGAGCAAGGCCGAAGCCATCGAAGCCGCCGAGGCGTTGCTGAACAAGGTCGGCATCTACGACAAACGCCACAGCTACCCCGCCCAGCTTTCCGGTGGCCAGCAGCAGCGTGCTGCCATCGCCCGCACCTTGGCCATGCGGCCTAAAGTCATCCTGTTCGACGAGCCGACCTCGGCGCTCGATCCGGAAATGGTCCAGGAAGTGCTAAACGTTATCCGCGCACTGGCCGAAGAAGGCCGTACCATGCTGCTGGTGACGCACGAGATGAACTTTGCCCGCCAGGTGTCCAGTGAAGTGGTCTTCCTGCACCAGGGCCTGGTTGAAGAGCAGGGATCGCCGCAGCAGGTCTTCGAGAACCCGACCTCGGCGCGTTGCAAGCAATTCATGTCCAGCCACCGCTAACGGAGCAACACGAATGCAGACCTACAAGAAATTCCTCCTGGCAGCTGCCGCCACGCTGGTGATGTCGGCCAATGCCATGGCCGCAGAGAAACTGCGCATGGGTATCGAAGCCGCCTACCCACCGTTCAACAACAAGGATGCCAGCGGCCAGGTCGTCGGCTTCGACAAGGACATCGGTGACGCCCTGTGCGCCAAGATGAAGGTCGAATGCGAAGTCGTCACCTCTGACTGGGACGGCATCATCCCGGCCCTGAACGCGAAGAAATTCGACTTCCTGATCTCCTCGCTGTCGATCACCGAGGAGCGCAAGCAGGCCGTTGATTTCACCGATCCGTACTACTCGAACAAGCAGCAGTTCATCGCGCCGAAGAACGTCGACTTCAAAACCGACGATAAATCCCTCGAGGGCAAGACCATCGGCACCCAGCGCGCCACCCAGGCTGCGACCTGGCTGGACGATCACGGCGGCATGGACGGCAAATTCAAGGTCAACCTGTACGACGGCCAGGAAAACGCCTACCTGGACCTGACCTCCGGCCGCCTCGACGCCATCCTCGCTGACAAATACGCCAACTACGACTGGCTGAAATCCGAGGCCGGCAAGAACTACGAGTTCAAAGGTGAGCCGGTCAACGACAGCGACAAGGTCGGCATCGCCGTTCGCAAGGGCGACGATGAGCTGCGCAACAAGCTCAATGCCGCTCTGAAGGAAATTGTCGCCGACGGCACCTACAAGAAGATCAACGACAAGTACTTCCCGTTCAGCATCTATTGATTCGCCCCGACCGGTACGCCCTTGCGGCGTGCCGGTCCCTAGAACGACCCTGCCCATGAATATCGACCTGCACGGATTCGGTCCGGCCCTGGCGGCTGGCACCTTGATGACCGTAAAACTGGCGCTCTGCGCCTTGCTGCTGGGGCTGGTCCTGGGCCTGCTCGGCGCCTTGGCCAAGACTTCCTCGATCAAGCCACTGCAATGGCTTGGCGGCTTCTACTCGACCCTGGTTCGCGGCGTGCCCGAACTGCTGTGGGTACTGCTTATCTATTTCGGCACCGTCGGGCTGATGAACAGCATCGGCGCAGCCCTCAACATGCCTGGCCTGGAACTCAGTGCCTTCGCCGCCGGCGTGATTGCCCTTGGCTTGTGCTTTGGCGCCTATGCCACCGAAGTATTCCGTGGCGCCATCCTGGCGATCCCTAAAGGCCACCGTGAGGCCGGCCTGGCGCTGGGCCTGTCGAAGGCGCGCATCCTGTCGCGGATCATCCTGCCGCAGATGTGGCGCATCGCCCTGCCCGGCCTTGGCAACCTGTTCATGATCCTGATGAAGGACACCGCGCTGGTCTCGGTGATCGGCCTGGAAGAAATCATGCGCCACGCGCAAATCGGCGTGACCGTGACCAAGGAGCCGTTCACCTTCTATATGGTCGCCGCCTGCATTTACCTGAGCCTGACCATCGTTGCCATGACCGGCATGCACTTCATGGAAAAACGCGCCGCTCGCGGCTTTGCGAGGGCCGAATAATGAATTGGGAAGTGATCATCAAGTGGCTGCCACGCCTGGCCCAGGGTGCCACCCTGACCCTGGAGCTGGTAGCCATCGCGGTTGTCGCCGGGTTGATCCTGGCCATCCCGCTGGGCATCGCCCGCTCGTCACGGCACTGGTACGTGCGCGCCCTGCCCTACGGCTACATCTTCTTCTTCCGCGGCACGCCGCTGCTGGTGCAGCTGTTTCTGGTCTACTACGGCCTGGCGCAGTTCGACCTGGTGCGTTCGAGCAGCCTGTGGCCGTACCTGCGCGATCCGTTCTGGTGCACCGTGCTGACCATGACCCTGCACACCGCCGCCTACATCGCCGAGATCCTGCGCGGTGCGTTGCAGGCCATCCCCAAGGGTGAGATCGAGGCCGCCCGGGCGCTGGGCATGTCGCGTGGCAAGACGCTGTTCTACATCATGCTGCCGCGCGCGGCGCGCATCGGCTTGCCGGCCTACAGCAACGAAGTGATCCTGATGCTCAAGGCCAGCGCCCTGGCCAGTACCGTGACCCTGCTGGAACTGACCGGCATGGCGCGGACCATCATTGCCCGGACCTACCTGCCGGTGGAGATCTTCTTTGCCGCGGGGGTGTTCTACCTGGTGATCTCGTTCGTGCTGGTGCAAGGCTTCAAGCTGCTGGAGCGCTGGTTGCGCGTGGATGCCTCCCAGGGCCGTTGAGACCGCACTGACTTCATCGCGGATAAATCCGCTCCTACCACAGGCCCACGCGGTTCTTGTAGGAGCGGATTGATCCGCGATGAGGCCCCAAAATCCACCCCCTACCCCACTTCCTCCCATGCACTCTTTTCTCTACAGCCACCACCTAACTGATCGCTTCCAGGCCCTCGACCAGTTTCTGAGCGACCACCAGCAGCTGTGGAAACCCCGCCCGTTCACCGCCCTGCGCCTTGACTGGGAAACCGAATACCCCGAACTCGCCGCTTACCTGCGCCAATGCCCCCTGGCCGACGCCGAGGCAGCCATCGATCCACAAGCGCTCCCGGCCCCCTTCCCGCAACTGGCCCAGCAAGCCCAACATCTATCTGCCGTGGGCGACCTGCCCGACATCGGCCTGCCGCCTGCCGGGCACCGCCTCGACGTCAACGTCCCCGGCCGCAAATGGCAGCAGATCGAAGCCTTCAGCCGTCGCCTGAGCTTTGGCCAGCAAACCCACCACTGGCTGGACTGGTGCTCGGGCAAAGGCCACCTCGGCCGCCGCCTGCTGCAGCCCGGCCAGCAATTGACCTGCCTGGAATACGACGCCGAACTGGTCAGCGCCGGCCAGGCCCTGAGCGACCATCACCACCTGCCGGCCACCCACGTGCACCAGGACGTCTTAGCCGCCGACAGCGCCCGCCACCTGGGCCGCGACAAGAGCGTGGTGGCCCTGCACGCCTGCGGCGACCTGCACGTACACCTGCTGCGCACCGCCAGCCAGCAAGGCTGCCGCCATCTGGCCGTGGCCCCGTGCTGCTATAACCGCATCCAGAGCGATCACTACCAGCCGTTATCCACAGCCGCGCAGCGCTCACCCCTGCAGCTCTCGCTGCTCGACCTTGGCCTGCCACTGAGCGAAACCGTCACCGCCGGCGAGCGGGTTCGCCACCAGCGCGACTGCTCGATGGCCCGACGCCTGGGCTTCGACTTGCTGCAGCGTCAACAGCGCCAGAGCGATGAGTACCTGCCCACCCCTTCCTTGCCCACTGCCTGGCTGCACAAGCCCTTCGAGCAGTACTGCCGCGACCTGGCCGAGCTGCGCGGGCTTGAACTGACCTCTACCCCAGACTGGGCAACTCTCGAAGCGGCAGGCTGGCAGCGCCTGGCCGAAGTGCGCAACCTCGAACGGTTGCGCAACCTGTTTCGCCGGCCGTTGGAACTGTGGCTGGTGCTGGATCGCGCCCTGTTCCTCGAAGAACACGGCTACACCGTTCGCGTTGGCACGTTTTGCGACTATCCACTGACCCCACGCAACCTGCTTCTGCTTGCCGAACGCGACCGTTAGCCGCAGCACAACCTGTGGATAAGTCTGTGAACAAGCTTTTGATGACTGCATCAAGCCGAGCGCTATTTAAAGCCGCTCGGTTATTCCCTCAGGTGCTTCAAGCCCAGTAAAAACAGGCGTTTGCGCAAAGACCAGCGGTGGCGTCATCCGGCATGCCTTTCGCGCAAGCAGGTCATGCCTCTTGTGCATAAGCTTTTCTTGTGCGTAGACGCGGGGCCTCAATGCAGGCGGTTCTTGGCCATCTCGATATCGTTCATCAAGGCCTTGGCCAACGCACTGAGATAGTCGGCTGCTCCCAGCAACTTGTGGTCATCTTCCATATCGCCTTCGCGGACCAGGTGCTTGATGTAGCCCAGGAGGATTGAAACCTGCTCGTAGGCATCGTCCAAGGGAATGCCGGGTTGTACGCGCAGCAGGTCGATGGGTGGGTTGCCGACCTCAAGGAAGGTTTCAACGCCCGCCGTCAGGAGGGCTGTGGGTTTGTCGTTCATGGTTTTACTCCCCTTCCTTGTCAGCATTTATTCGCGCTAGCGCATGCTCGGCCAGTACCCGTGCCGAATCGGTCGCGTGCGCAGCGTTGCCGAGGATGTTCAGACCGGGTTCGCCGGCGTGGAGGTGACAGTACTGGTCGAGGGTGTCTGCGACACCGCCTAGCAGCTCGCAGGCGTATATCAGGGCGTCGGGCGGAGTGATGTCGCTGTGGATGGAAAAGAACGGGGAGTTGAGGATTTTTTGGCGGGGTGGATCTGGGACGATCTTCTTCATGCTGGCAATTCCTACATTCAAAGAGGAGATGCCGCTCCTGTTCTTTCTCACGGAACAGAGGTGGCAACCGTACACGGGGTGAGAAACCGAGTGAATGTAGGAAGCTCGGCCAGACCGGAGTCTGCCCGTGCACGGTCGCCATAACGCTGCGAAACATTCACGTCGGGTTCTCACACCCGGTCACCAGGAATTGGCGACCCCGGAACCGTATCCCTGGGCCACTCCCCCGCCAACAGTGAAACTTCGCTAGCGTGCGTAGGATAATTCGCTTTGTGATTTTTCCTGAAGCATTTGGTTTCAGGTTCAGAATCCGCTTACAAGCTGATGGCCCTTTCGCGGGCTTGTCCCGCGAAAGGGCCGGAATAATCATCCCAAAACAAAAGCCTTGCACCCCCGCCCACATCACCGGTGTATCATCCGCAACCCAAATCATCAGAAAGCTACGTCGCACGCTGCCCCCCAGCCTCGCGACCGTCTGGCGTTGCGCCAGAACCGACAATGGCCCACCGGACTAACCCATCGTGACCCAAGCCAAACCCCTGATCCTCCTGGCCTGCACCCTGGCCCTGGGCGCCTGCACCAGCGGCACCCCCAAGCCCCACGGCAGCAACCTGGACTGGAACACCCCCGGCATGCAGTTGGGCGGCGACAACGGCCTGCCCCTGCGCGCCGTCGAAAGCCCTTGCCGCAAGCGCGGCTGCGACAACGACAAGCTGTTTTTCAACCCCGCCAAGACCGAGCCGAACGTCAATACCATCCACCGCGGCTGGTAGGAAAATTCCCCTTTCAGACCGGTGACTTAGATCATTTACGCACAATCGAAAGGAAGTGGTTTACAGGCGCCAACCGATCGCTATAATGACGCCCCATTGCCGGTATAGCTCAGATGGTAGAGCAACTGACTTGTAATCAGTAGGTCCCGGGTTCGATTCCTGGTGCCGGCACCATTCAAGGTTCCATAGAAAGCTTTCAAAATCTCTGGAACCCCCGAAAAACCCGCCTTATGGCGGGTTTTTTCGTTTTGGCGTTCCGTCGGATTCCGAGGGTAGCCAGTGCTAATAAGGGTAGTGGTGAGACTACCTTTATGGCCCGCACCACTGCCCCGCTTACAGATACCACCTGCCGCACGGCAAAGCCCAGAGAGCGCGAGTAGAAGCTCTTCGACGGCGATGGTCTTTACCTGCTTGTGCAACCCAACGGCCGCAAAGGCTGGCGGCTCAGGCACGTGAAACCAGATGGCCGCTAAGGCCTGACCGCCCTCGGCAGCTATCCGGTGGTCGGGCTGGGCGACGCACGCCGCAAGCGCTTCGAGATCAAGCAGCAGCTCGCCAACGGCATAGATCCCATCCAGTACAAGCAACAAACCACGTCTTCCCTCTTCTCGGTGCCAGGGCAATCGTTGAGCTCGACACTCACGACCTTATGCAGCCACTGGAAGCCGTGACGAAGCGCGGCACCATCGACGTGGCGCTCAGGATCAAGAACTACCTGCAAAGCATCATGCGTGAAGCCAAACGGCTGCGACTGATCACGGCGAACCCGGCTCACGACCTCAATGGCTCGATCAAGACACCACGGGTAACTCACCGACCCGCACTACCCCTATCACGACTCCCGGAGCTACTGGCTTGCATTGAGGACTACAGAGGTCGCCCGCTCACACGCCTTACAGTGATGCTGTCGTTGCATGTATTCGTACGCTCCAGTGAACTGCGCTTCGCCCGCTGGAACGAGTTCGACCTAAAGCGCGGAATCTGGGAAATCCCCGACACCCGCCCGGCGCTGGACGGTGTGCCCTTTTCCACAAGGGGTACAAAGATGGCCGGGGATATCCACGTTGTACCCTTATCGCCGCAGGCAGTGGCATTGCTGGAGCAGATCCACGCGATCACCGGCAAATTCGACTTGGTTTTCTCAGGCGATGCCAAACCGTGGAAACCGATGTCCGAGAACACGGTGAATGCCGCGCTCAGGACGATGGGCTACGACACCAAGGTGGATATCTGCGGCCACGGGTTCCGCGCAATGGCGTGCAGTGCGCTGGTCGAGTCTGGCCTATGGTCGGAGACAGCTATCGAACGGCAGATGAGCCACAAGGAACGCAACAACGTGCGGGCCGCCTATACCCACAAGGCCGAGTTCCTCGAAGAGCGCCGGATGATCATGACCTGGTGGAGCCGGTTTCTGGAGGCAAACCGCGAAGACCATGTGACGCCGCATGAGTTTGCCAAGCAGACGGGCGCGAACGTCACGCGTCTTCGCAGTGCCAAGAGGACCGAGTAACCCCCGCCGCACCAACACCTCAACTCGCTGTGAAGTTACCCACAGCACCGCATGAAGCTCCTCCGCGCGGGTCCTTTCAAACGGGGCTGCAAAGCCGCCCCGTTTGAAAGGACCATATCTAAGAAAAAAACTGCTGGCATAGCTTACGTCTGTGGAAAACCACTGATGTCCACCGGGGGATAGTTTTATCCACAGGCGCTAAATCGCTGATATCACGCCACTTGACGAATATTGTCCACAGGCGTAGACCGGGAGTCGCAAGCGCTGTCGATGACAGCACCCCAGGTGACCCGAACCTTCAAGGTCACGCCGCTCCCGCGGTGGTTCTCCCCAAGGGCGATTAGCATCCGGCAGCTCGCCCGGTCACTACCCACGTGATGGATGCTCTTACACATATAGCGCTCGTGCGCCAGATACACCGTACCTCGCTGCCCTGCAGCAACCTATCCGCTTGGCCATTTCGCGTGCGCCAACCTGTGCCCGTCTCTTTCACTGGAAAGAGACGGGCACTCCTGACACTGCTGCAGCCCTCATCGCATTTGGCTTTGCGGCAACTTCACTCGTGACAATCGGCGTGACAAACGCCGATGTCATCAGCAACAGCGCTGTAGATGATGGTGCCGCAGACCAAGGAATGGACTGCACCTGACTGACAGTCAGGCATGCCCCGGTCATCACATCGCTGCCTTCACCCGACTCAGGATCTCCAGGCGCTGGTTTCGTCAGCCAGTACTGCCTCCACCCGCCCACCGGTAACGGTGTTCAGGAGGCCAGGTCATGAGATGCCCTTGCTCCCGGTCGTAAGGAGCCGCCAGTCCCGCGTTAGAGGACATCCCCACAGGTCGCAGGGGCCTTGATCCCTGATAACACTCAGCATTCTTGGCGGGATGACGTGGGGCGAGGATCGGAGAACGGTAGATGAGGTGATCAACATGGCATTGGTAGGTAGACGCGATGGCCGCAATTTCGGTTACGGCAGGCAACTGAGCTACGCAGGGCCGCAGGCGTTGAAAGACATGTTCGGCGGCGGCCACTACGGCACGGTCAAGGCACACAGTGATCGGTGGCAGGCATTCGTGAAGTGGTGCCGCTCCGAACAGGGGCCCGGTATCAATGATGCGCGGCAGATTGATCGGAAGGTTTTGGCCGATTACGCGGCGTATCTGCGCGACGCGATAGGGCGCGGTGACCTCGCCATCAGTACCGCACAAAACCGGCTATCCAGCGTTAACAGGACTATGGCGGCGCTTCGCGGTGATCAAAATGTGAAATTGCCAAGTCCGAGCAAGGCGTTGGGTACGCAGCGCACCGGGGCTCGCCAGTCTGTGCCACAGGGCCAGGACCGCAAGCAGGTTATACAGATCGTCGAGGCACTTTGCCGCCAACATCAGCTACGCGCCGCCGCGATTGTTCTGTTAGCGCGAGCACCGGCATGCGCTTGCGTGAGGCCATTTTGGCTGACCTGCCACGGCTAAGCCGTGAGGCTTGCGATCTAGCCAGGATTAACATTCAAGATGGCACCAAGGGCGGCCGCGCCGGCGCCTCGGCACCACGTTGGATTTCGATGGGTGAACATGCTCGGGGCGCGCTTAGATTTGCACAGCGGGTGTCGCCTGCGGGCAGCCGCAACCTGATTGCGCCACACGAAAGCTACTTTCACGTTCTCCAGGACATTGTCCGCCCGGCAAGGGACATCCTACATGCACACAACCTTAAAGGCTTCCATGAGCTACGAGCGGCGTACGCATGTGAGCGCTACGAGCAGATCACCCAACACCCCGCGCCAATCAGTGGCGGCCAATGTTGTCAGGTAGATAGACACCTAGATCGTGAGGCCAGAATGCAAATCAGCTATGAGCTGGGGCACGGTCGGATCGACGTGGTCGCGGCCTACATTGGAGGGCGCGCATGAGTAAACCATTCGATATGGAGCTGTTCTTGGCTGGGGTGCTGACGGGGTCGTACGCCACCCGGCAGCGCCATTTACGCCAAGCAAAGCTCATCCAATCTGAGATACTTGAACGCTGGCAGTTGGAAACACCTTGGGCTTGGCAGAGGAAACATGTTGCTTGGCTTCTTGTGTATCGCTTGGGAAAAAGAAGTGAGGCTACGCGGTATTACTATGTGCTTACTGCACGGCTGCTCGCTAGGCGTCTAGGAAGGTCATGGGTTCTAAGCCTTTGAGTGAGAGCTGATTCTCACAGTCGCGCCCGACGGCAATCGAGCGCCAGCAGAAAAATGCTAATCACGGTCCCAACAAAATAGAAATAAACCTGTCCGCTTCAAGGCTCCCCAGCTACGCTATACACCACCCTCTAACCAAAATTTTTCACCATCGGAGTAAGCTTTGAAGAACAAAGATGTCGAATACATTTGTAAGAGCATGCTCCACATTGACTGGTCGCCCGTGCTTGACCCAAAAGCGCTCGAAATACTGGCTAGGTGTGATTCGAAGCTGGAGCAAATGTTTATTCTTGGTGCATGCAACTTCATTCGTCTGCGCTGCCCAAGCACCCCAAACGTGAGTACGTCGACTGCTCGGTTTGGATCGCGCACATATGAAGGTATCTGGGTCTGGGAACCTTGGTTCGCATGGGATCTTGATGAGCTTCCACAAGATAAGCGTGGCGGGCCTTCGGCACTGCTTTTTGTTCCGCAGTTTAAGTCCCCAGAAAAAGACATCACGCATGACTTGGCGCTATTTTATGGCGACGATAACGGAAAACCAAATTGGGAATTGGAACACATTGTAGAAATAGACGGATACGGCGTTCATAAAGACAGAAGAGAGACAGACAAATTCAGAGACACTGATCTTTCATATAAAGTTCACCGACTATACGAAGAAACAGACAAACCACACGACTGGTTCAGAAAAATAGTTCATTTAGATGCCAATTTAAAAAACGGCTAACCCGCCAACCCAACGGGCACGCTTTGCGTGCCTCGCCGCACCAAACTTCGTCGCAGAAAAATAACTACGGCCATTTTATAGACTGGAAGCGACTGCGATAAATCGCTGCCCATTCGGGCTCAATTTGCGCTGCGAAAGCGAGCAAGCCCTCCAAGTGGTGACGCAGACCAGTAACGGAAGTGAATCCGCGCGTAGCGGAGTGTTTTATGACACCGATATCCTCGCGTGAGAGATAGTAGATGTGCTGCCGTAATAATGCCTTGAACTGCCTTGTTAACCGCGGCTCGGCCTCCTCTACACTAAGACCTAGCACAATCTTGCGTGCAGACGGTGGGACGATAGTTGTTTTAGCCGTATTGGGACTCAAGCTTTGACAAGCAAGTAGCTTGTAAACCGTTTGAATCAACTTCTGAGCACGATCTCTCCCGAACTTGGCATCGTCTGAGGAGAAGGTCATGTCATCGGCGTATCTTGTGTACCGGACATCGAATTTCTCAGCGATCGCAGATAGACGTTCGTCGAGTTGTCGACATACTAGATTTGCCAGCATCGGACTAGTGGGCGCCCCTTGGGGCAAGTGCCCCTGCTGCGCTTGGGCATATTGAGCGATGACGTACGGAGATGGCTGCTTGACCTTAGTTTTTAAGAGAGCCTTTTCGTACGTTCCTTTATCTACTACTCGAGTGCAAAGCCGCGCCATTTCAAATGAAATTAGCGACTCAAAGCCACAGCTTCGAATTGCGAGGTAGATTGAAGCTTCACTGATTGACTCAAAGAAGTCGCGAATATCCAGTTTTACTAGCCATTTTGCCGAACAATGCGGCTCCGCAGCTTGGTAGAGACTATTGCCTTTGGAAAATGCAACACTGCAGACATGAGCTGGCACATGAGCCAAGATATTTTGTGCAATCCAGCGTTGAACCTGCATGAGTCCTGGCGATGGTACGCATATAGTTCTATAGCGAGGGTCACCATCCTGTGTGCTACGTTTTTTGACACGAAACTCCGTATAGGCATCTGTACGCCGGGCGACCGTCTGCCGGATAAAACCGTAATCAACTCCACTCAATACTGCGAGGTGTTTGAGCGTAAAGACCGGCTGGACATACCGGTTGAGCGCGGTGATACGCTTGCCCACCGCAATACAATGCTCTAAAACCTCGGGATCTATTCCTGAGGCCCGCTTGCGAAAGAGTTGAGGGTTCCAGCGTTCCATCTACCTTTGATACCCGAAGGGTAAGTCATCTCCCGCTGTGAAGGCGAGACCTCGAGCCGCCCCGCAGGGTCACTGCGGGAGACGGCTAACCTCATGCGGAAGCTCTAACGCGAAGCCACAGCAGTCTGCGCCCCGTCGTGACGACACCGTCGCCATCCGAATCAGCGCCTTTCGACGCTGAGATCACTAGAAAGTCATGCTGGGACCCTCAACGCAGAAGGATAGTACATCTTTACACCACTAACGGGCAGAGCAACTCGACGCTTTTTTTTCGCAGCTCGCAAGTACGCCTGCCCTTGGTCTGTCAGCCGATACCTCTTATCCAACCAATCCTTGTCCCTCGCCTTGCGCAGAACGGCTTCCGTTTCCAGAAATGTCAGCCCGGTTCGGCGCGCCACTACTTCTATCGTTCTTGGGGGATGAGACAAGGCTGCAAGCACCAGATACGTCTCGAGCGTACCTCTGGCGGCCCGACTCCAATCAAATCCCTCGGACAACCGTTTGTGACGCATATTTACTAAGCGCTGCTGAATTTCCTGATGATCCAATTCGTTATGAAACTCGGATCGCGTCGCAGCAGTGACGCGCCGTGCAAAAAGAGGCATCCATGAGGCGCTGGATTTGTGGAGGATGCGCGGGCAGTTGTTTGGGGCTCCATGGGCGAATGCAATCAGTGCCCCTGTGTTCTGATAACCCAAGAAGTCTGGAGCGCCAGCGTGCGGGCTGTATTGAGCACAGATTCGTTTGATTACAGCAGCTTGTTCTCGGTCGAATGCGGTATCTATAGTAGGGCACTCGGTAACGAGGCAAACACGAGGTGATAGCCGATGAGAAAGGACTCTTGATTTTCCTGAAGTGGTCGCGGCGTAAGCTACGACATCAAAGGTCAATCCGTTTGAATGACGACCGGACCACCAACTTTTGAAAGAGAATACGCGCCAGGCTGCATCTAAATAACGCTCAGCACGCTCGCCGCTGCCAATGAGATCTGTGACCAAGATCAAGCTTTTTATAGGCTTTTTCTTTGATCGCAAGGCATCGGGACCAGGGTGGCTAACAAATTTATCAGGCAGTTCGCGACAAAGTTCGGATATCAGTTGGGCCACGATTCCTTCGCTCCCAACATCGCCTGGCTGGTCTGCAGCTGGCTGGATAGGGTCAGGACCAGGCCCGAATGCTCGCCGAGGTCTAACCTCAGACTGCTCGAACAACGGGGTTGGAGGACGCCTCTTAGGTGGCACCTCGCGCTCCACATAAAGACCCACGCGCCCGCAGACTCGCTCAGATGCCTGCAGCAATCTTGTACGGATGGATTCTGCGAAATGGTCGCGGGTCACCAGTCGCATCGCTTGCAGCATTTTAACCATATCGCCTTGTGCAGCAGGGTCGAACTGGCTGAGCCACGCCTGTGTAGGGGCGGAAGCTATAAATCGCTTGTTGCTTGCCACACCGTTCTCCTGTGCTGCTTGCCTGTGTTGGACCGAGCGCCTGCGAGGTGAAGATACACGCACAGCCTATGACGACTTCATCCATAAGGGAAGCGCGCAAGCCCCTTATTGTATGATCTATGCACCCCCACATCCTTACTAGTTTCCGCACTATTTCCGTCAAACATAGAAATGCACCTCACGAGTCAAAGTCACACACCACAACATTAACTAGCCGATTAACAACAGACAACAGCCACCAAAAAAATGATTTACGCAGGGCGCATTGGCAGTGGAACTATCATACGAGCGCGAGAGACGACAATAAATCGGCGCACTTTCCATAAATATGACTCTTCAGCGCCTACAACCGTTGAGGGAGTATCTAAGGATAGTTTTAGAGATAGAATTCAGATAAATTTAAAACAAATACTTTATAATTCATACATTTATGAAGATTTTCGACTCCTGGTGCCGCACCATACGCAGTACCAAAAAAGGCTCACCGAAAGGTGGGCCTTTTTTTGTTGTGTGATCAGCTGGCAATCCTCCTCCCAATCACAAGACGGCAACACCGGACTCAATGACCCAGTGAATGCCAGCGCGCAGCCTGCGCCAGGTCGGCTACGCCTCAGACTCTTCGAAGAAGGGATCCGCAGGGTAGTTGCAGCAACGCTTGATTTCGATCAAGCCTGGCGGGGGTAGCGGGCATAGTCTGGTGATGACGATGACTGCTGGAGGCCTGCCATGGCGAAGAAATTCCCCCACAACCCCAGCCACCCCGAGCGCATCTGCTGGGGTTGCGACCTCTACTGCCCGGCCAAAGCGCTGGCTTGCGGCAATGGCGCGGACCGAACCATGCACCCGGTGGAATTGTTTGGAGAGAACTGGGACAGCCTAGGTGAGCATCTGCAGGCTGAAACGGTTGGGACGGCTACCAAAACCCCGAACACTCATTTGTGAATACTTCGTATTTGCAGATGATTTTTTGTTACGATAGCCGGCATACCCTCCACGACCTCCCTGCCGGTGTTTTACCCGATGAGCACGACCTTGTCGGTCGTTGTCGATGACGACCACATTAAACCCCAATGCCCGGATGCTCCTGCCGAAGTACAGCGCTTCGCCGGCTTCAAGCTGGAGCAGACCACACGCCAACTCACCCGTCCCGACGGCGTATCGCTGACCCTGCCCCGCTCCGACTACCAAGTGCTGTGCGAACTGCTGGTGGCCAGCAACCGTGTGGTATCACGCGATCGATTGACGCGCAGCGCGTTTGGCCGCGAACACCTCCCCGACGACCGTTCGGTGGACATGTGCATCAGCCGGCTGCGCCAGCAGTTGCGCCGTGCACCCGGCGCTAACGTGCAGATACTCACCCTGCGCAACGAAGGCTACCTGCTGAGCATCGCCCGCACCGAGGCCGGATAGGGCTGCTTTGCAGCCCAATCGCCGGCAAGCCGGCTCCCACAGGGACAGCGCAAGTCTTGAAGCCTGTGGTGTACCTGTGGGAGCCGGCTTGCCGGCGATGAGGCCAGCAGCAACCCCGCAACCGTAATAGTGTTTTACCGATTCGCCTGGTTTTCCAACCGCCCAGTTTGCCTATCCTTGACCCGGTCATCCTGTCTGCGATGGACCCATGAAACACTCTCTACCCAGCCGCTACGCCTGCCTGGCCCTCTGCCTGCTCTTCACCTTCGCCAGCCTGCCATTACTCGCCCAGCACGCCTGGCTCTGGCCACTCACCGTGGTCACCGCCCTGCTCAGCCTGGTCGGCCTCAACGACCTGCGCCAGAGCCACCACGCCGTGCGGCGCAACTACCCGATCCTGGGCAACATCCGCTACCTGATCGAAACCATTCGCCCGGAAATCCGCCAGTACCTGATCGAAGGCGACGACGACAAGCTGCCCTTCTCCCGTTCGCAGCGCTCGTTGGTCTACGCCCGGGCCAAGAACGAGAGCGCCGAGAAAGCCTTCGGCACGCTCAACGATGCCTACAAACCCGGCTTCGAGTTCATCAGCCATTCGATGCTGCCAGTAGCAACCCCAGACCCGGCGTCGTTCCGCATCGCCATCGGCGGGCCAAAGTGCCGCCAGCCCTACTCGGCGTCGATCTTCAATATCTCGGCCATGAGCTTTGGCGCCCTGAGCGCCAACGCCATCGCCGCCCTCAACCAAGGCGCGCGCCTGGGCCGTTTCGCTCACGACACCGGGGAAGGCAGCATCAGCCCCTACCACCGTGAACATGGCGGCGACCTGATCTGGGAAATTGGCAGTGGTTACTTCGGCTGCCGTACCGATGACGGGCGCTTCGACGCGCGACGCTTCGCCGCCCAGGCCAGCGACCCGCAGGTGAAGATGATCGAGATCAAGCTCAGCCAAGGCGCCAAGCCGGGCCACGGCGGCATCCTGCCGGGGCACAAGGTGAGCGAAGAAATCGCCGCCACCCGCGGCGTGCGCGTGGGTGAGGACTGCATCTCGCCCGCCGCGCACAGCGCTTTTCGCACGCCGGTGGAGCTGCTGCACTTCGTCGCCAGCCTGCGTGAGCTGTCCGGCGGCAAGCCGGTGGGCTTCAAGTTCTGCCTGGGTCATCCGTGGGAATTCATGGGCATCGCCAAGGCCATGCTGGCCACTGGTATTACCCCGGATTTCATCGTCGTCGATGGCAAGGAAGGCGGTACGGGTGCGGCGCCGCGCGAGTTCAGCGACAACATGGGCGTGCCCATGCGCGAAGGGTTGATGTTCGTGCACAACACCCTGGTGGGCTTGAACCTGCGATCGAGCATCCGCATCGGCGCGGCGGGCAAGATCGTCAGTGCCTTCGATATCGCAAGCGCCCTGGCCCTCGGTGCCGACTGGGTGAATTCGGCGCGCGGCTTCATGTTCGCCATCGGTTGCATCCAGTCGCAGAGCTGCCACACCAACAAGTGTCCGACCGGCGTGGCGACCCAGGACCCGTTGCGCCAGCGCGCGCTGGTGGTGCCGGACAAGGCCCAGCGGGTTGCCAGCTTCCACCGCAATACCCTGCATGCCTTGGCCGAGATGCTGGCTGCAGCCGGCCTGGAGCACCCGTCGGCGCTCAAGCCCAAGCACCTGGCGCGGCGTATCAGTACCGGGCAGATCAGCCTGTTTTCGGACTTGCACCAATTCCTCAAGCCTGGCGAATTGCTCAGCGGCTCGATCCAGAGCGAGTTCTATGCGCGGATGTGGCGGATGGCGCGCAGTGACAGCTTTGCGCCGGAGACAGGGGACGGGATGGCGGCGAAGGTAACTCGCCAAGAGGAAGTGGAACCAGCGTAGGGCCTCATCGCCGGCAAGCCGGCTCCCACACAGGAGCGATGCTGGCCTGCTTTGTGTGGGAGCCAGCTTGCTGGCGATCGGGCTGCGAAGCAGCCCGCGAGGCCATCAGATCAGAAGATGCTGATCGGGTACTCGACGAATACGCGGACTTCGTTGCCGTCGTCGTTGTAGCCGTTCTGCTGTACAGCGTTGTTGGTGCGAAGGAACGAGCTGCGCAGCTTGATCGACAGATCCTTGGCTGGGCCATCCTGCACCACGTAGCGGATCTGGTTGAAGATCTCGCGCTCTTTACCTTCGCCGAAGCCTTCTGGGTTGGCGGCGTTGCGGGTGTTGATGTTGTCACCCACCACGTAGGCCAGCTTGTAGGTCAGACCCGGGATACCGTAGGCACCGAAGTCCAGCCCGTAGCCCAGCTGCCAGGAGCGCTCGTCCTCGGCGTTGAAGTCGGACCAGTAGGAGTTGGCCAGGTAGATGGTCGAGCCACCGTCACCCACGCCACCTTCGTTCTGGTACCAGCCGTAGTTGTAGCCGGTGCTGCCGGTGCTGCGCTGGTGCGCGAGGGTGAACGAGTGCGCGCCGTAGGCGTAGGTCGCGGCCAGGCTCCAGATGGTGTTGGAGTCGCCGTTGAGCTCGGCAGACTCGACGAACTTCTTGTCGATGTCCGACTTGTAGCCGTTGAAGTCCAGGGTCAGGGACTGGTCATTGGCGATCGGGAAGACGTAGTTCAAGCCCAGGTAGTGCTTCTTCATCACGTCTTCGTTGTCTGCGGTGTACAGCGAAGCGGTGAAGTTGTCGGTGAACTTGTAGCTACCACCGAGGACGTTGATCGACTTCAGGCCGCCACCGTCACGACGCTCGGCGCTCTTGCGCGCTTCTTGGGTGAAGCGACCGGCGTTCAGCTCCAGGCCCTGGATTTCCTTGGAGGTCAGCAGGGTGCCGGTGAAGCTTTCCGGCAGCAGGCGCGCGTCGTCGTACTGCAGCACAGGCAGGGTCGGCATCTGGTCACCGTACTTGAGCACGGTGTTGGAGATGCGGAACTTCACGGCTGCACCGGCACGCGACAGGTCATGCGGGCTGCTGGCGTTGCCGTTGGCGTCTTTGGTGTTCTCCGGCTTGAAGAAGTCGATACCGGCGCCGCCGTTGTGGCCTTTGCCGCCGTCCAGACGCACGGCGTACAGGCCGAATGCGTCGACGCCGACACCGACGGTGCCCTGGGTGAAGCCGGAAGAGAAGTTGCCGATGAAGGCCTGGCCCCATTCCATCTGGTCATCGGTACCGTGCTTCTTGTCACGGTTGATGTAGGCGTTACGCAGGAGAACGTTTGCGTGACTGTCTTCGATAAAGCCTTTGCTCTCGGCCTGCTCGTTGGCCTGGGCCTGGGTCGCGGCGATCATCGCCAGGGCGACCAGGCTGATCCTGGTTTTCAACATGTTGTTTTCCTTATTTCTTAATCAAAAACGCTGTGCAATATGACGCCAGGAACCAACGCCCCTTCGTAGGTTCGACGCTATGCGGATCCACACTGAAAAGCCCGTGGCGGGCCTTGTACAGCAGCCTGGCCATGGCATGGCCAGCAAGCGTTGGCCGAATCCTAGCGGTGTGCGATTACAAATGTCAAAAAGTCGTGAAAAGCAGGTCGATCTAACCTTGATCAAACGCAGGAACGGTGCATTTTCACGCACGTTCGCGCCATAGGTGGATAATTTGTCTCTTGTCAGAAATCTCATTTTGATAGCAATGACAATTTCCCCAAGGCCCCCTACTCCCAATGGGTTAGTAACAAAGTGATACATACGTAAAGACAAGTCTTTACGAATAGCCAAGCGACAGCAAATAGCAAGCATTACCATTTGCATCCTTTTTCACCTGCCCCAGGTCTGGATGCCTCCATGCTTGCCCCTTGCCGCCTTTCACCCCTGACCCTCGGCCTCTCGCTGCTGTTCAGCGCCAGCCTGGCCAGCGCCGCCACCACCACCCTGCCCGAGCAGTCGGTAACCGCCGACAGCGAACGCGAAGAAGACAACCCACGGGTCAAGGAGGTGAGCACCGCCACCCGCACCTCCACGCCCGTGCGTTACGTGCCACAAGCCATCGACACGGTGAAGGCCGCCAATGTCCTGGACTACGGCAGCAACACCCTGGGCAAGGCACTCGAAGGCATTCCCAACGTCAGCAGCGGCGCCGATACGCGCTTCGACAGTGTCCGTATTCGGGGCTTCGACGCGAGTAACGACTTCTACCTGGATGGCGTGCGCGACGACAGCCAGTACATTCGCGACCTGCACAACATCGAACGGGTCGAAGTGCTCAAGGGCCCGGCGGCAGTCCTGTATGGCCGCGGCAGCCAGGGCGGCATCGTCAATCGGGTAAGCAAGGCGCCAGAACGTGGCCGGCGTTCCTCGATCGAAGCCCAGGGCGGCAGCGAGGACCTGCGCAGCCTGTATGCCGACCTCAGCGCCGACCCCAGCGACACTGTCAGCCTGCGCCTGAACCTGGGCAACCAGGACAACAACAGCTTCCGCGATGGCATCGATGGCAGCCGCCAACTGTTCGCCCCCTCGATGAGCTGGCAGCTCTCGCCTGACTTGAACTGGCTGGTGCAGTACGAGTACAGCCGCTACAACCGCACCCCGGACCGTGGCATCCCCGGGGTCAACGGGCGCCCGGCGGATGTGAGCCGCAGCACCACCTACGGCGATACTCAGCGTGACTACATCGACGACCGCGCGCAGTCGTTGCGCTCGCGCCTGAACTACCAGCTGAACGAGACCTGGCAACTGCGCCATACCCTCGGCCTGTTCCAGCTCGACAGCGACTTCGACAACACCTACGTGACCGCCTACAACCCCGGCAACAACACGGTCACCCGCCAGCGCTGGCAGCAGGACCTGACCACCCGCAACCTGTTCAACAACCTTGAGGCCGAAGGCGACTTCGCCACCTGGGGCGTGGAGCACAAGCTGCTGCTGGGCCTGGAGCTCGGCCACCAGCGCCGCGACCCGACGCTGTACACCGCCGCACCGGTTTCAGCGGGCGGCAAGCCCGTGCCCCCTCTGGACCTGAACAACCCGAACCGCCACCTGCAGCACAACGGCAAGATGGTGGTGTCGAGCGACAACCACAGCGTGGTCGACAGCCGTGGCCTGTACCTGCAGGACCAGATCCGCCTGAACGATGAATGGCAGATCCTCGCCGGGGTGCGCTTCGATCAGTTCGAGGTGGAAACCACCAACAAGGTGCGCGACCTCACCGAAAAGCAGGACAGCAACAGCACCAGCCCGCGCCTGGGCGTGGTCTATACGCCGTGGCGCGACCATTCGTTCTATGCCTCCTGGAGCAAGACCTTCTCGCCGGTCGGCGGTGGCCTGATCGGTATCACGCCTGGCGCCCCCGGCAACACCAACGACACCAGCCCCGAGGAGACCCGGCAGAAGGAAATCGGGGTAAAAAGCGATTGGCTGGATGATCGCCTGACCACCACCTTGGCCATCTATGAGCTGGAGCTGTACAACCGCCGCACGCGTGACCCGATCAACCCGGAGATCACCCTGATGAGCGGCCTGCAGCGTTCGCGCGGCATCGAGCTGACCGCCACCGGCAATATCGTTGGCAACTGGTACGTGCGCGGTGGCATTGGCCTGCAGGACGCCACCATCGTCGAGGACAACAACGGCTTGGAAGGCAACCGCATCAACGATGTCGCCAAGCGCAACGGCAGCCTGTTCGTGACGTGGAAACCGGAGCTGGGCTGGTATGCGGAAACCGGGCTGACGCTGGTGGGCGAGCGTTATGCCGATAACCAGAACACCACGGTGATGCCAGGGTATGGCCGATGGGATGCACTGGTAGGCTTGCGTACCCATGATTGGGATGTGCGGGCGGCGTTGAGCAATATTACCGACAAGACCTACTACAGCTCGGCGACCAGTGCGGCGCAGATCCAACCGGGGGATCCGCGTAGCCTGGTGGTGACGGGGAGTTACAGCTTCTGAGGCTTGTCTGCACTGGCCCTATCGCCGGCAAGCCGGCTCCCACAGGTACTCCACTGCCCTTGAGAACGGTGGTATCCCTGTGGGAGCCGGCTTGCCGGCGATAGGGCCGGTACAGGCACCCCACAAACGAAAACGCCACCGCATTCACGGTGGCGTTTTCCATGGGGGGGCGGGCTCCTGCCCTGCTCAGTGCCACACACCCAGCAATGCTTCCAGCTCCGCTTCACTGATCAGGCCTTGTGGATAGCGGCCGTCAAGCAGACGTCGTGGGTCGGTCGTCCTGACCCTCTTGCTTCCCTGGTGTTTCAACCACTGCGTCAGCGTTCTGAGCGATTGGCGATTCACTGATGATGGGCGCAAAGCCGTCTCACTTGCTGCATTCATGTCTACACGTACTCCCTGGGCCCGTGAGCGGCTAATTTACGTCGTGTTTGTTACAAGACGGATATCCGACTTGCAGAGTTAACTCCCTGAAATCAATACAAAACATATGCCATTTGGCATGCCGGGCATCAGCCATGACAAAAAAAGGCCCGTCATCTGACGGGCCTTTCTCGTTCAACTCAGTCTCAGCGCTTGACCGGTGCCGGTTGCTGCTGGGTCAGGCAGTGGATGTTGCCCCCCCCCAACAAGAGCTCCCGGCCAGGGATCATCACCACCTCGTGGTTCGGGAAGACCTTGGCCAGGATCGCTCTGGCCTGGGCATCTGCCGGGTCGTCGAAGCTCGGCGCGATGATGCCGCCATTGACGATCAGGAAGTTCACATAGGAGCCGGCCAGGCGTACCGAAGGGTCGCGCTCCTGGCTGCCGGCCACATGATCGACGCCGGCGCATTCGGCTTCGGTGGCGAACAGCGGGCCCGGAATCGGCATCTTGTGCACCACGAACTCGCGGCCTTTGGCGTCGCGGCTGTTTTTCAGCACTTCATAGGCCGCGTGGCAGCGTGCGTAGTTGGGGTCGTTCGAATCATCGGTCCAGGCCAGTAACACTTCGCCTGGGCTGACGTAACAGCAGAAGTTGTCGACGTGGCCGTCGGTTTCGTCGTTGTACAGGCCGTCCGGCAGCCAGACGATGGTCTCCACCGCCAGGTGCTCGCGCAGGATCGCTTCGATCTGCTCGCGGTTCAGGTGCGGGTTGCGGTTGCGGTTGAGCAGGCACTCTTCGGTGGTGATCAGGGTGCCTTCGCCGTCCACGTGGATCGAGCCGCCTTCGAGCACGAAGCCCTCGGTGTGGTAGCGCTGGCAACGTTCCATTTCCAGGACCTTGGCCGCCAGTTCCTCATCACGGTTCCAGGGCGCGTAAAGGCCGCCATCGAAGCCGCCCCAGGCATTGAAGCCCCAGTCCACGCCACGCACCTCACCCGCATCGTTGATCACGAAGGTTGGGCCGGTGTCGCGCACCCAGGCGTCATCGTTGCTGATTTCCACCACGCGGATGTTCGGCAGGTCGAGCTGGCGACGGGCGTTTTCGTACTGGCCGGCGGAAACGGCGACGGTCACCGGTTCAAACCGAGCGATGGCCTTGGCCAGGGTCACGTGGGCAGCCTGTGCAGGCTTGCCACCCAGGCGCCAGTTGTCAGAGCGCTCGGGCCAGACCATCCAGACCTGGCTTTGCGGCGCCCACTCGGCAGGCATGTGGAAGCCGTCGGCGCGAGGCGTGGAGTTGAGGGTTTTCATCGGTAACCTCTGGGAAGAAGGGAGGGCATGGCGATTTTATACCCGATATATATCGGCAATAAAAGCTAACCAACCAACCGTTAAGGAATAAAAAAGCCGAACATCTCGATAACAATCGACATGTTCGGCCTCACCGTTGATTACAGGTCTTCGGACAGGATGCGATCGATGCTGTCGACAAAATAGTCCACGCTGGCCCGCGTGGTACACATCGGCGGCTTGATCTTGAGGATATTCAGGTAATCCCCGGTCGGCTGCATGAAGATACCCAGGTCGCGCAGGCGGTTGCACAGCATCATGGTTTCCTCGGTGGCCGGCTCCAGGGTCTGGCGATCGCGCACCAGCTCCAGCCCCAGGTAGAACCCGGAGCCATGCGCCGCACCGGCAAGCGGATGTTTATCGACCAGCGCCTGCAAACGTGCCTTGAAGTAGCGCCCGGTGTCGCGGGTGTTCTGCCACAGCCCCTCCTCGTTCATCACATCCAGCACCGCCATGCCGATACGGCAGCTGACCGGGCTACCGCCCGCCGACGAGAAGAAGTAGCCCTCGGCCTCCAGCGCCTCGGCGATTTCGCGGCGGGTGATCACCGCGCCCAGTGGCTGGCCGTTGCCCATGCCCTTGGCCATGGTGATGATGTCCGGCACCACGCCCTGCTCCTCGAAGCCCCAGAAGTACTCGCCCAGGCGGCCATAGCCCACCTGCACTTCGTCGGCGATGCACACGCCACCGCGAGCACGCACCTTGGCGTAGGCCTGCTCCAGGTAGCCCGCGGGCAGCGAGATACCCCCGGCGTTGCCGTACACCGGCTCGCAGATCATGCCGGCCAGCTGGCGACCACGGGCATCGAGGTCGGCGAGCTTGGCATCGACATCACGCAGGTAGTCGGCTGCGCTGTCGGCGCCTCGGTAGCGCCCCCGGAAGGTATTGGGCGCCTCGACCGGGTGCACCCAGTCCGGGCGGGTTTCCAGGGCCAGAGGGTTGTCGGCGATCGAGGTGGAAATGGCATCGGTGGCCACCGACCAGCCATGGTAGGCCTCCAGTACGCTGATCAAGTCGCGCCCGCCGCTGTAGGCCCAGGCCAGGCGAATCGCCAGGTCGTTGGCTTCGGTGCCGCTGTTGACCAGGAACACCCGGTCGAAGCCCGCTGGCGCCAGTTCGAGCAGGCGCTCGGAAAACTCGGCAATGGCGGCGTAGTGGAAACGCGAGTTGGTGTTGACCAGCGACCATTGCCGCGCCGACTCGGCGGCCATGCGCGGATGGCCGTGACCAAGCACCGCGACGTTGTTGAGCATGTCGAGGTATGAGCGGCCCTGCATGTCGATCAGGTAGTTGCGCCAGCCGCGCTCGATCTGCGGCGGCTGCGCATAGTAGTGCTTTTGCGAGCGGGCGAAGCTGGCCTCGCGGCGGGCCAGCAGGGCCTGCGGATCGGCCAGCGGCTCGGCATCGCAATCGAAGCCCAGCAGTGCTGCCGGCGATGGGCACAGGGCCAGCCAGGCCGCGGCCCGGGAAGGTGTGGCAAAGAACGGGGGCTGGATGTCGCCGTCCAGGCTCAACTGAACACTGAGGAAACCACAGCTGCTGCCCAGCGCCTGCCCCTTGGCCACGGCCTGGCCATCTGCCGGGGTATCTTCCAGGCCGCTCAGCCACAAGGACCATTGCGGCGTACGCAAACACCCGCGGCCGTCGCCTTGGCGCTGCCAGGTGCCCGCCTGCGGCGCCTGCACCGCCGTGCCGTTGGGCACATGCAGTTCGACGCCCAGGGCGCAGGTGGCCGGTTCTTCGGGACGGTCGATATGGGTTTGCGACAGGCGATACTGCCCGTGCAGGCTGCAGGCCGGCGCGGGTTGCGCCGTCAGCAGGTGCTGGTCGAAACCAGGCTGTTCCCAGTTACCGGCTTCGCAGTGGGTGCTCAGCACACCCAGGTCGACCCGGTTGACCGCCTGGCCGGCCAGTTCCGGGAGCAAGGGCGCGCAATCGGTCAGGTCGGGCAGGCTCGGTTCGATCCCGCCGGCCTGCAGGATGGCGGCTTGCATCAGGGCAAAGGGCACGGCGGTGGCAGTGTCGAAGATCTCCCACTCGTGGGCGATATTGTCGCGGATGTACTGGTTGCCCGGGTCCACGGCCAGTTGCTGCTCGCTGCTCAGCACCAGCACCGCGGCGCGGTTCAGCACCAGCGGCCACAAGGCGCGCAGCTCGGCCTCGTTCAGCGGGTTGACGGCCTGGTAGGCACGCACCGCCGGCAGGATCCGCAGCGGATCGCCTTCGGCATGGTGCAACAAGGCCGCGCAGGTAACCGACAGGTCGGCGATACGCCAGGTGCGCAGCAGGTCGCCGAAATCGATGACACCCTGCAGTTGCCACTGGCGTTCGTCATCACGGGCCCAGACGGCGTTGTCGTCGGTGATGTCCAGGTGCACCGCCTGGCTCGGCAACTGCCCTGCCAGCGGCGCCAACTGCACGGCGGCCTGGGCCGTGGTCTGCTCGATGCGGGCGCGTTGCGCCGGGTCCTGCAGTACCGGCAGCAGGTGCTCGATCAGCGCCTGGGCGTGCTGCGGGTCCCATTGCAGGGTACGTGCAAGGCCCGGGTGGTCGAAGTCGGCCAAGGCCTTGTCGACACGGGCGCAGAGCGCACCCAGTTCGGCCATCAGCCGCGCGGGCATGTGCTTGAGTCGAGTCAGCGGCTGGCCCTCGATATAATCGAGCAGCCGTGCGCGCAGCGGTTGCCCGTCGATGTCCAGCGCCAGCAAAGCTTGCCCGTCGCGCGCCGGACGCACGGCCGGCACCGGTACGCCCTGCTCGCGCAGGTACGCCAATGCGGCGTGCTGCGCCTCCAGCTCCACCTGGGCGTAACTGCCGTGGCAGACCTTGAGCACATAGCGCCCCTGGCCCGTGTCCAGCCGGAAATTCAGGTCCTGCTGGCTGCCCAGGGCACACAGGCTGCCGGCAAGATCATAATGCGCCTGCAGCAAGGCATGGGCCTGCGCTTCGCTGAGCGAAGGACTGGGCAGGCTGGAACGCTGGATCAGGGTGCTGAGGGGCATGGAGATGAAACCTCTTTTACTTTTCGCTTATCTCGCCACTGCCAAGGCCGATAAACAAGTGGCAAAGATGAAATGATGTTGATGCGCCGACGCGTAGACCCACCGACAATCTAGGCTGCAAAGGGCCAAGGGCGGCAAACTGCACATGACCGGTACGGTCGAATCCTGAGCACACTGGTCAAAGAATCGCCATGAACATAATCGCCACTGAAATACCTGACTTGCTGATCATCGAACCCAAGGTCTTCGGCGATAGCCGCGGATTCTTCCTCGAAAGCTTCAACGCCCGCGAGTTCGCCAAGGCGACCGGCGTCGAAGCGCGCTTTGTGCAGGACAACCATTCACGCTCGCAGCGCGGCGTACTGCGCGGGTTGCACTATCAGATCGACAACCCCCAGGGAAAACTGGTGCGGGTAACCCAGGGCGAAGTGCTCGACATTGCCGTGGATATCCGCCGCAGTTCGCCGACGTTCGGCCACTGGGTGGCCGCCCGCCTGAATGCCGACGACCATCGCCAGTTCTGGATCCCGCCAGGGTTCGCCCATGGTTTTCTGGTACTGAGCGAGTCGGCCGACTTCCTGTACAAGACCACCGACTACTACAACCCCGCTGCCGAGCGCTGCATCCGCTGGGATGACCCGCAACTGGCCATCGACTGGGGCCTGGAAGTACCGCCCTTGCTGTCGGCCAAGGATCAGGCGGGTGTACTGCTGGCTGACGCGGACCTGTTCCCATGAAGATTCTTGTCTGTGGCCACAATGGCCAAGTGGCCCAAGCCTTGAGGACACAGCTGGCCGGCCTGGGCGAAACGCACCTGCTGGGCCGCGACCAGCTGAACCTGGCGCGGCCCGAGGCACTGCGCGAAGCGCTACGCCGCCTGGCGCCCAACCTGATCATCAACGCCGCAGCCTATACCGCCGTGGACCTGGCCGAAAGCGAGCCGGATACAGCCTATGCGGTCAATGCCGAGGCCCCGCGCGTACTGGCCGAAGTGGCCGTGCGGCTCGGCGCGCCGCTGATCCACTACTCCACCGACTACGTTTTCGATGGCTACAAGGCAACGCCCTACACCGAAGCGGACCAGCCCAACCCATTGAGCATCTATGGCCGCAGCAAGCTGGCCGGAGAACAGGCGATTACCGCCGTGGATGGCGAACACCTCATCCTGCGCACCAGTTGGGTCTACTCGCTGTACGGGCGCAACTTCCTGCTGACCATGCAACGCCTGCTGCAGGAAAAACCGCAACTGAAGGTGGTGGATGACCAGATCGGTGCGCCGACCTGGGCGACGACCATCGCGGCCAGCACCCGCGCACTGATCGAGCGCTGGCAGGCTGGCCAGGCCGGCGCCTGGGGCACCTATCACCTGACGGCCCAAGGCGAAACGTCCTGGTTCGGCTTCGCCCAGGCCATCGCCGCGCAGCTCGAAGCCCGCGGCCTGCCTTGCGCCGAGCTGCTGCCGATACCCACCCGCGAGTACCCAACCCCCGCGCGCCGCCCGCTCAACTCGCGCCTGGACTGCACGCGTCTGGCCCGCGAATGGGACATCCACCTGCCGCCGTGGCAGCAGGCGCTGATCGACTGCCTCAAGTAGCGCATAATTGCGCCAGACTCTTCTGGCGCATTTACGCAATGATTGCAAAACCGACGCCCCCACGCCGTCCCCGCTGGCGCAGCCTGGCCTTGCTGGCGCTGTGCCTGACGCCACTGCTGTGGCCGCTGCATCACCTTGCCGAACGCTATTACCAGGACCAACTGGCTTCACAGAACCGCCAGACCCTCGACCTGTACGTGGCCAACCTGCTCGGCACCTTGCACCGCTATGAGACCCTGCCGCAGATCCTCGGCGAAATGCCGGCGCTGCGCACGGTGCTGGCTGACCCGCTCAAGCTGGAAGCGGTGACCAACGCCAACCGCCTGCTCAAGGACATCGTCCAGCAGACCGGCGCCGAAGTGATGTACCTGATGGACGTTCGCGGCAACACCCTGGCAGCCTCCAACTGGGACAAGCACGACAGTTTCGTCGGCCGCAACTTCGCCTTCCGCCCGTACTTCAACGAAGCCATGGACGGCCACCTGGGGCGCTTCTTCGGCCAGGGCACCACCTCGGCCAAGCGCGGTTACTTCTTCGCCGCCGCGGTACACGACCGGGAGCGCATCGTTGGCGTGCTGGTGGTCAAGGTCGACCTCGACCACACTGAAACCCTGTGGGGCCGCACCCCCGAGCAGTTGCTGCTGACCGATCACAATGGTGTGGTGATCCTCACCTCGCGGCCCGACTGGCGCTTCCGTGCCACCCGCGCACTGACCGAGGCCGAGCGCCAGGCCATCATCGCCATCCAGCCCTATCCGACCCAGGCGCCGCAGCCCTTGGCGCTCAACCCCAACGCCTGGCTGACGCAAACCCGCGACATCAAGGAAACCGGCTGGCAGGTCAGCATCCTCGCGCCCAGGATGCTGGTGGATCGTTCGGTACAGACAGTCATGGCCATCGGCGGCGCTGTCCTGCTGGTGTTGATGCTGCTGGCCGGCCTGGTCATGCAGCGGCGCCGCCACTACATCGACCGCATCGACTTCGAGGCCCGTGGCCGCCAGGAGCTGGAAAACCGCGTGGCGCAGCGCACCGCCGACCTCGAAGGCCTCAACACCCGCCTGATGAGCGCTGTGCTCGAACGCGAGAACGCCCAGCAGGAGCTGGTGCGGGCTCAGGACGAGCTGGTGCAGGCCGGCAAACTGTCGGTGCTGGGCACCATGTCGGCAAGCATCAGCCACGAGCTCAACCAGCCATTGGCGGCGATTCGCAGCTACGCGGAAAACGCCGAGATCCTGCTCGATCACCAGCGCACCGAGGACGCCCGCGGCAACCTCAAGCTGATCGGCGAGCTGACCGGGCGCATGGCCTCGATCATCGCCCACCTGCGTGCGTTCGCCCGCCGCGACCGCCACGCCCCGGAAAGCGTGGCCCTGCAGCCGGCGCTGGACGATGCCCTGGCGTTGCTGGCCAAGCGCCGACGGGCGATGGCCGTGGAGCTGATTCGCGACCTGCCGGACGCCACCTTGTGGGTGCAGGCGGGCGAAACACGCCTGCGCCAGGTGCTCGGCAACTTGCTGGCCAACGCCCTCGACGCCTTGACCGAAAAGGCCAACCCGCGCCGCCTGTGGCTAAGTGCCGAAACCCGCGAGGGCTACGTCTACCTGTACATTCGCGACAACGGCCCGGGCTTCAGCCGCCAGGCCCTGGAGCATGCCAAAGAGCCGTTCTTCACCACCAAGACCCGCACCCAAGGCCTGGGCCTGGGCCTGGCCATCTGCGAAAGCCTGATGCGCGCCCTGGGTGGCGAACTGCTGCTGGCCAACCACCCGGAAGGTGGCGCCTTGCTGACCCTGCAGCTGCGCATGGCCGCGCCCGGGGCCAACCTGCAACCCACGGAGGACCCCTCGGTATGACGACCGAGACACAGATCGACAGCCAGGCCCAGGTGCTTCTGGTCGACGACGACCCGCACCTGCGCCAGGCCCTGAGCCAGACCCTCGACCTGGCCGGGCTCAAGGTGGTCGCCCTGGCCGATGCCCAAGGCCTGGCCGAACGCCTGGAGCCTGACTGGCCTGGCGTGGTGGTCAGCGATATCCGCATGCCGGGCATCGATGGCTTGCAACTGCTGGAACAGCTGCATGGCCGCGACAGCGAACTGCCGGTGCTGCTGATCACCGGCCACGGCGATGTGCCGTTGGCCGTGCAGGCCATGCGCGCCGGTGCCTATGACTTCCTGGAAAAACCGTTCGCCAGCGATGCCTTGCTCGACAGCGTGCGCCGCGCCCTGGCCCTGCGCCGTCTGGTGCTGGACAACCGCAGCCTGCGCCTGGCCCTGAGCGACCGCCAGCAACTGTCCACCCGCCTGGTTGGCCATTCGCCGTCCATGCAACGCCTGCGCGAGCAGATCGGCGCCCTGGCCGGGACCCGAGCCGACGTGCTGATCCTTGGTGAAACCGGGGCCGGCAAGGAGGTGGTGGCCCGCGCCCTGCACGACCTTTCCAGCCGCCGCGAGGGGCCATTCGTCGCCATCAATGCCGGCGCGCTGGCCGAATCGGTGGTGGAGAGCGAACTGTTCGGCCACGAGCCGGGGGCGTTCACCGGCGCGCAGAAGCGCCGCATCGGCAAGTTCGAATTCGCCAACGGCGGCACACTGTTCCTCGACGAAATCGAGAGCATGAGCCTGGACGTGCAGGTGAAGCTGCTGCGCCTGCTGCAAGAGCGGGTGGTCGAGCGCCTCGGCGGCAACCAGTTGATCCCACTGGACATCCGCATCATCGCCGCGACCAAGGAAGACCTGCGCCAGTCCGCCGACCAGGGGCGCTTTCGCGCCGACCTCTACTACCGCCTGAACGTGGCGCCGCTGCGCATCCCGCCGCTGCGCGAACGGGGCGACGACATCCTGGTGCTGTTCCAGCATTTTGCCGACGACGCCAGCCAGCGCCACGGCTTGGCGCCGCACAGCCTGCAACCGGCGCAACGCGCCATGCTGCTGCGCCACGACTGGCCGGGCAACGTGCGTGAGCTGCAGAACGCCGCCGAGCGCTTCGCCCTGGGCCTGGAGCTGGCCCTCGACGGCCAGGTCGCCGCTGCGGCGCCCTCTGCGGCGCCGATGCTGCTGGGCAACCTCAGCGAACAGGTCGAGCAGTTCGAGCGCTCGCTGATCGCCGCCGAACTGGCCCAGCCCCACAGCTCCATGCGCAGCCTTGCCGAAGCCCTCGGCATCCCGCGCAAGACCCTGCACGACAAGCTGCGCAAACACGGCCTGCATTTTGAAGGTGGCAGCAGCGGGCCCGACGACCACGAGGAAAACCGCCCATGAGTTCCGATAGCCAATACCTGCAGTCCGTCCTGCACGGCGACATCCCGCTGACCCGTGAAATGGGCCTGGAAGTCATCGATTGGCAAGCCCAGACCCTACGCCTGCAACTGCCGCTGGCCGCCAACGTCAACCACAAGAGCACCATGTTCGGCGGCAGTTTGTACTGCGCCGCAGTGCTGGTGGGTTGGGGCTGGCTGCACCTGCGCCTGCGCGAGCTGGGGATCGATGACGGGCATATCGTCATCCAGGAAGGGCAGATCAGTTATCCGCTGCCGGTGACCGGCACGGCGGTGGCGCGCTGTGCGGCGCCGGACGAGAAGACCTGGGAGCGGTTCGTGACGATGTACCAGCGCCGTGGCCGGGCCCGGCTGACGCTGCAGACCACGGTGAGCAATGTCGGTAGCGACGAGCCCGCTGTCAGCTTCAGCGGCCAGTACGTACTACACCGCTGATTGTTGTAGGAGCGGCCTTGTGTCGCGAAAGGGTTGCGCAGCAGCCCCAGCAATTTCAGCTGCGCTGCTAAAACCCCGGGGCTGCTGCGCAGCCCTTTCGCGACACAAGGCCGCTCCTACAAAGACCCTGCCAGCTTGATGAGCGCGTGGCGCCAACTGGCGGCTCCCGGCAAGGCCAGGAAGAACGGGTTGAGCAGCGACTCACGCGCCGGGTAACGGAACGGCTGCCCCTCCATGTCGATCACCTCGCCCCCAGCACCTTCCAGCACCCCTTGCGCCGCCGCGGTATCCCACTGCGAAGTCGGCGCCAGGCGCGGATAACAGTCGGCGCTGCCTTCAGCCAGCAGGCAGAATTTGAGCGAGCTGCCGATATTCGCCAACTCCAGCTCTCCCACCGCAGCCTTAAGACCTGCCAGCAACGCCTCCTGCTCCGGGCTGGAATGGCGACGGCTGGCCACCACGGTGAAGCGGCCATCGGCAGGCGGCGTATTGCGCACCTGAATCGGCAGGGCTTCGCTGCTGACTTCGGCGCGCCAGGCACCCAGACCGCGCCCACCGAAATAGCAGCGCCCACTGGTCGGCATCGACACCACGCCAAACAGCACTTCACCGTTCTCGATCAGGGCAATGTTGACGGTGAATTCCTCGCTGCCGGCGATGAACTCCTTGGTGCCGTCCAGCGGGTCGACCAGCCACCAGCGCTGCCAGCCCTGACGCGTGGCCAGGGGGATATTGCAGTCTTCTTCGGACAGCACCGGGATCTGCGGCGCCAGCGCCTGCAGGCCGTCGGCGATCACCCGGTGCGCTGCCAGGTCGGCGGCTGTCACTGGCGAATCGTCGGCTTTGTTGGTCACGGCGACATCGGCGCGCCAGAACGGCAGGATCGCCTCGCCAGCCAAACGGGCCAGCTTGACCACTTCATGCATCAGTTGCAGGTCATTCATACGTCGAGCAGCCCCCGCTGGACCAGCAGATCGCGGGCCAGGTACAACGCCGCCAGCGCCCGCCCTTCGGTGAATTGCGGGTGCATGGCCAGGGCCGACAGCTCGCGCAGGTTGACCTTGTCTACCCGCATCGGTTCGGGCTCGTCGCCTTCCAGGCGCTCTTCGTACAAGTCGCTGGCCAAGACCACCTGGATCTTCTGGCTCATGTAGCCCGGCGACAGCGACAGCTCGGTCAGGTGCTCCAGCTGGCGTGCGCCAAACCCGGCTTCTTCCTTGAGCTCGCGGTCGGCCGCCGCCAGTACGTCCTCGCCCGGCTCGATCAGGCCCTTGGGCAGCGACAGCTCGTATTCATCGGTGCCGCCGCAGTATTCCTCGACCAACACGGCATGTTCGGCGTCGAGCATGGCCACGATCATCACAGCGCCATAGCCATTGCCGCGGCCGACCAGACGCTCGTAGGTGCGCTCGTTGCCATTGCTGAAGCGCAGCTGTACGGCTTCGACGCGGAACAGACGACTGCTGGCGACGATCTCTCGGCTGAGGACGGTGGGTTTCTGGCGCATGGGGCGGCTCCTTGGCGTGAACGGGTTACTATACCGTGGCTTGCCGACTGAACGAGAGTTTCCCATGCCTGTTCTTCCCTGGTCTGCCATCGATACTGTCCTGTTGGACATGGACGGTACCCTGCTCGACCTGCACTACGACAACCGCTTCTGGCTCGAACACCTGCCCCAGCGCTACGCCGAGCTGCACGGGGTGAGCCGGGCCATGGCGGAAATGGAGCTGCAGCCGCTGTTCGAGCGCAATGCCGGCACCCTGAACTGGTACTGCCTGGACTTCTGGAGCCGCGAACTGAAGCTGCCGATCCGCGAGCTCAAGCGCGAGATCGCCGACCTGATTGCCCTGCGCCCCGATGCCGATACGTTCCTGGCGGCGATCCGCAAGGCGGGCAAGCGCGTGGTGATGATCACCAATGCCCACCGTGATTCGCTGTCGCTGAAGCTGGAGCGGGTGGAACTGGCGCCGTATTTCGAGCGGCTGATCAGTTCGCATGATTACGGTTATCCCAAGGAAAGCCCGCAGTTCTGGGATGCGTTGCAGGCGGATATCGGCTTTGAGCCGGGGCGCAGCCTGTTCATCGACGATACCTTGGCCATCCTGCGCAGTGCGCGGCGGTTTGGTGTGGCGCATCTGCTGGCGGTGCGCCAGCCGGACAGCCAGGCGGCACCGCGCGATACCCAGGAGTTCGCGGCGGTCGAGGATTACCGGGAATTGTTGGTGGGTCTGTAAGGCCCTCATCGCCGGCAAGCCGGCTCCCACACCCATCACCTCCGACCTTGTGGGAGCCGGCTTGCCGGCGATGAAGCCTATGAAGATCTATCAGTCAGGAATACGCAGTACCTGCCCCGGGTAGATCTTGTCCGGGTGCGACAGCATCGGCTTGTTCGCCTCGAAGATCTTGTTGTACTGGTTGGCGTTGCCATAAACGACCACGGAAATGGCTGACAGTGTGTCACCCTTCTTCACCGTCACGAACCGCGCAGCCTTAACGACCGGCCCGGTCACGGTGATCTGGTCATCGACACTGGCCACACCATTGATGTTGCCCGCCGCCAGAATGATCTTCTCCTTTTCCTCCTGGCTGGCCACCTCGCCCTTGAGGATGATCTTGTCACCCTCTACAGTGGCGGTGATGTTCGGGTTGCCCAAACCAACCTTGTTCACGTGCTCCTTCAGCTGCTCCTCGGCATTGGCATTGCCGGGGGTCAGCAGGTCGATCAACTTCTCGCCGGCTTCCTTCACGAAACTGAACAGGCTCATGACGCGCTCCTTGTTGACGTTAACCTCGGAGCAAGGAGTCTAGGCCAGGATTGCCCTCTCCGCCCCACTGCGACCAATCGACGCGGTCTATCAAGGCATAGACCCTAGCGATTAGACGTGGCCGGCACACGGGCCTAGGCTGGTGCTATCGAAAAGCCGCCGGTCAGCCCTCCGATGCAAAGCAAACCCCCGGTCTGCGCGGTCTCCACGCCCCTGGAGCTGCCCGCCGCCAGCAATACTTACGACTACGTACAACTCAGCGATGGCGAACGCGCCTGCACGCCGCTGGCCGAAGAAGTCGCCCTGGCCATCGCCTTTAACGGCCTCAACCAGGCCGTCATGCTGGTCAGCCCCACTGACCTGGAAGACTTCGCGGTCGGTTTCAGCGTCGGCAGTGGCATTGTCGAGGGCACGGCGGAAATCTACGACCTGAAACTTTCCGGCAGTGGTTCGGCGATGTACGCGGACCTTGAGATTTCCAGCCGTGCGTTCTGGAACCTGAAGAATCAACGCCGCCAACTGGCCGGCACCAGCGGTTGCGGCCTGTGCGGGGTCGAGGCCCTGGAACAGGCCTTGCCAGAACTCACGGCACTGCCTGGCGCGCCCTTGCCTCCCGTGCAGTGGCTTGCGGGCCTGCGTGAGCGCATCGACGCGTTCACCCCGCTGGGCCAGCACTGCGGTGCGGTGCACGCAGCCTTGTTCATGAATGCGCAGGGCGAACTGCTGATGGGCCGCGAAGACATCGGCCGGCACAACGCCCTCGACAAGCTGATCGGCGCCCTGCTGCGCCAAGGCATCAGCAGCGAAGGCGGCCTGGCCATCGTCACCAGCCGCTGCAGCCTGGAGCTGATCCAGAAAGTCCTGCGCGCCGGCATCCAGACCCTGGTCAGCCTGTCGGCACCTACCGGCCTTGCCCTGCAGTGGGCGCGCAAGCACAACCTCAACCTCATTCACCTGCCCAAACACAGTGCACCGCGGGTCTATAGCCCAGCGGCGGAGTCGTAACAGCCGTGACCTCGTACCAAAACCTTCCGGACAACGCTCCAGCCTCCTCCCCTCGCTACCAGCCCTACCACGGCCCCGCCGGTGGTTGGGGCGCGCTGCGCAGCGTGGCCAAGGCCTGGGTCGGCAGCGACAATGCGCTGAAGAACATCCGCGCACTGCTCAAGACCAACCAGAATGGCGGCTTCGACTGCCCGGGCTGCGCCTGGGGCGACTCGCCCGAAAGCGGCATGGTCAAGTTCTGCGAGAACGGCGCCAAGGCGGTCAACTGGGAAGCCACCAAGCGCCGCGTCGACGCGGCCTTCTTCGCCCGCTACAGCGTCAGCGCGCTGCGCCAGCAGAGCGATTACTGGCTCGAATACCAGGGCCGGCTGACCGAACCGATGGTCTACGACCCGGCCAGCGACCGCTATCAGCCCATCGCCTGGGACGCCGCCTTTGCCCTGATCGCCCGCGAACTGAACAAACTGACCAGCCCGGACCAGGCCGAGTTCTACACCTCGGGGCGCGCCAGCAACGAAGCGGCGTACCTCTATCAGCTGTTCGTGCGTGCCTACGGCACCAACAATTTCCCCGACTGCTCGAACATGTGCCACGAAGCCAGCGGCGTGGCCCTGGGGCAAAGCGTCGGGGTCGGCAAGGGCACCGTCACCTTCGACGACTTCGAGCACGCCGACGCGATCTTCGTCTGGGGCCAGAACCCCGGCACCAACCACCCGCGCATGCTCGACCCGCTGCGAGACGCGGTGAAGCGTGGGGCGCAGGTGGTGTGCGTCAACCCGCTCAAGGAGCGCGGCCTGGAACGCTTCCAGCACCCGCAGAATCCGCTGGAAATGCTCACCAACAGCGACCGACCAACCAACACCGCGTTCTTCCGCCCGGCGCTGGGCGGTGACATGGCGATGCTGCGCGGCATGGCCAAGTTCGTCCTGCAGTGGGAGCGTGATGCCCAGGCCAAGGGCGAGCCTGCCGTGTTCGACCATGGGTTCATCGCCGAGCATGGCCAGGGTGTCGATGAGTACCTGGCAGCGGTAGACGCCACCCCGTGGCAGCACATCGAGGAACAATCCGGCCTGGCGCTGGCCGACATCGAGCTGGCCGCACGCATGTACTGCCGTGGCCGCCGGGTGATCATGTGCTGGGCGATGGGCATCACCCAGCACCGCCATTCGGTGGCGACCATCCAGGAGATCGTCAACCTGCAGATGCTGCGCGGTAACATCGGTGCGCCCGGCGCTGGCCTGTGCCCGGTGCGAGGCCACAGCAACGTGCAAGGCGACCGCACCATGGGCATCAACGAACGCCCGCCGCTGGCCCTGCTCGAGGCCATTGAACGCCGCTTCGATTTCCCGGTGCCGCGGCACAACGGCCACAATACCGTCGAGGCCATCCATGCCATGCTCGACGGCCGCGCCAAGGTATTCATCGGCCTGGGTGGCAACTTCGCCCAGGCTACCCCGGACACTGAACGTACTGCCCAGGCCCTGCGCAACTGCGCGCTTACCGTACAGATCAGCACCAAGCTCAACCGCAGCCACCTGATTCACGGCCAGCAGGCGCTGATTCTGCCGTGCCTGGGGCGCACCGACATCGACCTGCAGGCCGAGGGGCCCCAGGCGGTCACCGTGGAAGACTCGTTCAGCATGGTCCACGCTTCCAATGGCCAGTTGAAACCGCTTTCGACGCAGATGCGCTCAGAGCCGGCAGTGATCGCCGGAATCGCGGCCGCCACCTTGGGCAAGCAGCCGGTGGACTGGCACTGGCTGGTGGCCGACTACGACCGCATTCGCGACCTGATCGGCGACACCATTGCCGGTTTCAGCGACTTCAACCAGCGCCTGCGCCAACCCGGCGGTTTCTACCTGGGCAACAGCGCCGCCAACCGTGAGTGGAAGACCGCCTCAGGGCGGGCCAACTTCAAGGCCAACCTGCTGCCGGACACCCTGCTCGACGAGCGCGTGCGCGCCAGTGGCCAGCTGCCTGACCTGATCATGCAGTCGATGCGTTCACACGATCAGTACAACACCACCATCTACGGCCTGGACGACCGCTACCGCGGCGTGCGCGGGCAACGCGACGTGCTGTTCGCCAACGAGGCAGACATCATCCGCCTGGGCTTCCAGCCGGGGCAGAAGGTCGACATCGTCTCGTTGTGGGGGGATGAGCATGTGCGCCGTGTGCATGGCTTCACGTTGCTGGCGTTCGATATTCCGGCTGGGCAGGCGGCGGCTTACTACCCCGAGGTGAACCCGCTGATCCCGCTGGAGAGCATTGGCGAGGGCAGCCATACACCGACTTCCAAGTTCGTTGCCATCAAGCTGGAGCGGGCGCGGGACGACGGGCGCATTCTTTAATCGATCACTGGCCCCATCGCCAAAAACGAAAAAAGCCCTGATCCACGGGGGTCAGGGCTTCGTCACAAATGTTTCAGACCTGCAATATTCGAGAAAGTTTCATCACAAAAACAATAACTTAGAAAATTGTGTACAACCCGTGTTACTCGTCGGATTTCAATTGCCACGGGCATCCCAGAGCCTCAAATTCGCCTCGTCATCCCTATGAGGCTCTCTTGATGAAGAAGTACTCCTCGATTCTGTTGTTGTCTTTCAGCTTGCTCAGCGGCGTTGCCATGGCAGGCGGCAATACCGAGGCTGGCATTGGCGGCGCATTGGGTGGGGTACTCGGCTCCGTAGTGGGCAACTCCATCGGTGGTAGCACCGGCGGCGCCATTGGTGCCGGTCTGGGCGGTGCAGCAGGTGGTGCCCTGGGCGCCGACAAACGCCAACGTGGCGAGGCCGCCATCGGTGGCGCGCTGGGCGCCGCAGGCGGCAACGTGGTCGGTCGCTCGATGGGCGGTACCACCGGTAGCTACATTGGTGCAGCCGCGGGCGGCGGTATCGGTGGCGCGGCAGGTAACTACCTGGGCAACAAGGCCGATGAAGACGAGCGCCATGACGAGCGCAAGTACTACAGCCGTGGCTACAGAGATGGTCGTCACTATGACCGTGGTCGCCACTACGGCCACCGCAAGCACAAGCACCACCATCACTGATACCGGGGCTAGCACCTCGGCAGCAAAAGCCCCGCCCTCACCGGCGGGGCTTTTTCATGCCTGCGCGTCGAGCTGCAGGCCGGACAGGATGGTGTGCAGCGCTTCTGGCAGCGGCACGGGCCTGCCGGTAGCGCGTTCGATGAACACCTGCACCACCGATCCCGCCGCACAGGCATCCGCTTCACCCGGGCGATACAGCGCCAACCGGTACTCCACCGTACTCCCCGCCAGGCGCGTCACGCCCAGGCCCACTTCCAGCAAATCCGGAAAGCCCGGCAGCGCGTAGAAGTCCGCCGCCGAACTGACCACGAAGGCCGCCAACTCACCCTCGCGCAGGTCGAACTCGGCTTGCTCGACCAGAAACGCCTGGATGGCGGTTTCGAAGAAGCCGTGCACCGTGGCACCGGCGATGTGGCCGTTGTGGTCGTTGTCCTGGGGACGGGTGAGGATGGGGTGGAAGTGGGAGAAGGCTGTGCGGTCGGGGGATTCGATCATGATAGTTCCACAATTGGTGACACCGTGAGGAAGCTTCCCACAGCAAGACAGGAAGAACTATAGTCGCAATCAACTATAGATTGCATAGCATGGTGCATCCCGATGAAACCGAGAAATGCCCCGATGCCAACCCATCAATTAGACCATGCCAACCTGAGCCGAATGGTGGCATGCGGCAGTGTCCTTGCCACCCACATCGTTGGTCAACCTGGAGGATGGGCAATCCAGGTTGACGTCAACCATCAGGAACATGTGCTCGTTGCCCAGCGAAGTGGAAACGTGCGGCTGTTCAAAAAGTTCGAAACGCTGGTGACCTATCTGCTCGACATCGGTATTGATCACTTCGAAGTCGATACCTCTGCCTTCGACCGCGATCAGACAAGTACCTACCAGCGTCCCGATCGTGCACAGGCGTTGAGGCGAGCCCATGAAGCAGCTGCCTACGATGCCTGGTTTGCCGAACAGGTCGACGCCAGCCTGCAAGACCCAACGCCCTCGTTGGAGGATGAGGAGGTACAGCAGTTGTTCGCAGCCCGCCGTGCCGAACTCAAAGCCAGAATCCGCTGATGCGCCTGACGTGGCGCGCCATGGCGTGCAATGACCGTTTGCGCATCATGGAGCATATTGCCCAAGACAATCCCCAGGCCGCTCTGGCAGAGGACGAACGCTTCGACGAAAAGGCCAGGCGAGCAGCCCTCAGTCCTTACCTGTACAGAGCGGGCAGATTTCCCGGAACAAGGGAAATTGTAATTCATCCCAACTACGTGATGGTCTTTCGGGTTATGGAGGAATACGTAGAAGTCATCCGCATCCTGCACGCCAGACAGCAATGGCCTTGAGCACACAAAAAAGCCGCCCCAAGGGGCGGCTTTCTCGTTGCAACTGGCTCAGCTTACAGCTGTGGGCCAGCGGCCTTGATGGCGTCGGACACGTCGAACTTCTTGAAGTTCTCGGTGAACAGCTTGGCCAGGCCTTTGGCAGCTTCGTCGTAGGCAGCTTTGTCAGCCCAGGTGTTGCGCGGGTTGAGCAGCTCAGTCTCGACGCCCGGAACGGCCTTCGGCACGTCCAGGTTGATGATGTCCAGGTGCTCGGTCTCGGCACCGATCAGAGCACCGCTCTGGATCGCCGCGATCACGCCACGGGTGGTCGGGATGCTGAAGCGCTTGCCGACGCCGTAGCCACCGCCGGTCCAGCCGGTGTTGACCAGGTAGACCTTGGAGCCGAAGGCGTTGATACGCTTGATCAGCAGCTCGGCGTACTCGCCAGCCGGGCGCGGGAAGAACGGTGCGCCGAAGCAGGTGGAGAAGGTCGACTTGATGCCGCCGCCCGAACCCATTTCAGTGGAACCGACCAGCGCGGTGTAGCCGGACAGGAAGTGGTAGGCCGCCTGCTCGTTGTTCAGGATCGAAACCGGAGGCAGAACACCGGTCAGGTCGCAAGTCAGGAAGATGACTGCGTTCGGCTCGCCGCCCAGGTTGGCTTCGGCGCGCTTGGCGACGTGCTCCAGTGGGTAGGCAGCGCGGCTGTTCTGGGTCAGGCTGACATCGGCGTAGTCGGCGTGCTTGTTGCCGTCGAGGACGACGTTTTCCAGCACTGCGCCATGCTTGATGGCTTTCCAGATGACCGGCTCGTTCTTCTCGGACAGGTCGATGCACTTGGCGTAGCAGCCGCCTTCCATGTTGAAGACAACGCCTTCGCCCCAACCGTGCTCGTCGTCACCGATCAGGTAACGGCTTTCGTCGGCCGACAGGGTGGTCTTGCCGGTGCCGGACAGACCGAAGAACAGGGTTACATCGCCTTCTTCGCCAATGTTGGCTGCGCAGTGCATTGGCAGCACGTCAGCGGCCGGCAGCAGGAAGTTCTGCACCGAGAACATGGCTTTCTTCATTTCACCGGCGTAACGCATGCCAGCGATCAGCACCTTCTTCTTGGCGAAGTTGATGATCACGCAGCCATCGGAGTTGGTGCCGTCACGCTCAGGTTCGCACACGAAGTTGGCGACGTTGAGGATCTGCCACTGGTCGCGGCCAGCCGGGTTGAACTGCTCCGGGTTGATGAACAGGCAACGGCCGAACAGGTTCTGCCAGGCGGTCTGGGTGGTCATCTTCACCGGCAGGTAGTGCTCGGCGGCAGCACCTACGTGAACGTAGGAAACGAAGTGATCCTGGGCGTTGTTGAACGCCTCGACGCGGTCCCACAGGGCATCGAACTTGTCGGCCGGGAACTTGCGGTTGATCGGGCCCCAGGCGATGGCGTCCTGGGTGGACGGTTCTTCGACGATGAAACGGTCAGCCGGCGAACGGCCAGTACGGTGGCCAGTCTCGACTACCAGCGCGCCAGTATCGGCGAGCACGCCTTCACCGCGTTGCAGCGCTTCTTTTACCAGCTCATCGACGCTCAGGTCGGTGTACACGGTGTTGTTGGCTTGCGTCATGAGATACCCCATCCGGCCCGAGGCCGAGTGCTCCAAACGTTTTGTAGTTGTCTAAAAAAAACTACTACAGCGAAAAAAGTGGCCGGATTATGCCAGAAACGCCCAAAAAAAGTAGGCCCCTCCTGTCGTAACCGCGCTTTTGCGCAATTAGACAGGAGATTTACCTGTGATTAACCGTTTCAGTGGCGAGTTTCTGAGGCCGTGTCTGTGCCGCCGCCGGCAAAGAGTTGCGCAACATCGTTGGCATCGAAGAAATAGCGCTCATTGCAGAACTGACAATCGATCTCCACCTTGCCGCCACACTCCTCCACCAGCTGCTTGGCATCGTGTTCGCCAAGACTGACCAGCGCATTGCCGGAACGTTCGCGCGAACAGCTGCAATTGAAGCGCAGTGACTGGATGTCGAACAGGCGCACGGCGTCTTCGTGGTACAGGCGGTGCAGCAGGGTTTCGTTGTCTTCGGCCCACTCTTGGGCCTTCAACGTGCTGGCCAGGGCAACCACGTGCTGCCAGCTGTTTTCACGGTCTTCTTCGTCACGCTCGCGATCGATCGGCAGCTGTTGCAGCAACAGACCGCGCGACTTTCCGCCTTCGGCATTGAGCCAGAAGCGCGTATTGGTCTGCTGCGACTGGACGAAGTAATTGGTGAAGCATTCCGACAGGTTGGCGCCGTCGAGGTCGACAGTACCCTGGTAGCGCTGGCCTTTGACCGGGTCGATGGTCAGGGTCAGGTGACCGTCGGGCATCAGCTGCGCCAGCGTTGCATCGGCAGGGATCTGCTCGGCTTCGTAGCGGGCCATGCCACGGATGTCGCGTTCGCTGGAGCACTCCACCATCAGCAGCGGGACCGGCCCGGCCGACCGCGCCTGCAGGATCAGCAGGCCGTCGAACTTCATCGCGCCTACCAGCAAAGCCGTAGCGGCCATCAGCTCGCCGAGCAGTGCAGCCACTGGCTGCGGGTATTGGTGACGCGCCAACACCGCAGCGTAGCTGTCATCGAGTGCCACCCACTCGCCGCGGATGTCGCGGTCGTCGAAGATGAAACGTTGGGTGAAATCGGTATCCGGCAAGTCGCTCATAGGTTTCGGCTATCTGAAAAGGGTGTCTAAATGATTACACGGACATGCGAGATACCGCACGCGGCAACCATCGCTCTACAGTGTTTCTGGTTATGGCCATTTGGCCAGATGTTGCGCATGACTTTCGACGAGTGGCTGTGCCACAGGCCTGATGCCTATGTGGTGGTTGATGCGCTGTTTTCCAAGTGGCATCAACGTCGGGGCTGCGCTGCAGCCCTATCGCCGGCAAGCCGGCTCCCACAGGGATCGAGGGCGACGCGGGTAGTGTGGGCGCCCGCTCAATCGAAACTGCCATGCAGCTGATGGATCTGCCGCCGCTGCTTCTTGTTCGGCCGGCCATCGGTCGTCACACCCATGGCGCCGGCCTTGCGCATCTCTGCCGCCTGCTCACGGCGGCGCACACTGTCCTGGGTTTCTACATACAGCGTCTGGGCCTCCGGCGCGCCCCTGCGCACCACCGACAGCGCCTTGACCACCACCGTGCGCTCGTCGAAGCCGGTGCGCAGGACGAACTCGTCACCTACCCGCGGCTCCTTCCCAGGCTTGCAACGTTCGCCCCGGCAATGCACCTTGCCGCTTTCGATCGCCGCCTTGGCCAGCGCTCGCGTCTTGTAGAAGCGCGCCGCCCACAGCCACTTATCCAGGCGAACCTTGTCGTCGTCTTCGGCTTTTTGTGCCATCCCGTTACCTCGAACACTGTCTTTCATCGAACTGTACTACCGTAACGATCGGATGCAAAAAGATCGCGCCGTGCTTACAGTTCACCACCTTATTCTCAGGGTGTGCTTCGTGAAGACATTTGACCATCTGACTGTGATCGGCCTGCGCGAGTGGGTCGCCTTGCCCGACCTCGGGGTGGCGGGCCTGCGCGCCAAGATCGACACCGGCGCCAGCACCTCCAGCCTTCACGCCACCGAGGTCGAGCCGTTCGAGCGCGACGGCGAAGCCTGGGTGCGTTTCACCGCCCACCTGGGTTCGGTGGTGCAGTTACGGCATCGTCGTTGCGAGGCCCCACTGGTCACCATGAAGACCATCAAGAGCTCCAATGGCCAGGCCCAGACCCGCTACGTCATCCGCACCTCGCTGGCGCTGGGCGACCGCGTGTGGGAAGTCGAATTTACCCTCGCTTGTCGCAAGAGCATGCGTTATCGCCTGCTGCTCGGTTCCAAGGCGCTGATTCACGGCCAGCTGGTAGTCAACCCTGGCCTCAAGTACGTTCAAGACAAACCGGCTTTTCCGGCCACTCTTTCTCCTGTCACAGGTGCTGCATGAAGATCGCTGTGCTGTCGCGCAACCCGCGTCTGTATTCCACCCGCCGCCTGGTCGAAGCCGGTATCCAGCGTGGCCATGAAATGGTAGTGATCGATACCCTGCGGGCCTACATGAACATCGCCAGCCACAAGCCGCAGATCCATTACCGGGGCAAGCCGCTCGAGGGCTTCGACGCGGTGATTCCACGTATTGGCGCCTCGGTGACTTTCTACGGCTGCGCGGTGTTGCGCCAGTTCGAAATGATGGGCGTGTACCCGCTCAACGAGTCGGTGGCCATCGCCCGCTCCCGGGACAAGTTGCGCTCGTTGCAGCTGCTGTCGCGGCGCGGTATCGGCCTGCCGATAACCGGTTTTGCCCACTCGCCGGACGACATCCCGGACCTGATCCAGATGGTCAATGGCGCGCCTTTGGTGATCAAGGTGCTCGAAGGCACCCAAGGCATCGGCGTGGTGCTGTGCGAGACAACCCAGGCGGCCGAGTCGGTGATCGAGGCGTTCATGGGCCTGAAGCAGAACATCATGGTTCAGGAGTACATCAAGGAAGCCGGCGGTGCCGACATTCGCTGCTTCGTGGTGGGAGACAAGGTGATTGCTTCGATGAAGCGTCAGGCCAAGCCAGGGGAGTTTCGCTCGAACCTGCACCGGGGCGGCGTCGCCAGCCTGATCAAGATCACCCCTGAAGAGCGGATCACTGCGATTCGTGCGGCAAAGGTGATGGGCTTGAGCGTGGCGGGTGTGGATATCCTGCGCTCGAACCATGGGCCGTTGGTGATGGAGGTGAACTCCTCGCCGGGGCTGGAGGGGATCGAGGTGACCACCGGCAAGAACGTGGCTGGGATGATCATCGAGCATCTGGAGAAGAATGGCGGGCCGAATCAGACACGGACCAAGGGTAAAGGCTGAGACTCTGGGGCTGCTCCGCCGCCCTTTCGCGACACAAGGCCGCTCCTACCCGGATCGCGCAAACCTGTAGGAGCGGCCTTGTGTCGCGAAAGGGCCGCAAAGCGGCCCCAGAAATCACACAGCATTGCGCGGCAGCAGCAACCCCAACGGCAACCTCACCCGCGCCTCGATCCCACCACCGGACCGATTGCGCAGCTCCACATTGCCGCCATGCTGCGCCGCAATCCGCTTGACGATCGCCAGCCCCAGCCCGGTGCCCTTGCCACCCCGGGCACGGTCCCCGCGAATGAACGGGTTGAAGATGGTCTCCAGCTCCGACTCGTCGATCCCAGCGCCCCGGTCAAGCACACTGAGCACCACATACGGCGCACTCTCGTCACCCGACACATAGGCCGCCACCTCGACACCCTTGCCCGCGTGGTGCAGGGCATTGCCGATCAGGTTGCCCAGCATGCGCTTGAGCGACACCCGGCGCAGCGGGAACGGCGGGATCGGCTCCAAGCACAGGCGCACACGTTCGTGCGGCTGGTTGAAGGGCGCTACCACTTCACGCACCAGGTCGGCCAGGTCGACCTCCTCCACCGGTTCGTCACGGCCATCGCGGATGAACGCCAGGAACTGGTCGAGAATGGCGTCCATGTCCTCGATGTCGCGCACCATGTCGTCGCTCAGCTCGCTGTCGCTGCCCAGCAAGGACAAGGACAAGCGCAAGCGCGTAAGGGGTGTGCGCAAATCGTGGGAAACCCCAGCCAGCATCAGCTCTCGCTCACGCCCGGCCTGCTCGACATCCTCGGCCATCTGGTTGAAGGCCCGGTAAACCTCGGTCATCTCGCTGGGCGTGTCGCTGATCGGCAGACGCACACTGCGCCCCTGGCCCAACTGGCGAGCGGCGAACACCAAGCGCTTGAGCGGCTGGTTGAGCTGACGCACGAAGATCCACGCCGAGGCGGTGGACAACAGGCCGATGGCCAGGAACCAGCCCAGTACGTTCCAGATCTTCTGCCCGCGCAGCGGATGGGGATACAGCGGTACTTTCAGCCAGCCAGGCCCCAGGCTCGGTGCGTTGACCCACAATGCGGGCGGCGCGTGAATGCGCAGACGCACTTCGGTGTCTTCACCCAGCTCAGCCTGCATCTGCCGTTGGTAGATCTCGCTGTATGGCCAGTGCTGCTCGCCTTCAGGTACGCCAGAGCCGGTCACCCGGATAAGGCCCGCGGCCTCGGCGATCTTGTCGCGGTTTTCTTCATCGGCGGCCCAATAGGCGCGCAAGGTCAGCGCTACGCCGTGGCTGTACTGACGATCGACCAGCACATCCTCGTTCATCAACAGGTAGACCAGGGTCAACGCCTTGGAAAACAGGACGACGATCAGCACCAGCCACAAGGTGCGGGCAAAGAAACTCTGCGGGAACCACAGCGGTGTCTTCATCGACGGTGCAGCATCATTTGCCAGCGTTACCGTCTGGGACGAACACATAACCCACGCCCCAGACCGTCTGGATGTAGCGTGGCTTGGACGGGTCCGGCTCGATCATGCGGCGCAGGCGCGAAATCTGGACGTCGATGGAGCGCTCCAGCGCGTCCCACTCGCGACCCCGGGCCAGGTTCATCAGCTTGTCGCGGGTCAGCGGTTCGCGGGCATGCATGACCAGCGCCTTGAGCACGGCGAACTCACCGGTGGTGAGCATGTGCACTTCGTCACCGCGCTTGAGTTCGCGGGTGGCCAGGGACAGTTCGTAGTCGCCGAAAGTGACCGATTCGTCCTCGCTGCCCGGAGCCCCCGGCACGCTGGGCGCCTGGCGACGCAGCACGGCCTTGACCCGCGCCATCAGCTCGTCGGGGTTGAACGGCTTGCCCAGGTAATCGTCGGCGCCCAGTTCCAGGCCCTTGATACGGCTGAGTTCGTCGCCCTTGGCGGTGAGCATGATGATCGGGATCTGGTTGTTCGACTGGCGCAGACGCTTGCACGCGGACAGGCCGTCTTCACCCGGCAGCATCAGGTCGAGCACCACCAGGTTGAACACCTCGCGCTGCAGCAGGCGGTCCATCTGTTCGGTGTTGGGGACCGCACGGGCGCGATAGCCCTTGCTGGTGAAGAAACGTTCCAGCAGGCTGCTGAGCCCCGGGTCGTCGTCGACGATGAGAATCTTGTCACCTTCAGCGGTGTTGGGGGTGCCAGTCATGAATAACTCCTCTGATATCGCCGCGCATTATGGCGTAGCCATTACCCTGCGTGACGTGAGCATTGTTAGCAGATTTTTCCCCGGGCGCCAGTTCCTGGCCACGGGCGCTGGCCTGGCGCTATCACCGCAAGCCGGTTTCGATCGGTATAATGCGCGGTTTTCAATCCTTGTCAGGTGGTTCACATGGACAGCATCAACAGCCGTATCGCCGAGGAACTGGGCGTTCGCCCGCAGCAGGTCGAAGCGGCCGTGGGCTTGTTGGACGAAGGCTCGACCGTGCCCTTCATCGCCCGTTACCGCAAGGAAGTGACCGGCAGCCTGGACGACACCCAGCTGCGCCACCTGGAAGAGCGTCTGCGCTACCTGCGCGAGCTCGACGACCGCCGCGCCAGCATCCTGTCCAGCATCGAGGAACAGGGCAAGCTGACCCCGGAGCTGGCCCGCGAGATCAAGCTGGCCGACACCAAGACCCGCCTCGAAGACCTCTACCTGCCGTACAAGCAAAAGCGCCGCACCAAGGGTCAGATCGCCCTGGAAGCCGGCCTTGGCGCGCTGGCCGACGGCCTGTTCAACGACCCGCAGCTGACCCCGGAGAGCGAAGCCGCGCGTTTCGTCGACGCCGACAAGGGCGTGGCCGACGTCAAGGCCGCGCTGGAGGGTGCCAAGTACATCCTCATGGAGCGCTTCGCCGAAGACGCCGCCTTGCTCGACAAGCTGCGCAGCTTCCTCAAGCACGATGCGGTGCTCAGCGCACGCGTGGTGGCTGGCAAGGAAGAAGAAGGCGCCAAGTTCCGCGACTACTTCGCCCACGACGAGCTGCTGCGCAACGCGCCGTCGCACCGCGCCCTGGCGATTTTCCGCGGGCGCAACGAAGGCGTGCTGAGCGCATCGCTGAAAGTCGGCGAAGAGCTGCCTGGCACCCTGCACCCGTGCGAGGTGATGATCGCCGGCCACTTCGGCCTGGAAAACCGCAGCCGCCCTGCTGACAAGTGGCTGGCCGAGGTGGTGCGCTGGACCTGGAAGGTCAAGCTGTACACCCACCTGGAAACCGACTTGTTCGGCGAGCTGCGCGACAACGCCGAAGGCGAGGCGATCAACGTCTTCGCCCACAACCTGCACGACCTGCTGCTGGCCGCACCGGCCGGCCCGCGCGCCACCCTGGGCTTCGACCCGGGCCTGCGCACCGGCTGCAAGGTCGCCGTGGTCGATGCCACCGGCAAGCTGCTGGACTACACCACGGTCTACCCGCACGCGCCGAAAAACGACTGGGATCGCACCATTTCCATTCTCGCCGCCCTGTGCGCCAAGCACTCGGTGGAGCTGATCGCCATCGGCAACGGCACCGCCAGCCGTGAAAGCGACAAGCTGGTGGCTGAGCTGGTGAAGAAGTACCCAGCCCTGAAGATCACCAAGATCATGGTCTCGGAAGCCGGCGCATCGGTGTATTCGGCGTCGGAACTGGCCGCCCGCGAGTTCCCGGACCTGGACGTGTCGATCCGTGGCGCGGTGTCGATCGCCCGCCGCCTGCAGGACCCGCTCGCCGAGTTGGTGAAGATCGACCCGAAATCCATCGGTGTCGGCCAGTACCAGCACGACGTGTCGCAAATGAAGCTGGCCCGTGGCCTGGACGCCGTGGTCGAGGACTGCGTGAACGCCGTGGGGGTGGACGTCAATACCGCCTCGGTGGCCCTGCTGACCCGCATCTCCGGCCTCAACAGCACCTTGGCGCAGAACATCGTCGCCCACCGCGACGCCAACGGCCCGTTCGCCACCCGCGCCGCGCTGAAGAAAGTCAGCCGCCTGGGCGAGAAAACCTTCGAGCAGGCTGCAGGCTTCCTGCGCGTGATGAACGGCGACAACCCGCTGGACGCCTCGGCCGTGCACCCGGAGGCCTACCCGCTGGTGCAACGCATCGCCGCCGATACCGAGCGTGACATCCGCTCGCTGATCGGCGACAGCGGCTTCCTCAAGCGACTCGACCCGAAACGCTTCACCGACGAATCCTTCGGCCTGCCGACTGTCACCGACATCCTGCAGGAACTGGACAAACCTGGCCGCGACCCGCGTCCCGAGTTCAAGACCGCCACCTTCCAGGACGGCGTCGAAGACCTCAAGGACCTGGAACCGGGCATGATCCTCGAGGGGGTGGTCACCAACGTCACCAACTTCGGTGCCTTCGTCGACATCGGCGTGCACCAGGACGGCCTGGTGCACATTTCGGCGCTGTCGGAGAAGTTCATCAAGGACCCACGCGAAGCGGTCAAGGCCGGTGACGTGGTCAAGGTCAAGGTCATGGAAGTGGACATTGCGCGCAAACGCGTTGGCCTGTCCATGCGCATGAGCGACACGCCGGGCGAAAAGGTCGAAGGTAACCGCGGCGGCAACCGTGGCAACGGTGGCAACCGCGCGCAGCAGGCGCCGCGTCAGCGTGAAACAGCCCCCGCAGCACCGGCCAACAATGCCATGGCCTCGCTGTTCGCCAACGCCAAGCAGCTGAAGAAGAAATGATGGAAATCCCCAAGGAACTTGTCGAGAGCGCTTACAGCCAGCTGCTTGGCTGCCGCGTGCAACGCCTGGACACAGGCGTTGCCGAGGTGGCCCTGGCGCTCGAGCCGCATCTGCGCAACCGCGGCCAGAAGCTGCACGGCGGGGCGATCTTCAGCCTGGTGGACATCGCCATGGGCCTGGCCTGCTCGGCCAGCCATGGCTTCGACCAACAGAGCGTGACCATCGAGTGCAAGATCAACTACCTGCGCGCCGTCAGCGAAGGCGACGTGCTGTGCAACGCCCGCGTGCTGCACGCCGGGCGCCGCACCCTGGTGGTCGACGCCGACGTAGTCCAAGGCGACAAACTGGTGGCAAAAGCACAAGGAACCTTCGCGGTTCTCTAGCCCACCAAGCGTTATCTACGGTATTTTTGGCAGCATCTGGGGGCAACTTTGCGTCCCATCGCCGGCAAGCCGGCTCCCACAAGGTTGACCGCTGACCTCCTGTGGGAGCCGGCTTGCCGGCGATGGGCCGCAAAGCGGCCCCGAATTCGGCGCCGGAACCGCGTAACCCAGGCGACAACGCCAGTTCCTTTTCCAACTACCCTTGTAGACCGTCAACGCTACCCCCATATTGGGGCGACTGACGCGTGAAGGAATCCATCTTGAGCGACCTCCTCAACCGCCGCCTGAGCCTGCTCGGCGCCAATCTTCCCCTGCTCGAGCAGTGCCTGCACGGTATTGAGCGCGAATGCCTGCGCGTAACCGACGAAGGTCGCCTGGCTCAGACTCCACACCCGGTAGCGCTGGGTTCGGCGCTGACCAACGAGCAGATCACCACCGATTATTCCGAGTCGCTGCTGGAGTTCATCACCCCGGCCCTGGCCGACCCGGCCAAGGTGCTCGAGAACCTCGAACAGACTCACCGCTTCGTCTACAGCAAGCTGGGCGACGAATACCTGTGGAGCCCGTCGATGCCGTGCACGCTGCCGGCCGAGGAGGACATCCCGATCGGCGAGTACGGTACGTCCAATATCGGCAAGCTCAAGCACGTCTACCGCAAGGGCCTGGCCCTGCGCTACGGCCGCACCATGCAGTGCATCGCCGGTATCCATTACAACTTCTCGCTGCCCGAAGCGCTGTGGCCACTGCTGCGCGATGCCGAAGGCAGCACCGAAGGCGACCGCGACTACCAGTCCTCGGCCTATATCGCGCTGATCCGCAACTTCCGCCGCTACAGCTGGCTGCTGATGTACCTGTTCGGCGCTTCGCCGGCACTGGACAAAGGCTTCCTGCGCGGCCGCCCGCACCAGCTCGAAGAGCTGGATGCCGACACCCTGTTCCTGCCCTACGCCACCAGCTTGCGCATGAGCGACCTGGGTTACCAGAGCAACGCCCAGGCGGGCCTTACGCCCTGCTACAACAACCTGGACAGCTACACCGACAGCCTGCGCAAGGCCGTCGGTACGCCCTACCCGCCCTATGTCGAGATCGGCACCCATGTCGATGGCGAGTGGGTGCAACTGAACACCAACATCCTGCAGATCGAGAACGAGTACTACTCGAACATCCGCCCCAAGCGCGTCACCTACACCGGCGAGCGACCGATCCAGGCCCTGACCTCGCGCGGCGTGCAGTATGTGGAAGTGCGCTGCCTGGACATCAACCCGTTCCTGCCGGTCGGCATCGACCTGGCCGAGGCGCGTTTCCTCGATGCGTTCCTGCTGTTCTGCGCGCTGGAAGACAGCCCGCAACTGGACAACGGCGAATGCGGCCAGTGCACCAGCAACTTCCTCACCGTGGTCAAGGAAGGCCGTCGCCCCGGCCTTGAACTGCACCGTGATGGCCAGCCGATCACACTGAAAGCCTGGGCCACCGAACTGATCGGACGCATTGGCCAGCTGGCCGAGTTGCTCGACCAGGCCCACGGCAGCGATGAACATGCCAAGGCCCTGGAGGCGCAACAGGCCAAGGTCGACGACGCCTCGCTGACCCCATCGGCCCAGGTACTGGCCCGCATGACCGAGCATGACGAAAGCTTCGTGCAGTTCTCGCTGCGCCAGAGCCGCATTCATGCCCAGACCTTCCGCGAGCAACCGCTGCCCGCCGAGCGCCAGCAGGCCTACGAGACCCTGGCCCGCGACTCGCTGGCCGAGCAATCGCGCCTGGAGCAGCAAGAGGTCGGCGACTTCGACTTGTTCGTGGGTGCCTACCAGGCCAGCATCCTGGCGATCAGCAACTAATGACCCGCAGCGCCACCCCGCGCAAGCCGCGCGCCAGCAGCCAGGCCAGGATCGAAGCGATCCTGGCGGCGGCACGCGAGCTGCTGGCGGGGCAAGGGGTGGCCGCGTTGTCGATCTACAGCGTGGCCGAGCGGGCGCAGATTCCGCCTTCGTCGGTGTACCACTTTTTCGCCAGCGTGCCGGCCCTGCTCGAAGCGCTAACTGCGGATGTGCACCGGGCGTTTCGCGAAGCCCTGAGCGCGCCCATCGATAGCCGCGCGTTCACCACCTGGCACGAGCTGTCTCGCCTCATCGAGCAACGCATGCTGGCCATCTACAACCAGGACACCGCAGCGCGTCAGTTGATCCTGGCTCAACATGGACTAAGCGAAGTGGTACAGGCCGACCGCCAGCACGACATGGAACTGGGTGAGCTCATGCACAGCCTGTTCGATCGACATTTCCAGTTACCGGCCATGCCGGACGATGTGGATGTGTTCGCATTGGCCATGGAGCTGAGCGACAGGGTGTATGCGCGCTCGATGCAGTTGTTCGAACAGATCACACCTCGCATGGCAGAGGAAGGCATGCGCGTTTTCGAAGCCTACCTCGCACTCTACCTACCGCCCTTCCTGCCCAAACGCACCATCGGCTGAACACAAAGATCTACCACCGGGCAACACTCGGCAACCGTTTCAATGAGGCATCTGCAACCGTGCAACCTCAAAGAGACCATTGCCCATGCCCACTCCCGAAAGCAGTCAAATCGCCAACGTCCAGGCATTAGCGCTAACCGATTCGGATACTGTCGAGCAACAGCTGGCCGGCAGGAGTAATCTGCTGGAGGCTGCCAAGCCAGCATTGCAGCAGGCTACCAAAGAGCTGCGCCGGCTGCTGGCTGGCGCCCCCACCTTGCAGCATGCGCTGCGTGCCACCTTGCACGCCCACCTCGACACCGACCCCGAAGCCTGCGGCCTGCGCCACGATGGCCGGCAAGTGACCCTGCTGACCTTCGCCGCTCGCCTGCTTGCCAGCCCGGCGCTCGGCAATGCCTTCTCCGCGTGGTCCACCTGGGGCTTCGACGACTCGACGCAACGCTCTGAATGGACCGCTACAGACTGGATCATCGACCTCAACCCGGTCGTGAATGCGCTAAGCCTGCAGGCCGACCGCAAGTACTGGGAAGGTCGAATGCCCGGTACCGCCATCTCGCGGCAAAAACACGCAAGTGGCTTGCTGCGCCAACACTTCCTGAGCAGCCTGGATATCGCGTTCGGCATCGGCAAGCTGGGGATCGACACCTGGACCCAAGGCCGAGGACCTGAGCTCAGCCACGCGCAACTGCAATGGCGACTGCCGACCGGAACCCTGCTGACCAGTACCGTTGCACTGGCGCTGGCGCCGCAACCCGGTGATTCACGTTGGCTGATCTATATACCGGGTATCAACAACGCCATCCTGCGCTTCGACGGCCTTGAGCCTATGCGCGACTGGATTCTGCTCAATCGTTCCTGGTTCTGGTCGGACCCAAGGTCGCCCATCGCCACCGGCACACGCGACAACGTGATCGTCACCCAGATTGAAGCCGATGGCTTCAACGCGCTGCTGGAAGACCATGTACGACAATGCCAGGCAATTTCCGACCACCTGCTGGTCCAGGCCTGTGAGAAAAGTGAAACCGACCCGCTGGACTGGAGCGACTTGCAGCACTGGGAGGCCAAGCGCAGTTCGATCATTCTGGAAACCCTCCCGCCCACGACAGAAGCTGACATCGAGGCCGTGACCGCGACTGATACTGCAATGGCGCAAGAGGAGGTCCACTTCGCCCATCTGGCGCAATACCTGCCATCGGCCTGGCGGCAGGAACAGATCGCGCAACAGGAGACGCTGCTGAAGCAGTACCTGGAGGAGGAAACAACACCTGCCTCGACCAAGTTCACCCTGTTGCGAGAATGCCAGGAACAGCTGGACCAGTTGCAGGACGAACTGGACCTCCTGCTGCTTGAACTACCCGATCAGGTAACCTCGGCGCAGCTGCAGGTGCTCAAGGCAGAAGAAACGCTGGAAGAGCAGATCAGCGAAAAGCTGTGCCAGGCCCTGCTGAAGGAGGCGGGTTTGCAGAGCACCCTGGGTGAACTTTCGGCCACTCACCTGGGGTGGATCGAGAAGCTCGTCGACAGACCTGAGCCTAGTCTCCTGCGCCCGGTGCAAGCCAGTACCCTCACACTGGTCGCTGGTGATCACTCGTGGCAGCTGTGCGGCTACATGGCGTTTCGCGCCACCCCCGACGATGACGAAACCCAGGATGACTCGCTGCTGCTCTACCGGCCCGGCCAACGCGGCGGGCTCATGGCCTTCGATGACGAGTGGCAGCTTGCCCGGAAACTGGTGACCACGCTCCAGGGAGCATGGCCCGACGCCCCGCTGGAGTCTGTCGTTGCGTCAGACCATGTAAAGCTGCTCGACGCCTTGCCCAGCTCAACTGCGGTCACGTTAGAGCATACCCCTATACTTTCGCATTTCATGCGCGATTGCGTGAAAGCTGTCGTCGCTGCCCTGCCTGACGTTGCGACCCGGGAGCAAACCAGGCAACGCCTGTGCATCAGCGAAAACCGCGCCAGGGCACTGGCCATGGCACGCTTCGCGGAGCAAAACCGTACTGACCATATCCAGCAACTGTTGGCGCTGCTGCAGCACCTTGACCGCGAACAGCGGGCCGAACTTGCCACACAAATAGAAGCATTGCAGGCATCACTGCACGCATCGGGCAAATGGCTCAAAGACCTGCCTGAGCAGCAAACATTCTCGCGAACCATGCTGCACCAGCATTTGCGCAACGCATTCACGGTGCAGGCGCTGCCGAAGATCATCCTCGACATCGCCGACAGCGTCACCGTCGAGAAGGAAATTACCGGGCAATCGGGCTTCATCGGGGCCGGTTCCAGAGACAAGCCGGTCTACAGCAAGGCACGCCGTGATGTTGTTCTGGAAAAAATCATGCTTTGGGCGCTGGATGATGATCGGCGCTTGCTGTTGGAAAACGCCAATGTGAAGTTCGAACCCGCAGACAACAGCCTGCTGCAGGCTTCCGTAACGCCGTCCTACATCGCCGAGCTGATTGAGCAGTTGGACGTGGCCGGCAGCTATGAAAGGCGTATCGTCGATATGTTCCAGGGCGCCAAGGATGCCTCGGACTGGGAAGTCCAACTGTGCCAGGAAACCCTTCGTGCGCCCTATGAGAATTGCTTGAAGGTGCTAGTGATGAGCAGGCCGACCAGCCTGCGCGTCAATGGCCAGCAAATGCTGGAAAGATTCTGCCAGGAACAGGTCGATTTCTTGGCTCCCAGAACCCTCGCATACCATACCGTCATGCTCAGACCTGGCACGGCAGCGGACGGCACGAACCATAGCGTAGGGCTTTCGGACACTTATGTGATCAAGGGCCACACCGGCCCCGTATTGCTCTACCTACCGAACGCCCCCGTGGCGCAGGTCATCAGCCAATACGAAAACGCAGAGGAGGCCTGCGAGGCGCTGCAGCGCATGGCGGTAGACGGCAAGATGGCCCAGTTTCTGGCGCTGCAGGCTGACGCTGGCGACCCGGCCCAGCTTGAAGGCTACATCAAGACTGCGCTGACAGAGGGTTTCCACACGTTCATCGTGCTCGGCCCGGCACACACCGACCCCATGCCCACGCATCAGTATCGGCTCGACATGGGCGAGCGCATCCGCAATCACCGCGCCACCTCACGTAGCCAGGCCGACCTGACGCTGTCGGCACCGGGCACCTTCGATCATCATTTTTTCATGGGGTTGAAACTGGCGCTCTGCTTCCTGCCTGGCGCGGGAACGGCAATCGCGGCATACGATGGCTGGCATGCCGCGAACGCCGCAGTCCGAGCCTTTGGCCGTGGCGACGCGGAGGAAGGGCTCCAGCACCTGGTCAGCGTGCTGCAGTCCTTGACCGACGCCATCCTTTCGCTCGCACCACTGGCTGCCACTACCATACCCGCGCCCTCGGCACGCCAGTTGACGCTCCGGCGCCAGCGGGTCGACCCGCTTCGCCCGATGGGTGGGATTCGCAAGCAGCGGCCTAACCCATTCACCGGATACGAGGCCGAACCACCGATGGGGTCGCTACAGCCCTCCACCCATGCGAAAGGCACAGGTGTGCTCAAGCTTGCAGGAACCGAACAGCACTACATTTCGCGAAACAACATCTGGTATGCCGTGGAGTGGGACTCGACCTACGCGACCTGGAGGCTCAAACCACAAGGCTCCCGCGCCTACCGTCAGGCAGTGCAGTTCAGTGAGTCGGGCACTTGGGAAACACCTGGCAGGCTCACCGGCCTGCTGGTCGAAAACGGCCTAGCAGGCGGCGGCGGTGTGCTTACCAGCCTCTATGACCACGGTATTGCGATCTGGCGCACTGCACTTCGCCGGCAGCCGCCACAATTGACCGGGCTGGAACTGGCGCACGACATAAACGACGAGCTCAAGCGCATCGTTGTACGCATGAAGGCAAAGCAGACTGCCTACCGGTCTGCCATGCAGCCCTACATCGATGGACAAGAACTGACCACCTCGCAAAGTGTCGCCATTGCCAATGCCCGTCAGCAACTGAGCGCAGAGCTCAACCTGAACATCGATTTCAACGCCCGCAGCATTGCGCGCCTCAAGGAGCAACGTGCAACGCTGAACAGGGCGGACTACACCAGGTTCGTTGCCCTGTGCGAGGAAAACATCAATGAAATGAGTGTCCTCGACATGAACCTGGCGGCCGGACGTTTCCTCATGGCCAAAGATCGTGTGCTGCAGGCAGCCGAAGCTATCCGGGCACTGCCTGGGGAGGCGGCTCCCGCCTCAGTGGTCAAGCGCCTGGCGCAAGACATGCAGTCGGCGAACCAAGAGCTGGCCGACACCTTGGAGGTGGTCGAGCGCATCGCCATTCGCCACCACAACCGGCGCAAGCAGCTGCAGGGCAACGTACTGACCAGGTACCAAACCAACGCCGATGCCTCGGGTTTGATGTTTGATGAGGCTGGCGCACAACTTGCTCGGGCATCGATTCTCTCAACGACCTTGTTCAACGCCAGCGCTGTCGAGCATGTGCACCTGGGCATCTTCATGGAGCTTTTCCACGATCAGGGCGTTGCCCTGCGCAGCAAGCTATATAGCCATATCGCATTGCCCAAGGCGGGCCTCACCCGTGCTCAGGATCGGCATTTCCTGAACAGTGCTCAAAGGCATTACCAGAGTTATCTCAACCAACTCACTGCCTGGGAAGACACGTTCCAAACCCTGATCGTAAAAGACCGAGCTGACGCGTTCCGCCAACTCATGGCTAAATTGATCAAGGGTATCGACGACAACCTCACCAACGTTGTCCAACGCCCCACCATCAAACCCGATCGCGGCCCCAGCCGCCCGCGCCTGTTCGAAACGGTGGAGGGACCACTGATCGGCAGCGAGTTCAGCGATCAAGGGCAGATACGCATGCGTATCAACCAACCCTATTCGGAACAGGCGCATACCACCTACGCCAAGAACGGGGCGGAAAAATGGCAGGTCATCCGGCCCGCACGCACGGCCACGACGCAGTCATTGCCGGAACTTGTGGACATTGCGACAGCTCGACTGAGCGACCTTCCCAGGCAACAGGCCAGGTTGCCCCAATACAAAACACCGGATGTGATCCCCATTGATCTTGAAGACATCGCACAGGGCTACGCGCAGCAATTGCGTCACCTTGCAAAAAGGATCCGAGAGAACGCTGGCCCATCGATCACCCCTGAGCATGATGCCTTGGTCAATAGGCTGGGCTCGAACGCCGACGAAATGGACGCACTGGGGCGCAGGCTGCGCATCGAGCAAACCAAGGCGACCGGCAGGCCCTCAGTCTGGCACTTGGATTACCTGCTGGAACAGGAGGAAGTTGAAATAGTCTGGTCGCGTATTCTGAAACCGAAAGTGGATCGCAAAGGTAAACCTATCGAATACCTGGAAGAGTATCGGGTGGATGACAAGCGGACCAAGCAGCCTGTCTGGTATGCCCACTTCCACTTCAAACAACGACCGACTCAGGGCTTTACACGGCTGGAGGCAGGCCATTTGAAGCGGCCCAGCGAGCGAGACCTCGGTGCTGGCGCCTGGCGAGGCAGCCTGAGTGAAGCACAAGCCACCAGGATGTTCGGCAATCTGCGTCCGGCCAGCGACTGAGGCTGCACCCGCGCCTGGGCTGCACCGCAACCCAGGCACTCGCGGCTTACAGCTTGGCGATGGACACTTCAGTCGACTTCACAAAGGCAATCACCTCGCTGCCCACCTGCAGCTCCAGCTCCTTCACCGAACGCGTGGTAATCACCGACGTGACGATGCCCGAGGCCGTCTGCACGTCGATTTCCGACAGCACCGGGCCTTCGAGGATTTCCTTCACGGTGCCTTTGAACTGGTTACGTACGTTGATCGCTTTGATAGTCATGGCTTGATTCCTTCTCTTTGGCTTCAGTCTGGTTTCAGTGCGCCCAACGCAGTTGCGTGGGCAAAGGGGCTATAGGGTCCGGCTCGGGCGGTGTGCCCGGGGCCGACAGAACACGGTTGAGCACTTCGCTTTCCAGCGCGGCCAGGCGGTGCGAACCCCGCGCCCTTGGCCGTGCCAGCTCGACATTGAGATCCAGGCCGACTTCACCGTCCTCGATCAGAATCACCCGGTCGGCCACCGCAACGGCTTCATTGACGTCATGGGTGACCAGCAGCACGGTGAAGCCGTGCTGACGCCACAGGCGTTCGATCAGTTGCTGCATTTCGATCCGGGTCAGCGCATCCAGCGCCCCCAGCGGCTCATCCAGCAGCAACAGGCGCGGCTGGTGGATCAGTGCGCGGGCCAGGGCCACACGCTGCTTCTGGCCACCCGACAGCGCCGCCGGCCACTCATTGGCGCGGTCAGCCAGGCCGACCGCCTCCAGGGCATCCAGCGCACGCTGGCGCCAGTCACCACGCAGGCCCAGGCCAACGTTGTCGATCACCTTCCGCCAGGGCAGCAGACGTGCGTCCTGGAACATCAAGCGGGTGTCCTCACGGGCATCGGCCAGTGGTGCGGCACCGGCCAGCAATTCACCGGCGCTCGGCTGGTCGAGCCCGGCCAGCAGGCGCAGCAAGGTGCTCTTGCCGCAGCCGCTGCGGCCGACGATGGCGACGAACTGGCCGGCCGGAATGTGCAGGTCGATTCCGCGCAGCACTTCGCGCTGACCGAAGGTCTTGCGCAGGCCGTTGCACGCCAGCGGGATGCCCCGCAACAGGCGCGGCGGTTGTTCCTTGAGCACGGTCATGCGCCCTCCTTCTTCGCCACTTGGTAGGCGGGGTGCCAGCGCAGCCACACACGTTCCAGGCCGCGGGCGGCGAGGTCGGCGAGCTTGCCGAGCACGGCATACAACACGATCGCCAGGACCACGACGTCGGTTTGCAGGAATTCACGGGCATTCATTGCCAGGTAGCCGATGCCGGCATTGGCTGAAATGGTTTCGGCGACGATCAGGGTCAACCACATGAAGCCCAGGGCGAACCGCACCCCGACCAGGATCGACGGCAGCGCACCTGGCAGGATCACCTGGCGAAACAGCCCGAAGCCCGACAGGCCGTAGCTGCGCGCCATCTCCACCAGCGCCGGGTCAACGTTGCGGATGCCGTGGTAGGTGTTCAGGTAGATCGGGAACAACGTGCCAAGGGCGACCAGGAAGATCTTCGCCGACTCATCGATACCGAACCACAGGATCACCAGCGGGATCAGCGCCAGGTGCGGCACGTTGCGGATCATCTGCACCGAGCTGTCGAGGAGGCGTTCGCCCCAGTTCGACAGGCCAGTGATGAAGCCCAGCACCAGGCCGATGCTGCCACCGATCAGGAAGCCCAGGCCGGCACGCCAGCCACTGATGGCCAGGTGTGACCAGATCTCGCCACTGCGCACCAGCTCGACACCTGCGCTGACCACCGCACTCGGCGCCGGCAGGATGCGCGTGGACAGCCAGCCTGCGCTGACCGCCAGCTGCCAGACCGCCAGCAGCGCCAGCGGCAGTGCCCACGGCGCCAGGCGCTGGGTCAGGGTGGAGGACGTTGCACGACTCATGGTCCTGTCCTCAGCTCTGCGACACGGACTTGGGCAGGATGTCGTTGGCCACCATCTCGCCGAACGGGCTCACGTAGCCGCCGGTTTTCGGCGGCTCCGGGCGCTGCACGTCGAGGTGCGGGAACAGCAGTTCGGCGACGCGGTATGACTCTTCCAGGTGCGGGTAACCCGAGAAGATGAAGGTATCGATGCCCAGCTCGGCGTATTCCTTGACCCGCGCCGCAACGGTCGGGCCATCGCCTACCAGTGCGGTACCGGCGCCGCCACGTACCAGGCCTACACCGGCCCACAGGTTGGGGCTGACTTCCAGGTTGTCGCGGTTGCCACCGTGCAAGGCCGCCATGCGCTGCTGGCCGACCGAGTCGAAGCGCGCCAGCGAGGCCTGGGCACGGGAGATGGTGTCATCGTCCAGGTGCGAGATCAGGCGTTCGGCAGCGGCCCAGGCTTCTTCATTGGTTTCGCGCACGATCACGTGCAGGCGGATACCGAAGCGCACTTCGCGGCCCTGGGCGGCGGCTTTTTCGCGCACCTGGGCGATTTTCTCGGCAACCGCGGCGGGCGGCTCGCCCCAGGTCAGGTACAGCTCGACCTGCTCGGCAGCCAGGTCCTGGGCAGCTTCGGACGAGCCACCGAAGTACAGCGGCGGACGTGGCTGTTGAATCGGTGGATAGAGCAGCTTGGCGCCCTTCACCTGGATGTGCTTGCCGTCGTAGTCGACGTTTTCGCCTTCCAGCACCTTGCGCCAGATGCGGGTGAATTCGACCGACGCTTCATAGCGTTCCTGGTGGTTCAGGTGCAGGCCATCACCGGCCAGCTCGTCCGGGTCGCCACCGGTTACCAGGTTGAACAACGCACGGCCGTTGGACAGGCGGTCCAGGGTGGCGGCCTGGCGCGCGGCCACGGTCGGCGAAATGATGCCGGGTCGCAGGGCGACCAGGAATTTCAGGCGCTGGGTCACAGGAATCAGCGACGCCGCCACCAGCCAGGAATCCTCGCAGGAGCGCCCGGTAGGGATCAGCACACCACCAAAGCCAAGGCGGTCGGCGGCCTGTGCAATCTGCTGCAGGTAACCGTGATCGACCGCGCGGGCGCCGTCGGAAGTGCCCAGGTACTTGCCGTCACCGTGGGTCGGGAGGAACCAGAAAATGTTAAGGCTCATTGGAGTTGTCTCCTCAAGGGTGGCTCAGGCCGGAGCGGCGCCCCGGCGCAGGCGAATCAATCAAGGCGCGCTGGCGACCTTGGCCGGGGGTGTCCAGATCACGTCCTTGATGCTCAGCGGCTTGGGAATCAGCTTGAGCGCCTGGAAGGTGTCGGCGATTTTCTGTTGTGCAGCCACGACTTCAGGGGTCAGCGGGGCGGCACCGTAGCCTTGGCGCTTGACCGAAGTCAGGGTGATGTCGGCGGGCAGACCGAGCAGCGGCGAAACCTGGTCGGTCACCTGCTGTGGGTTGGCCTGGGACCATTCACCCACGGCGCGTACCTCTTCGATCAGGGTGTTGATCACAGCCGGGTGCTGGGTCGCGTAGTTGCGGGTGGCCAGGTAGAACTGGTGGTTGTCGACCAGGCCCTTGCCATCACGCAGGGTGCGAGCCTGCAGCTGTTGCTCGGCGGCGGCCTGGTACGGGTCCCAGATCACCCAGGCATCGACACTGCCACGCTCGAAGGCGGCGCGAGCGTCGGCAGGTGGCAGGTACACCGGCTGGATATCGCTGTAGGTGAGGCCGGCGTCCTGCAGGGCGCGGACCAGCAGGTAGTGGACATTGGAGCCTTTGTTGAAGGCGACTTTCTTGCCTTTGAGCTCTTTAACCGACTGGATCGGCGAACCCTTCGGCACGAGAATGGCCTCGCTGTGCGGCGCAGGCGGCTCATAAGCAACGTAGAGCAGATCGGCACCGGCGGCCTGGGCAAACACGGGCGGGGTCTCGCCGGTGACACCGAAGTCGATGGAGCCGACGTTCAGCCCTTCGAGCAGCTGAGGGCCTCCGGGGAATTCGGTCCACTGCACCTGTACGCCCTGCTCGGCCAGGCGCTTTTCCAGCGTGCCTTTGGCCTTGAGCAGCACCAGGGTGCCGTATTTCTGGTAACCGATACGCAGGCTCTCGGCCTGGGCTTGGGTAATGGCGCCGAAGGACACAGCCGCCGCAAACAGGGCGACCAGACCACGACGCAAGAAGACTGTGCGCATGGCGCTCTCCTGTGCGATTGGGTTCGGGTTGCACCTGCTTGCCTCGTTGGCGGGCGAGTAAGGTGATACAGCGGTAGGACGGGGATCAAACGATCTGTGGAAGTGACAGTACCAGCGTTCTCATATACCTAGAAATCATATTTTTTCATTTGTTTATTCCATTTTTGCCTTTCTATTATCAAGGGCCTCATCGCCGCCTGAGGGCGCCGGCTTGCCGGCGATGAGGCCCTGGCTGGCATAAAAAAGGGCCGTCGAAACGGCCCGAATATCCCTGCTATGGCTAAGAGCAATGCAACGAGGAATGCGTCAGCGGTTAGGTTGCGGGGTCAGCCGCAGATAGGGTTTGACCGCCCGATAACCTTTGGGGAAGCGCTGCTTGATTTCGTCCTCGTCCTTCAGCGAAGGCACGATCACCACCTCGTCGCCGTCCTGCCAGTTACCTGGCGTTGCGACCTTGTGGTTGTCGGTCAGTTGCAGCGAGTCGATGACCCGCAGGATTTCATTGAAATTGCGCCCGGTACTGGCTGGATAGGTGATGGTCAGGCGCACTTTCTTGTTCGGGTCGATGACGAACAGCGAGCGCACCGTCAGGGTGTCGCTGGCGTTCGGGTGGATCAGGTCGTACAGGTCGGACACCTTGCGGTCGGCGTCGGCGATGATTGGGAAATTGACCACCGTGTTCTGGGTTTCATTGATGTCATCGATCCAGCGGTGGTGGGAGTCGACCGGGTCCACCGAGAGGGCGATCGCCTTGACCCCACGCTTGGCGAAATCGTCCTTGAGCTTGGCGGTCAGGCCCAGCTCGGTGGTGCACACCGGAGTGAAGTCGGCTGGGTGGGAGAACAGCACACCCCAGCTGCTGCCCAGCCATTCGTGGAAGCGAATCTTGCCTTCGCTGGAGTCCTGTTCGAAATCCGGGGCGATGTCGCCGAGTTTGAGGCTCATGGGGTGCGGCTCCTGTGCTGTGTTCTGGCCTTGTGGGGTTCAATGTGCCTGCATCCTGATCAAAATAAAAAGAATAAATACTGATTTACTTATAACCATACGGCATACGGAATTGCAGGCACAAAAAAGCCTCGCACTAGGCGAGGCTTTTCGATCAGCTACGGCTTACAGGAAGTTGTAAGTGTAGTTGAAGATCAGACGGGTCTGATCCTTGTCGGCCGGCGCTTGGCCTTCACCGCGGTAGACACCATGACGCAGGCTGGCGCCCAGACCTTTGAGGGTGCCTTCCTGGATCACGTAGTCGATACGGGCATCACGTTCCCACTCGTGGTAGGTGCCGTTGCCGGAAGTATTGCGGATATCGGTACCACGCAGGTACGCAATGGAAGCCTTCAGGCCAGGCGCGCCAATGCGGGCGAAGTCATAGCTGTACTGACCGAAGGTGGTGTTGGTGCCGGCACGGGCGAACTGGTTGATCATGCTGTCGGTGAACAGGTAGAAGCTTGCACCGCCAGCACCTTCCAGGTTGCCATTGCCGTCTTCGACGTTACCTTGGTTCAGCCAGACGAAACCACCGTCATCGCTGACCTGTTGGTGGCCGAGCATCAACGCATGGCCACCCAGGGCGTAGGTGAACATGGCAGACCAGGTCTTGTTGTCGATCTCGCCAGCATGCTTGGCATAACCGCCGTTGTTGTTGAAGAAGTACTCGCCGCCGTCACCGTTCTTGCCGTCGCTGCTGCTGTCAAAATAGCGCAGGTCAGTCTTGAACGAAGAGTCGTCGGAAATCTTGTAGACGTGGGTCGCACCCAGGAAGTGCTGCTTGTAGAAGTCCTTCAGGTTCGAGTAGTAGTACTGCAGGGTCAGGTCCGGGGTGAGCTTGTAGTCCAGACCGCCGTAGTAGAACTTGTTGCTGTCGACTGCGGAACCTGCGACAGACAGGCCAGTACGGTTGCTCGAAGCACGGCCCATGGCGTGAGTCAACTGACCGGCGTTCAGGGTCAGGTTGTCGATTTCCTTGCTCTGGATGGTGCCGCCTTCGAAGGTCTGCGGCAGCAGACGGCCATCGTTGGCTACCAGAATCGGCAGGTTCGGCGCCAGGGCGCTACCGAAGTGAGCTTCCGTCTTGGAGAAGCGAGCCTTGGCGTTACCGCCAATGCGTGCCCAGTCGTGGACGGCGGAGCCATCGGAGTCACTAGGGAAGAAGGTGTTGTTGGCATCCGGACGGCTGCCACGACCGCCATCCAGATGAATACCCCACAGCGCCTGGATATCGACGCCGAAACCAACGGTGCCTTCAGTGAAGCCGGACAGGTAGTCGAGCTTGAAGCCCTGACCGGTTTCGTTCTGGTCAGCGCCGCCTTCACGGTTATCGTCGTTGAAGTACATGGTGCGCGAGCTCAGCGCCAGTTTGCTGTCTTCAACGAAACCTGCAGCAGCTGCTTGTTGGGCGAAAACCCCCAGTGCCACGGCCAGAGCCAGGCTGGACTTGTACATGTTTTGCTCCTCTACGTTCTAATTCTTGTGTATCTCTGGCGGCGGGATCTGCTGCCCCGCTCACCGTGGATGGGCGATTTAGTCCCAAAGCGTGACCAATAAGTCAATCGTTTCTAAACGTTTCGCGACTTTGGTCTAAGGACATCTCCTGCGCTACAGGATAATGACAATTCTATAAATCCAAAATGACTGTTTTATGAATTTGTAAGACCTTTAAGGAATATCAATGAAACCTTCACTGCGAAAAGTTGTATCGACGCCGTCAATCATACCTTTAGGTTATGTGCAAACGTTTGCTGACCCGCTACGCGCCAAGCCACCTTATGACGAGGGATCAAAGGCTAGCAGCGGTCCAGTGATCTGCCAGTCGTCATCTTCGACACCTTCCGTGGGTTAAAGCGTTTGGCTCCTAAGCTAATTCTAAAAAGTTATTTATTTTTGATTTCTTAGATCATCTAGTCTTCTCGCCATCAAAGCCCAATTGCCTGACGAGAGGTTCACCATGATCCCGCATGCCCCGCTGCGCCTGTTCGCCGCCCTGTCTCTCGCCAGCGCCAGCGGGTTGGCCCAGGCCGCCGACCTCACGGTCGCCTACCAGACCACCGTTGACCCGGCCAAGGTGGCTCAAGTCGATGGTGCCTATGAAAAAGCCAGCAAGGCCGACATCGCCTGGCGCAAATTCGACAACGGCGCCGATGTCATCACGGCGGTGGCCAGCGGCGACGTGCAGATCGGCTACCTGGGTTCAAGCCCACTGGCCGCAGCCGCCACCCGCAAGCTGCCGGTCGAAACCTTCCTGATCGCCACCCAGATTGGCGCCGGCGAAGCACTGGTCGCCCGTGACAGCATCAAGACGCCACAAGACCTGATCGGTAAGAAAGTCGCCGTGCCGTTCGTGTCCACCGGCCACTACAGCCTGCTGGCCGCGCTGAAAAGCTGGAACATCGACCCGTCCAAGGTGCAGATCCTCAACCTTGCGCCACCGGCGATCATCGCCGCCTGGAAGCGCGGCGACATCGACGCCACCTACGTCTGGGACCCGGCCCTGGGTGTGGCCAAGGAAAACGGCAAGGTGCTCATCACCTCGGGCGAACTGGCCAACAAAGGCGCACCGACCTTCGACGCCTGGATCGTGCGCAAGGACTTCGCCGACAAGCACCCGGACGTGGTCAAAGCCTTCGCCAAGGTCACCCTCGACGCCTACGCCGACTACCGCAAAGACCCCAAAGCCTGGCTGGCCAACCAAGGCAACGTGGCCAAGCTGGTGAAGCTGTCCGGCGCCAAGGCCAGCGACATCCCGGTGCTGCTGGAAGGCAACGTCTACCCGCTGGCCGCCGACCAGGCCAATGCCCTGGGCGCCCCGACCACCAAGGCGTTGACCGACACCGCCACGTTCCTCAAGCAACAAGGCAAGGTCGACGCGGTACTGCCGGACTACTCGCCCTACGTCAGCGCCAAATTCCTGCCTAACTGAACCTGATCCGGAGCCCGTCATGGCCTTGCTCGAACTGGAGCGCATCAGCGCACAGTACCCCGGCGCCAACACCCCGGTGCTGGCCGACATCAACCTGAGCCTGGGGCCTCGGCAACTGCTGGTGGCCCTCGGGCCATCGGGCAGCGGCAAGACCTCGCTGCTCAACCTGATCGCCGGTTTCGTCGCCCCCAGCGGCGGGCGCATCAGCCTCGATGGCGTGCCGGTGCAAGGCCCCGGCGCCGAACGCGGCGTAGTGTTCCAGGACGACGCCCTGCTGCCCTGGCAGAACGTGCTGGGCAATGTTGCCTTCGGCCTCGAACTTGCCGGCGTGCCACGCGCAGAACGTGAAGCCAAGGCGCGCGAAATGCTGGCCCTGGTCGATCTCGCCGGTTTCGGCGAGCGGCGCATCTGGCAATTGTCCGGCGGTCAGAAGCAACGCGTGGGCCTGGCCCGCGCGCTGGCAGCCGACCCACGGGTGCTGTTGATGGACGAGCCGTTCGGCGCACTCGACGCCTTTACCCGCGAACAGATGCAGGAACTGCTGCTGCAGGTGTGGCAGCGCACAGCCAAGCCGGTGTTCCTGATCACCCACGACATCGAAGAAGCAGTGTTCCTGGCCAGCGAGCTGGTACTGCTGGCGCCCAACCCGGGCCGTGTGGTCGAGCGCCTGCAACTGGACTTCGGCCAGCGCTACGCCGCCGGCGAGCCGGCTCGGGCGATCAAGTCCGATCCACGCTTCATCGAAACCCGCGAGCATGTGCTGGCGCGGGTGTTCTCCCAACGCCAAAGCCTGCAGGAGCCCGCATGAGCAGCATCGATCTGCCGGCCGCCGGCAAGCGCGACGCCCATACCCGGCCAGCCATCAGGGCCCGCCGCCCGCTTTCCACCCGCTGGATCAGCACATTGACCCTGGCCAGCCTGCTGCTGGTCTGGTGGCTGGTGACCGCTGCCGGCTGGATCGAACCGCTGTTCCTGCCCTCGCCCAGCGATATCCTGGCCAAGGGCTGGACCCTGCTCACCCAGGGCTACATGGACGCCAGCCTGTGGCAGCACCTGGGCGCCAGCCTGGGCCGTATCGGCCTGGCCCTGGCCGCCGCCACCCTGACTGCCATCCCGGTCGGCATCGCCATTGGCTACAACCGCGTGGCACGCGGCATCCTCGACCCGCTGATCGAGTTCTACCGGCCGATTCCGCCGCTGGCCTACCTGCCGCTGATCGTCATCTGGTGCGGGATCGGCGAGCTGTCCAAGGTGCTGCTGATCTACCTGGCGATCTTCGCCCCGATCGCCATCGCCACCGCCACCGGCGTGCGCACCGTCGACCCGGCCAAGCTGCGCGCCGCCCAGTCGCTGGGCGCCACCCGGGCCCAACTGATTCGCCATGTGATCCTGCCCAGCGCGCTGCCCGACATCCTCACCGGTATCCGCATCGGCCTGGGGGTCGGCTGGTCGACCCTGGTCGCCGCCGAACTGATCGCCGCTACCAGCGGCCTGGGCTTCATGGTGCAGTCGGCGGCGCAGTTCCTGGTCACCGATGTGGTGGTGCTGGGCATCCTGCTGATCGCCCTGATCGCCTTTGCCCTGGAGATGGGCCTGCGCGCCCTGCAACGCAAGCTGGTGCCCTGGCACGGGCAAAGCCACTGAATTGGACTGACCACGCCGGCAACCCGGCGCCTAGCACGAGATATGCCATGAGCCTGACCATTACCCCACTCAGCCCGGCGCTTGGCGCCCAGATCAGCGGCGTGGATATCAGCCGCGAGATCACCGCCGAGCAGCGCGACGCCATCGAGCAGGCGCTGCTCCAGCACCAGGTGCTGTTCTTCCGTGACCAACCGATTACGCCTGAGCAGCAAGCGCGCTTCGCTGCCCGCTTCGGTGATTTGCACATTCACCCGATCTACCCCAACGTGCCGGAAACCCCACAGGTGCTGGTGCTCGATACCGCCGTCACCGACGTGCGCGACAACGCCGTGTGGCACACCGACGTGACCTTCCTGCCCACCCCTGCGCTGGGTGCGGTGCTCAGCGCCAAGCAGCTGCCGGCCTACGGTGGCGACACCTTGTGGGCCAGCGGCATCGCCGCGTTCGAGGCGCTGTCGGCGCCGCTGCGCGAGATGCTCGACGGGCTGAGCGCGACGCATGATTTCACCAAATCATTCCCGCTGGAGCGTTTCGGTACCACCCCAGAGGACCTCGCGCGCTGGGAAGAAACCCGGCGCAAGAACCCACCGCTGTCGCACCCGGTGGTGCGCATCCACCCGGTGAGCGGGCGCAAGGCGCTGTTCGTCAACGAAGGGTTCACCACGCGGATCAACGAATTGAGCGAGCTGGAGAGCGAGGCGCTGCTGAAGCTGCTGTTCGCCCATGCGACGCGGCCGGAATTCAGCATTCGCTGGCGTTGGCAGGAGAATGACGTGGCGTTCTGGGATAACCGCGTGACGCAGCATTTTGCGGTGGATGACTACCGGCCGAATCGGCGGGTGATGCATCGGGCGACCATCCTTGGGGATGCGCCGTTCTGAAGGGCCTTGGGGAGGCCTTTGGCCTCCTTTCGCGACACAAGGCCGCTCCTACAGGTGACCGCGTGGTCTGCAGGAGCGGCCTTGTGTCGCGAAAGGGCCGCAAAGCGGCCCCAGCGATCTACCTGACCAGATGCAGGTACTGCATGTGCCGCTCGTACTGGTCGAGGATGTCGTTGATGATCTGCTCCTTGCTGTAGCCCACCAGATCATAATTCTGGCTGCCTTCGCTCAAGTGCACCTCCGCCCGGTAATAGCGACGGTTCTTCAACTCCTGAGTCCCCAACCCACCCAGCGCGAACGACGGCGTGAAGTAGCCACGCATCTGCACCTGGTAGATGAACGGCTGTTCCTCGCCATGGCCGACCTTCAGGCTGACGTTGTCATGGCTCGGGTCATCCTGGGTCACCAGCACCAACCCCTTCTGCTCGAACACTTCGCGCACGTCGGCAATCGCCGGGCGCACCACGTCGTCCATGAAGCGGTACACCTCATCCCGTGACGGGAAGTGCACGGCCTGGCTCAAGCGCTGCCGCCAACCACCACGACCGCGACGGGACTGGGCGAACGGCGCCAGCGAGTGCATCTGCGCGATCTGCCGCTGGCTCTCCAGGTAGAAGGCCTTGTGCAGCCCCCACATCATGCACAGCAGGATCAGCGAGAACGGCAGCGACGTCAGCACCACCGCCGATTTCAGCGAATCGATGCTGCCGGCGAACAGCAGGCCGCTGGTGATCAGCGCGGTCATCACGCCCCAGAAGATACGCAGCCAGTTCGGGCCGTCTTCGTCGGCGTCACCGCCCTTGGCCGACAAGGTCGACAGCACCACCGTGCCGGAGTCGGCCGAGGTGACGAAGAACACGAAGCTGATGAACACCGTCACCGCGATGACTGTCTTGCTCCACGGGTAGGTTTCCAGCAGCAGGTACAAACTCATCGAGGGGTTGTCCAAGGCCGACTGCCCGAGGGCTGTCATGCCGTGGTTGATCACCTGGTCGAGCGCGCTGTTGCCGAAGATCGACATCCACGCCAGGGTGAAGCCGAGCGGAATCAGCAGCACGCCGAAGACGAACTCACGGATGGTGCGGCCACGGGAAATACGCGCGATGAACAGCCCCACGAACGGCGCCCAGGCAATCCACCAGGCCCAGTAGAACACCGTCCAGCCACCCAGCCAGTCGCGATTCTCGCCGTAGGCGTACACGTCGAAACTCTTGCGCGGCAAGGCCCCCAGGTAATCGCCGAGGTTCTGGATCAAGGTGTTGAACAAATGCTGGGTGGGCCCTGCGAACAGCACGAACAGCAGCAGCGCGCAGGCCAAGAACAGGTTGATGTCGCTCATCACCCGCACGCCCTTCTCCACCCCGGCGACCGCCACGGCCACCGCCGCGCCCATCATCAAGGCGATGAGCATCACCTGCACCCACTGGCTGTGGCTGATACCGAACAGGTAATCGAGGCCGGCATTGAGGTGCAGCACGCCGAAGCCCATGTCGGCCCCCAGGCCGAACACCGTGGCGATGATGCCGAAGCCATCCACCGCGTAGCCGATCGGCCCGTTGATGCGCTTGCCGATCAGCGGGTACAGCGCCGAGCGCAAGGCCAGCGGCAGGTTGTGGCGGTAGGCGAAATAGGCCAGCGCCATGCCGACGAAGGCGAACACGCCCCAGCCATGCAGGCCCCAGTGCAGGAACAGGATCTGCATCGCCTGGCGCCCGGCTTCCGCGGTACCGGCCTCGCCTTGCGGCGGCTGCAGCATGTGCGTCAGCGGTTCGGAGACGCAGAAGAAGAACAGGGTGATGCTGATGCCGGCGGCGAACAGCATCCCGGCCCACGACAGGTAGCTGAACTCGGGTTCGTCGTGGTCGGCACCGAGCTTGATCTTGCCGTAGCCGGACAAGGCGGTGACCACCACGAAGACCAGGTACAGCGTCATGGCCAGCATGTAGTACCAGCCGACCGTGTTGGCCGCCCAGTTCTGCGCCGCCATCAGCCATTCGCCGGCGGCTTGCGGGAAGGCGATGACCACCAGGCCGAAGAGAAGGATGAAACTTGCCGCGAAGTAGAAAACCGGGGGGTTCATGCGCATCTTGCCGGTGGCAAGAGAGGGGTTCGGTGCACTCATTTTGCATGCACCTCGTCGATTGACGTGAGGTTCGGGTTGAACGGGTTCAGCAAAGGAATCCTCCTGTTGAACACCGGCAGCGGACCAGCGTTTTTCGTTGAACAAGCGTTCAAGTTAAACATGGATTGGATTTCAATGCGAACCGGGGGGCTGATCGGTGCCTGGCAGGTCTGCCCTCATCGCGGATAAATCCGCTCCTACAAGCGGAGGTGAAACTGTAGGAGCGGATTTATCCGCGATGAAGCCAGTACAGCCCTCAGCTCAGTTCTTGTCCTGGCAATCCAGCTGCAAATTCGCCTGGGTGATGTTGCTCTCCGCCGGCACGCTGCGGGTCAGCCAAACGTTACCGCCAATGGTCGAGCCCTTGCCGATGGTGATACGCCCCAGGATCGTCGCCCCCGCATAGATCACCACATCGTCCTCGACGATCGGGTGGCGCGGCAGGCCCTTGTGCAGCGTCCCCGACTCATCGCTAGGGAAGCGCTTGGCACCCAGCGTGACCGCCTGGTAGATGCGCACCCGCTCGCCGATGATCGCGGTCTCGCCGATCACCACGCCGGTGCCATGGTCGATGAAGAAACTCTGGCCGATCTGCGCGCCGGGGTGAATGTCGATGCCCGTGGCCGAGTGCGCCAGCTCCGAACTGATCCGCGCCAGCAACGGCAAACCGGCCTGGTACAGGTGGTGGGCCAGGCGGTGATGGATGATCGCCAGAATCCCCGGGTAGCACAGCAGGACTTCATCGACGCTGCGCGCCGCCGGATCACCGTGGTAAGCCGCCAGCACGTCGGTATCGAGCAGCACCCGCAGGCCCGGTAGCGCCGCGGCGAAATCCTGGATCAGGCGCAGGGCCTGGCCATCGACTGCAACCGAGTCGCCCTTGCTTTGGCGTGCGGCGTAACGCAGCTCAAGGCGTGCCTGGGCCAGCAAGGCGGTCAGCGCCGCATCCAGGGTATGGCCCACGTAGAAATCTTCGCTCTCCTCGCGCAGGTCCACCGGGCCCAGGCGCATCGGGAACAGCGCCCCGCACAGTTGCTCGAGGATCTGGCGCATCGCCTCGCGCGAGGGCAACTCGCGACCGCCCTGCTCGCCAATGCTGCGGCCATTGCGGCTGCGCCACTGCTCACGGGCACCGCGCAGGCCGCTGACGATGCTGTGCAACTGCCAATGCGCGGATGATGGTTGTTCGCTCACGGGGTTCTCCTGCCAGTGGGGCAATCTGTGGTTTTGCAATCCACTCTACGGCAAATCCGTCCCTTGGAAAAAACAACGCTTTATTCCATCCTGCGCTAAGTCAGGCATAAGCGGCGATGACGAACCGGGCATCCTCGCCTACCCTCAAAACAGCCGAATCCTGAATATTTTCAAAAACGCATAAGAAAATAAGTTTTTATTATTTCCTGGCCTATGAAGCCAACTCTATAGTCGCCACCCACTACTTCCACAACAAGCGCGGGGCCTGACATGTCGAAATTCGCCAAACCGCTTCTCAACGCCAGCCTGGCCATCCTTCTGGGCGCCGGCCTGCTCAGCCAGGCATTCGCCGGCGAGCAATTGAAGACCATCCAGGAAAAAGGCGTGATCAACGTCGGCCTCGAAGGCACCTACCCGCCCTTCAGCTTCCAGGATGAAAACGGCAAGCTGGCCGGCTTCGAGGTCGAGCTGTCGGAGCTGCTGGCCAAGGAGCTGGGGGTCGAGGCCAAGATCCAGCCGACCAAGTGGGACGGCATTCTCGCCGCGCTGGAATCCAAGCGCCTGGACGTGGTGGTCAACCAGGTGACCATCTCCGAGGAGCGCAAGAAGAAGTACGACTTCTCCGAGCCCTACACCGTTTCCGGTATCCAGGCGCTGGTCCTGAAGAAAAAGGCCGATGAGCTGAAGATCAAGACAGCACAAGACCTGGCCGGCAAGAAAGTCGGCGTGGGCCTGGGCACCAACTACGAACAGTGGGTCAAGCAGGACGTACCGAAAGCAGAAGTGCGCACCTACGAGGATGACCCGAGCAAGTTCGCCGACCTGCGCAACGGCCGCATCGACGCCATCCTGATCGACCGCCTGGCCGCGCTGGAGTACGCGCAGAAAGCCAAGGACACCGAACTGGCCGGCGATGCCTTCTCGCGCCTGGAAAGCGGCGTGGCCCTGCGCAAAGGCGAGCCTGAACTGCTGGCGGCCATCAACAAGGCCATCGACAAGCTCAAGGCTGATGGCACGCTGGCCAAACTGTCCGAGAAATACTTCGGTGCCGATGTCACCCAATGATCGCTGAAAGCCTGCAACTGGTAGTCGACTCCACGCCCTTCCTCCTGAAGGGCGCGGGTTATACCGTGCTGCTGAGTGTCGGCGGCATGTTCTTCGGCCTGGTGCTGGGCTTTGCCCTGGCGCTGATGCGGCTGTCGAAGATCCTGCCGCTGAACTGGCTGGCACGCATCTATGTCTCGTTCTTCCGGGGCACGCCGCTGCTGGTGCAGCTGTTCGTGATCTACTTCGGCATGCCGCAGATCGGCATCGAGCTCGATCCGATCCCGGCCTCGCTGATCGGCCTGTCGCTGAACATGGCCGCCTACATCTGCGAAATTCTCCGTGCGGCGATTTCTTCCATCGACCGTGGTCAGTGGGAAGCCTGTGCCAGCATCGGCATGACCCGCACCCAGGCCATGCGCCGCACCATCCTGCCGCAGGCCCTGCGCACCGCGCTGCCGCCTTTGGGCAACAGCTTCATCTCGCTGGTCAAGGACACCGCCCTGGCGGCAACCATCCAGGTGCCGGAGCTGTTCCGCCAGGCGCAGCTGATTACGGCGCGCACCTTCGAAGTGTTCACCATGTACCTGGCGGTGGCGGTGATCTACTGGATCCTCTGCAGCATCCTCGCGCACTTCCAGAACCGCATGGAAGCGCGGGTCAACCAGCACGACCAGGAGCACTGAAGATGATCGTCGTAGAAGGCCTGTCCAAGCAGTTCAAGGGCCAGACCGTGCTCAACGGCATCGACCTGACCGTGCAGCCCGGCGAAGTGGTGGCCATCATCGGCCCCAGTGGCTCGGGCAAGACCACCTTCCTGCGCTGCCTGAACCTGCTGGAAACCCCGGACGCCGGGCGCATCCGCATCGGCGACATCAGCATCGATGCCAACCGCCCGCTGGGTGGGCAGCAAAGTGCGATCCGCCGTTTGCGCCAGCAGGCCGGGTTCGTGTTCCAGAACTTCAACCTGTTTCCCCATCGCACGGCCCTGGAGAACGTCATCGAAGGGCCGGTGATCGTCAAGAAGACCCCTCGCGAGCAGGCCATCGAGCTGGGCCGGCGCTTGATGGCCAAGGTTGGCCTGGCGGGCAAGGAAGACGCCTACCCCCGGCGTCTTTCGGGCGGCCAGCAGCAGCGCGTGGCCATCGCCCGTGCTTTGGCCATGGAGCCGGAGGTAATCCTGTTCGACGAACCCACCTCGGCGCTCGACCCGGAACTGGTCGGTGAAGTACTGGCGACCATCCGGGGGCTGGCTGAAGAAAAGCGCACCATGATCATCGTCACCCACGAGATGAGCTTTGCCCGTGATGTGGCGAACCGGGTGATCTTTTTCGACAAAGGGGTGATCGTCGAGCAAGGCGAGGCCAAGGCGCTGTTCGCCAGTCCCAGGGAAGAGCGGACCCGGCAGTTCTTGCGCAAGTTTCTCGGGACTGCGGCTTCCGAATAACTCACTGGCCCTATCGCCGGCTTGCCGGCTATTGGGCCTCAACCCCAACGCAGATCCTCAGCCGGCACCGGCCGCCCAAACCAATACCCCTGCCCCAGCTGGCACTGCTGCTCCAGCAGGAACCTGGCCTGCTCCGCCTGCTCGATGCCCTCGGCATGCACCTGCATGCCCATGCTCCGCGCCAATGCAATGATCACCCGCACGATCGCGATGTCGTCGTCATCCAGCGGCAGACCGGCAACGAAGCCCTGGTCGATCTTCAGCTTCTGCACCGGCAAGCGCTTGAGCCGCAGCAGCGACGAATAGCCGGTGCCAAAGTCGTCGATCGCCAGGCTCAGGCCCAACTCGCGCAAGCGGTGCAATTGCTCCAGCGCCACCTCCGGATCTTCCATCACCGCACTTTCGGTCACTTCCAGCTCCAGCAATGCAGGGTCCAGACCGGTTGCGTGCAGCACCTCGGCCACCTGCCGATACAACTCGCGCTGACCGAACAGCCGGCTGGACAGGTTGACGGCGACAAACGCCAGATCGCGCCCCTCCTCCTGCCACTGGACCATCTGCCGGCACGCCCGGCGCAGCACCCAGGCATCGATATCGGCGATCAAGCCAGTCCGCTCGGCGATGGGGATGAATTCACCCGGCGGCACCAGGCCCCGCTGCGGGTGCTGCCAGCGCACCAGCGCCTCGACCCCGACCATGCGCGTGCTGAACAGGTCGAAAACCGGCTGGTAGAACACCCGCAGTTCATCCTGCTCCAGGGCACGGCGCAGCTCGCCTGCGGTTTCCACTCGGTGCTGGGCGTGGGCGGTGAGCTCTTCGGTGTACAGCGCGTAACAGGCACGGCCATTGGTCTTGGCCTTGAACAAAGCCGAATCGGCGTTGCGCAGCAACTGCTCGGCACCCAGCGCATCACTGGGAAACAGGCTGATTCCGACACTGGCACTGATGAACAGCCGGTGACCTTCGAACTCGAACGGTTCGCGCAGGCGCTCGATGATGCTCTGCGCCAGCTTGCCGGCCTGGCCGACCTCCTGGCAGTTCTCGGCCAGCATGGCAAACTCGTCACCGCCCAGGCGCGCCAGGGTCACGCCGTTGCCCAGCAGGTCGCGCAGGCGGTCGCCCACCAGCTTGAGCAACTGGTCGCCAATGGTGTGGCCCAGGCCGTCGTTGATGCTCTGGAAATGGTCCAGGTCGAGCAGCAGCAAGGCGCAGCCACGTTTGTTGGCCTCGGCTGCGGCCAGCGCCTGCTCGACGCGATCGTTGAACAGCAGGCGGTTGGGCAGGCCGGTGAGCGGGTCGTGGTGGGCGAGGAAGGCCAGTTCCTGCTCGGAGTGCTTGATTGCGCTGATGTCACTGAACACGGCCACATAATGGGTCAGCTCGCCGCTGTCGTCGCGGATGGCACAGATGGTCTGCCACTGCGGGTAGATCTCGCCGCTCTTGCGCCGATTCCAGATTTCCCCGCTCCACTCGCCCTTCTCGGCCAGGGTGGTGTAGATCTGCTGGTAGAACGCCACCCCGTGGCGGCCCGACTTGAACTTGCTCGGGCGCTGGCCGAGCACTTCGTCCTGCTGATAGCCCGTGATGCGCATGAAGGCGCGGTTGACGTGCACGATCACGCCTTGGCGGTCGGTGACCAGCACGCCTTCCAGGGTGCTGTCGAATACCGCTGCGGCCATGCGCAGGCGCTCGCGATCATCGCGACGCAGGCGCGCGCCGATACCGATGAAATTGAGCAGGCGAGCACGGGAAAAAAAGATCAGCAAGGCACTGACCAGTACCCAGACCACCACATTGATCTGCCGGCCCACGGTCAGCGCCAGGGGGTCATCGGTCAGGCTGCGCAGCACCAGCTCGGCCAGCACCAGCCACAGGAACGAGAGCACCACGTAAAGCGCGGCCATGCGCAAGGCGTCGCGAACGGAAACAGACATGTCGGGGGGAAAAGCCCATGAAAAAGGATGGGGCATTATAAAGGCAGAAACATACCGTGACGTCCTATCTGAAAGGGTGACTGGTTTTATTTCCCTACCAAGGGATAATCAGAACCTTCCCCTGCATTTTCGAGGGTTTCCTTACCTATGTGGTACAACGGTCTACTCGACTTGTCGGTCTGGCAACTGGTCGGCGTCACCCTGCTGATGACCCATGTGACCATCGTCAGCGTCACCATCTACCTGCACCGCTACTCCGCCCACCGAGCGCTGGAGCTCAACGGCGCGCTCAAGCACTTCTTCCGCTTCTGGCTGTGGCTGACCACGGCGCAGAACACCCGCGAGTGGACTGCCGTGCACCGCAAGCACCACGCCAAGTGCGAAACCCCCGATGACCCGCACAGCCCGGTGCACAAAGGCTTGAGCACGGTGCTGCGCAAAGGGGCCGAACTTTACCGTGAAGAAGCACGAAACCCTGAGACGCTGCGCATCTACGGCAAGAACTGCCCGGAAGACTGGATCGAGCGCAACCTCTATTCGCGCTACAAGCTCGGCGGCATCGTCCTGATGGCGGTCATCGACCTGCTGCTGTTCGGCACCCTCGGCATCACCGTGTGGGCCATCCAGATGATGTGGATTCCGTTCTGGGCCGCTGGCGTGGTCAACGGCCTGGGGCACGCGGTCGGCTACCGCAACTTCGAATGCCGCGACGCCGCCACCAACCTGGTGCCCTGGGGCATCATCATTGGCGGCGAAGAGCTGCACAACAATCACCACACCTACCCCAACTCCGCCAAGCTGTCGGTCAAGCGCTGGGAGTTCGACATGGGCTGGGCGTGGATACGCATCCTGTGCATGCTGCGCCTGGCCAAGGTGCAGCGCGTGGCACCCATCGCCCATCGCGTCGAGGGCAAGGCCAACCTGGACATGGACACCGCCATGGCCATCCTCAACAACCGCTTCCAGATCATGGCCCAGTACCGCAAGCTGGTGATCGGCCCGCTGGTCAAGCAGGAGCTGGACAAGGTCGACGCTTCGATGCGCCACCGTTTCCGCCGCGCCAAGCGCCTGCTGTCGCGGGAAACCAGCCTGCTGCAAGACCGCCACCATGTGCGCATCGAGTCCATGCTTGCCCACAGCCAGGCGCTCAAGACCATCTACGAGAAACGCCTGGCACTGCAACAGATCTGGGCCCGCACCAGCGCCAACGGCCACGACATGCTGGCGGCGATGAAAGACTGGGTACACGAGGCCGAGGCCAGCGGCATCCATGCCCTTCGCGACTTCGCCGGGCAACTCAAGACCTACTCCCTGCGCCCCACCGGCGCCTGAAGCCGTTGATCGGCACGCCCCGTTCCAGGGCGTGCCGCTTCGGAACTTCAGCCCCTCCAACACACTCGAATTCGGCACATCGCCTGCGTGGCGGGCCGGTTCGTGGCCGCGCGCTTTCCCGTCGAGAACCGCTCCGTGCACATGGCCAAGAACATCAATTCATCCCTGCCCGGCAATTCACCACCCGTAGCCGCCCAGACCTTGCTTGCCCTGCTCCACGCCCAGGGCGAAGTGGCCCGACTCAGCGAACGCGAGCAGCTCTACAGCGCCCTGCTGGACAGCGTCAACGCCGTACTCTGGGCGTTCGATTGGGAAACCCGCAAGGTGCTCTACGTCAGCCCCGCCTACGAGCGCATCTTCGGTCGCCCGGCCAGCCTGGTGCTGGCCGACTACAACGAGTGGCGCGACAGCATCTATCCCGACGACCTGGAATATGCCGAGCGCAGCCTCGCCCAGGTGCTGCTCAAGGGCGCGGTGGAAGACCGCGAGTACCGCATTCTCAACGCCAGCGGCCAGGTGCGCTGGCTGAGCGACAAGTGCTACATCAACCAGCAACGCGAAGGCGACCGGGTGATCATCGTCGGCATCGCCGAAGACATCACCGAGAAGAAGCAGTTCGAAGGCGAACTGCAGCGCCTGGCCACCACCGATGCGCTGACCCAGAGCAGCAACCGCCGGTACTTCTTCGACTGCGCCCGCCAGGCCTTCGACAGCGCCCGCGAGGGTGGCACGCCGCTGGCGTTCCTGCTGCTGGACATCGATGACTTCAAGCAGATCAACGACAGCTACGGCCACCAGGAGGGTGACCAGGTGCTGCAGCGCATCGCTGACACCGGCAAGGCCGTGCTCCGTCGCGGCGATTTGTTCGGGCGCATTGGCGGTGAAGAATTCGCCGCCGTGTTCCCCGGTTGCACTGCACAGGTTGCCGCGCAGATTGCCGAGCGGCTGCAGCGGGAGATTCAGCGATTGAGCTTCTGCCATGGCGGGCAGCAATACGGGGTGACGGTGAGCCAGGGGGTGACCGAGCTGACCGGTGAGGACGAATCGCTGGACAGCTTGTTTGGCCGGGCCGATGCGGCGATGTATCAGGCCAAGCGGCAGGGCAAGAATCAGATAGTGCTGGGGTAGCTGGGGGCGCTTTGCGCCCCTTTCGCGACACAAGGCCGCTCCTACAGGAGATCGCGTACCTCGGTAGGAGCGGCCTTGTGTCGCGAAAGGGCCGCAAAGCGGCCCCAGGGTCTCAAGTCGAAATATCTTCTTCAGAAACCGGTGGCTCTTTGGCGTCCACCTTGCGCAGCCGGTTCAACTCCGGCAACCCTACTTTGAGCAACCGCGCCGTCTTGTTGTCGGCCATCCTCTCCAGCCCTTGGTCCGCCGGCAGCCGCGCCAATTGCCCAGCCAGGTTCATGGCCAGGATCTCGCGCGAATACACCCCGCCGCCCAGCTGGTAGATCGCCGCGATCAGTTCACGCAGGCTCAGCGGCAAGCGCCAGCGGGTACGCAAGGCCGAGCCGAACGCTGCGCCGAACTCATCCAACGCCGACTTCACCCGCGCCTCGTCCAGCTCTCCCCCGGCAAGGCGCCATTCCTGCAGGCAGCGCAGCACCGCCAGGTCACCCAGGCAATGCAAAAGGCCCGCGCAATAGCACCGCTCCTGATCCAGTTCGAGCATGCGCGCCAGGGAACGGGCGTACTCGGCGGTATGCAGCGACAGGTTCCAGAAGTGCGCGGCGTGCTTCGCCAGCAAGGGGTCACTCAGGCGCGCGCTGCGCTTGAGGGTCAGGCCCAGGATCAGGTTCATGCTCTGGGTGCTGCCTAGCTTGTTCAGCGCCTGCAGCAAGGTTTGCACCGGCGCGTCGCGGTGCAGGGCGGCGCTGTTGGCGGCCGCGATCAAAACCGCAGTGATCTGCGGGTCGTTGCGCACTTCCTCCTCCAGCACCTTGAGGTTCAGGCCTTGGGGGTTGAGCGCACGCTTGATCGCCAGCTGCACATCGGCAAACAGCGGGCCACCGTCGGCGCTGGCCCGGCGCTGTTCGAGGAAGGCCGGCAAGCTGGCATCCGGTTTCAAGGGCGGCACGGGGCAGGCGATCTGTTCGCCTACGGCCAGCAGCAGCTCTTCCAGACGCTTGCGCAGGTTGTCCATGTTCAACGGCTTGCTCAGGTAAGCCGTGGGATGCAACGGCAGCGCTTCGCGCACGCTGGCACTGTCGCTGCGGCTGCTCATGAGGATGAACGGCAGGCCCGGCCCCTTGGCGCGCACCTTGCGCAGCAAGTCGAGGCCATCGACACCCGCCAGTTCACGGGCGGCAATGATCAGGTCGGGTTTGCTGGCCAGGGCGGTCAGCGCCTGTGAACCGTCGGCACACACTTGTAGCCGGGCATCGCAGCGTACGCTGAGGAGCATTTCGCGAAGCATGTCGCGTACCCACGGATCGCCTTCGGCAATCAGTACGCTAGGTGGTGTGGGGTCTGCAGCGCTCATGGCCAACTCCTAATATCCCTGACACGCAATCCGTCGCAGCTTCCAAGGCAAGTCCTGCCACAACCATAGCGTCACGGGCCTTTGTTGGGCACAAAAAAAACCCGCCTAGGCGGGTTTTTTTATGAAGCGCGTCACATCAAGCGAGTTCAGCGAAGCACTCTTCGATGATGGCCAGGCCTTTGTCCAGCAGTGCGTCTTCGGCGGTCAGCGGAACCAGGATACGCAGGACGTTGCCGTAGGTGCCGCAGGACAGCAGGATCAGACCCTTGTCACGTGCCTTGGCAACCACTTGGGCGACGGCAGCAGCGTTCGGGGTGTGGGTGCCTTTCTCGAAGACTTCCACAGCGATCATCGAGCCCATGGCGCGAACGTCGCCGATGATTGGGTTTTTGGCTTGGATCTGCTTCAGGCCGGCAACCAGACGCTCGCCAACAGCCTTGCTGCGGTCGAGCAGTTTTTCTTCTTCGAACACTTCGATCACGGCCAGGGCCGCAGCGCAAGCGATCGGCGAACCGGCATAGGTACCGCCCAGGCCGCCTGGGGCGATGGCGTCCATGTACTCGGCCTTGCCGCACACACCGGCCAGCGGGAAGCCGCCAGCGATGGACTTGGCGAAGGTGGTCAGGTCAGGCGCGACGCCCATCTGCTCCATGGCGAAGAAGGTGCCAGTACGGCCAGCGCCGGTCTGTACTTCGTCGGCGATCAGCAGAATGCCGTGCTGGTCGCACAGGGCGCGCAGACGCTTCATCAGCTCTTTCGGAGCAGGGATGAAGCCACCCTCGCCCTGAACGGGCTCGAGGATGATCGCGGCGATGTCCTTAGGCTCGGCGTCGTTCTTGAAGATGCGCTCGATCGAAGCGATGGCGTCGTCAACGCTCACACCGTGCAGTTCGTTCGGGAACAGTGCGCGGAAGATGCCGCCTGGCATCAGGCCCATGCCAGCGGAGTACGGAACGACCTTGCCGGTCAGGCCCAGGGTCATCATGGTACGGCCGTGGTAAGCGCCGGTGAAGGCGATCACGCCAGCACGGCCGGTGGCAGCACGGGCGATCTTGATGGCGTTTTCAACTGCTTCAGAGCCGGTGGTGACCAGCAGGGTCTTCTTGTCGAAGTCGCCTGGGACCAGCTTGTTGATCTTCTCGCACAGCTCTACGTAGGGCTCGTAGGCCAGAACCTGGAAGCAGGTGTGGCTAACTTTGGTCAGCTGCTCTTGCACGGCCGCAACCACTTTCGGGTGCAGGTGGCCGGTGTTCAGTACTGCGATGCCACCGGCGAAGTCGATCAGTTCGCGGCCTTCAACGTCGATCACGGTCGAGTTCTTCGCGGTATCGACGAAGATCGGGTGGATCTGGCCAACGCCACGTGGGACGGCGGCGACACGACGTTGCATCAAGGATTCGTTGGTCTTGCTCATAATGCCCTCATTTGCGCCGGTCAGCGGCGCCTTTACTCGGGGGTGGCTGGGAGTGCCCTTGATCAGTATTCGTTGATCGACTGTCAAAGGCGCCCTGGCCACCAGGTACTGCTATGTCAAAAAGGCCAGCGAGACGTCGCTCTCGCGCCCCGCTGGCAGAGGTAAAACCTTTAGCGCATCAGATGCTGATGCACAGGTACTTGATCTCGAGGTAGTCCTCGATACCGTACTTGGAACCTTCACGGCCCAGGCCCGAGGCCTTGATGCCGCCGAACGGCGCGACTTCGTTGGAAATCAGGCCGGTATTGATGCCGACCATGCCGTATTCCAGGGCCTCGGCGACACGGAACACACGGCTCATGTCACGGGCGTAGAAGTACGAGGCCAGGCCGAACTCGGTGTCGTTGGACATGGCGATGACTTCGGCCTCGTCCTTGAAGCGGAACAGCGGCGCCAGTGGGCCGAAGGTCTCTTCCTTGGCGACAGCGGCAGACTTCGGCACGTCGACCAGAATGGTCGGCTCGAAGAAGTTGCCTTCGATGATCTTGCCGCCGGCCAGTACCTTGGCGCCTTTCGAAACGGCGTCCTCGATGTGCTCCTGGACCTTGGCGACAGCCTTGCCGTCGATCAGCGGGCCAGTGGTGGTGCCTTCTTCCAGGCCGTTACCGATCTTCAGCTTGCGCACTGCAGCGGCCAGCTTCTCGGCGAAGACGTCGTAGACACCGTCCTGCACGTAGATGCGGTTGGCGCAGACGCAGGTCTGACCGTTGTTGCGGTACTTGGAGATGATCGCGCCCTCGACCGCCTTGTCCAGGTCGGCGTCGTCGAACACGATGAACGGGGCGTTGCCACCCAGCTCCAGGGAAACTTTCTTGATGTCCTTGGCGCATTCTTCCATCAGCTGGCGACCGATTTCGGTCGAGCCGGTGAAGGACAGTTTGCGTACCAGGGAGTTGCCGGTCAGCTCGCCACCGACTTCGCCAGCGCTGCCGGTCACCACGCTCAGCACGCCAGCCGGGATGCCGGCACGGGTAGCCAGCTCGACCAGGGCCAGGGCGGAGTACGGGGTTTGCGAAGCAGGCTTGAGCACCATGGTGCAACCGGCGGCCAGGGCCGGGCCGGCTTTACGGGTGATCATCGCGGCCGGGAAGTTCCACGGGGTGATGGCGGCGGTGACGCCGATCGGCTGCTTGATGACGATCAGGCGCTTGTCTGCCTGGTGGCCCGGGATGGTGTCACCGTAGATGCGCTTGGCTTCTTCGGCGAACCACTCGATGAACGAGGCGGCGTAGGCGATTTCGCCCTTGGCTTCGGCCAGTGGCTTGCCTTGCTCGGTGGTCATCAGGCGAGCCAGGTCGTCCTGGTTTTCGATCATCAGTTCGAACCAGCGACGCAGCTTGGCCGAACGCTCCTTGGCGGTCAGTGCACGCCAGGCCGGCAGGGCCTTGTCGGCGGCTTCGATGGCGCGGCGGGTTTCCGCGGTGCCCATCTTCGGCACGGTACCGATGACTTCACCGGTGGCCGGGTTGGTCACCTTGATGGTCTGGCCGCTGTCCGCATCCAGCCACTCACCGTTGATGAAGGCTTGCTGGCGGAACAACTGAGCGTCTTTGAGCTGCATGTCGGCTTCCCGAATTGTTGAATTATTGAAAAGCGCCCATAACAGGGCATCGAGCGTTTGAAATCTCAAACGAATGCTAAGCGGCTGCTGGGGTGTAGGACAATAGGCTGTTCGAAAAAAAGAACGAATGGTTGAACACGCCGGTGGGGATTTCATGTTTTTTGTAGCAGCAACTGGCCCTATCGCCGGCAAGCCGGCTCCCACAGGGACCCCACGATTCTCAGGCTCGGTGGAGTACCTGTGGGAGCCGGCTTGCCGGCGATAGGGCCAGTACAGGTTAGACGAATGAACTGAAGAGAATGTGAAAGGAGGACCGACGGCCCTCCCGAAGCGATGGATTCAAAAGGCCTTGGCCAGGTCGATCACCAGCGCCCGATAACCCACGCTGCCCGGCTGGCGGCTATGCACCTTCAACTCCACCAGCACTTCCTGAGTCCCCCGCCGCACCTCGTTGAGCACCGTGGTGGTCAGCTTCTCGGCCGTCAGGAAATTCACCGAAGCCGAATAGATGAACTGGGTATCGGTCTCCGGCCGATACGCCACCACCGAGGTCACCGGGCTGTACCACTCGTCGCCACGCTCCTTGCCGTACTCCCACACCTGCTCGACCGTGCCCTTGGCCTCGTCGATCCTGTACTCCACCGCCCGGCTGTAGTTGCCGGTCAGCTTGGTCGGCGCGAAATCCCGCCCCCAGCCATTGTCGAACACCGTCAGCGTGCCTTTGCCGGTCAACCAGGCGGTGTGCTGAGTCCACGACCAGTCGAAGCCTTCGCTGGCAATCGGCTTGAGTACTTTTTCCTGCAAGCGCTGCGGCCAGCCTTGTGGCGAAGCCAGAATCCACTTCACCTGCTTGTCACGACCAATCTTCGCCACGCCTTGATGCCGAGCTGAAACGATAATGCTGTCGTCATCGGCGTCGTAGTCGATGGCATTCACATGCGCCCAGTTGCGTCCGGTGCCGACGCCCGGCGTGTCGCCGAACGGCAGGTCGCCTTCGGCCAGTTCGTTGGCCAGCCGGTCGTCCTGTTTCTGTACACCCTCAGGTAACTGCAACGCAGCCTTGCCCAGGGTTTCCAGCAGGTCGCCGCGGTAAGGGTCGAGGATCTGGTTCAGGTCCCAGAAGTCCAGGACATCCCCCGCTTCGTTTACCTCGATGATGTGGTCGCGGATCGAGCGCACGCGCTTGCCATCCGGTCGGCGGTAGTCGCTGGTGCCGACCCGCAGCAAGTAAGTGCCGTTGGCCGTCTCGCGGATTTCGTGGGAGAAGTCGGCGAACTTGTCCGGCAGGCTGCGTTGCCAGATGCGCCGGCCGAGCAGGTCGTACTTCGAATAGGTCTGGCCCTGGCCCCAGATCAGCTTGCCGTCACGGGTCTGCTGGAAGCCCATGGTGCCGCCCAGGCCATCGCGGCGGTTGGAGTCGTGGATCTGCTCGATATCCAGGTACCAGCGCACGTCGCCATTGCTGTCGGCGATCCAGTTGTTGCCCACCTGATCCCATTCGGCGGCACCGCCCAGGCCGTTCCACTTGAAGGCACGGCCACCGGGAATGTCACCTTGCAAGTGGTTGAACAGGTACAGGCGGTTCTCGAAACCAGGCGCGACCTTGACCGGCTCGACCTCCGGCAACGCAGCCGTCTGCTTCGCCACCACCGGCAGGCGCACGGCCGGGGCGTAGATCTGGTAGCGCTCGCGAATGCGCTCACCGTCCAGCTTGTAGGTCACTTCCACCTGGTTGACGTAGTCCGGGTACAGCCCGAACACCGGGATGCCGCCGTAGGTCCACAGCGAACGGTCGGACACCTCGTAGGTGATGTCCACGCCGCGCTCACCACGGCCCAGCACGCGGACATGGGCCGCGCTCAGGGCGCGCCCGCCGTCACGAATGATGGCGGTCAGCGGCGCCAGGCGATACGGGTTGACCAGCACATCGCCGAGCAGCGCTTCATCACGCTCGGGCACCTTGGCAGTGAGGCAGGCGCCTTCAGGCAGTGCAGGGGTTTCGGTCTTGGCATTCATGGCAAAGCTCCTTGTGCTCAGAAGTCGTAACGGGCGGTGGCGCCGTAGGTGCGCGGGGTACCGAGCACGCCGGCATAACCACCGTTGGCGGAGTTCCACAGGCTGGTGAAGTAGGTCTTGTCGCCGGCGTTTTTCACCCACAGCGACAGGTCGAGCACGCCGTCGCCCTGGTCCAGGCGCACGCCGGTGGACAGGTTGACCAGCGCGTAGCTGGGGATCTGGCCGAAGTCGGAATCGTCGATGGTGCCCACCGCCTTGGAGCGGAACGCGTAGCTGGCGGTGACGTAGGGCTCGACGTGCTGGCTCAGCTGCCACTTGTACTGGCCGTTGAGGTTGGCGATGTACTTGGAGGCCCCGACCACCTGGTGGCCGGACAGGTCGCACGTGGCGGTGGCATTGGCCAGGCTCACTTCAGGTGGGCACGGGGCGTCGTCGTACTCGGTGTAGCGCACGTCGTTCCACGAGCCGTTGAAGTTCACCGTCAGGCCGCGAATCGGCAGCGCCGTGGCCTCGAACTCCAGGCCCCGCGAGCGCACGCGGCCGGCGTTGGCCAGGTACTGCACGCGGTTGATCTGGTCGTAGACGTTGGCCTGGTAGCCATGCACCTCGGCCCAGAACAGGTTGGTGTTGAGCTGCAGGCGGTCGTCGAACAGGGTGCTCTTGAGGCCCACTTCGGCGTTGTTGACCCGCTCGGTGCCGACCAGCAGCGAGTCGGTGCCCAGGCGCGGCGCCGCACCGACGGTCAGGTTGATGCCACCGGACTTCTCGCCATGGGTGAGCGTGGCATAGCCGAGCAACTGTTCGTTGAAGCGGTAGCTGAGGCCGAGCAGGCCCGATGGGCTGAAGCTGTACTGGTTGAGGTCGCCCGAGTCGTAGGCCCCCACCCTGCCCTGGCGCGCGGCCGCGGCGGCACCGGTCACTGCTGCGCCGCCCGTTGGCGCATCGCGGGTCACCCAGGCGCTCTTCTCTTCATAGGTGCCGCGCACGCCGGCGGTGAAGTCCAGGCGGTCGGTAAGGTGCCAGGTGCCCTGGGCGAACAGCGCATAGCTGTCGGTGTCGATGTGCCCGTCGCCAATGGTGTTGACGTTGTTCAGGGCACCGGCCGGGGTGAGGTTCCAGATGTCTGCCTGCGGGCCGTGATAGGTGAAGGACTTGTTGTCCAGATCCTGCTTGAAGTAATACGCGCCCAGCACGTAGTCGAAGGCACCACCGGTGGGCGACGCCAGGCGGATCTCCTGGGAATACTGCTTGTCGCGCACCGATACCCCGGCACTGTAGAACACCGGCACGTTGAGGCCATCGTCGTTGCGCGGGGTGAAGTCCCACCAGCGGTAGGCGGTGATCGAGGTCAGGGTGAAGTCGTTGGGCAACGTCCAGTTGGCCTCCACCGAGGTGCCACCCTGGAACACCGTCACCCGTTGCTCGGCGTCGAAATTGACCTTGCGGTCCTTGCCCGAGACCAGCGTCGCGCCGGCCTGGGCCGCCAGGCTTTCATAGCGGTTGACGCCATTGATGGTCGGCCCGGTGCTGTACAGGCTGAGGATGCCGTTGTTGGAGTCTTCCTCGTTGTACTCGCCGATCCAGCGCAGGTTGAAGGTTTCGCTGGGCTGGAACAGCAGCTGGGTACGAAAGCCCTGGCGCTTGCCGCCGTTGAGGTCTTCGCCGTTGTGGATGTTCTTCACATAGCCGTCGTCTTCGGTGTGGTAGGCACTGATGCGCCCGGCCAAGGTCTCGCTGATCGGCCCGGAGAAACTGCCCTGAGTTTGCAGGTAACCGTCTTCACCGATGGACTGCTGAATGCTGCCCTCGCGGTGAAAGGTCGGCTTGCGCGTGGTGATGTTCAGCACCCCCGCCGTGGTGTTCTTGCCGAACAAGGTGCCTTGCGGGCCGCGCAGCACTTCCAGCTGCTCCACGTCGAGCAGATCGAACACCGCCATGCCCGGCCTTCCCAGGTAGACGTTGTCCAGGTAGATGCCGACGCTGCCTTCCAGGCCGTCGCTGGCCGGGTTGTTGCCAAGGCCGCGAATCGAGATGCTCGACTGGCGCGCATGCACATAGGCCACGTTGGTGCTGGGCACCAGCTGTTGCAGATCCTGCACACGGTAGATGCGCTGGGTTTCCAGGGTTTCGCTGTCGAGCACGCTGATCGGCGTGGGCACGTCCTGGGCGGTTTCCTCGCGACGGCGGGCGTTGACCGTGACGGTGCCGAGCTTGGCGTCCTGTTCCACGGCGGGGGTAGTGCTGGGGGATTCTTCGGCAAAGCTGGCACCGGAAGCCGCCAGCAACACGCCAGCGGCCAGAGGTTGCAAGACGGACCGCGACACGTGCGCAGGCCAACGGAAAGTTCGGGACATGCAAATGCTCCTTGAGGCATGGGCCCTGGCGAGCATTTCCGTTGGCGGAACCGAATCGCGGTCAGTCGGGCTTATATTCTTTTAAGCGATATAAATATTTATAATTCATATTTTGTGGAATAAGTAACACCCTTTATAAGGGGGCTCACTCTCTTCATCAATTGCATTCGACCGATAGTTTTCATGTAGAAAATGCATATAGATCTCCGTCAGCTCCGCCACTTCATCGCCCTTGTCGAGCACCGCAGTTTTGTCGCTGCGGCGGCCGCGGTGAACCTGTCGCAATCGGCCTTCAGCCGCAGCATCCAGACCTTGGAGCACAACGTTGGCTGCCGTCTGGTCGACCGCGCCAGCAAGGAGCTGTCGCCCACCCGTCAGGGCTTGCTGGTACTGGAGCACTCGCGGCGGCTGGTGCATGGGGCGCACAACCTGGTCAACGAGATCCACCAGTTCAATGGCGCCACCACGGGGGTGGTGCGCTTCGGCTCCGGCCCGGCGCCGGCCGGCGGTCTGGTCCCTCGGGCCGTGGCGCGTTTCGTCGCCGAGTACCCGGCGGCGCGCACGTGCTTTCAGGTGGATAACTGGCAGGCCCTGAACCGCAAGCTGATCGCCGAGGAGATCGAGTTCTTCGTCGCCGACACCCGCCAGTTCGAGTCCGACCCGGACTACCGGGTGCACAAGCTGGCCGCCCAGCGCTGGCATTTCTGCTGCCGCGCGGGCCATCCGCTGACCGAGCGCAGCCAGGTCAATGCACGGGACCTGTTCGATTACCCGCTGGCAACCACCTTTCGCCCGCCGAACATCCGCAAGGTGCTCAGCGACCTCAGCGGCCGGCAGGACTTTTTGCCGACGGTGGAATGCGAGCATGGCTACGCGCTGCTGAATGTGGTGATGCACTCGGACACCATCGGCATTGCTTGCGGCGCCAACTTGCGGCCGTATCAGGCGGGGCTGGTGGCGCTGGAGCTGGCGGATCTGGCGCCGGAGCAGGAGGAGTCGTTCTATACCCGCTATGGGGTGGTGAGCCGGGTGGGGTATGGGTTGTCGCCGTTGGCGCAGGGGATGGTCAGGCAGTTGATTGCCTGTGATACCGAGGTGTGATTGGCGGGGGCTTTGCCCCCGTTTCGCGACACAAGGCCGCTCCTACAGAAACCGCGCAGTCCTGTAGGAGCGGCCTTGTGTCGCGAAAGGGCCGCATAGCGGCCCCGGCAATATCAGCCTTTACGCGTCGTCCGGCTCAACTGCCCATCGATCCCGACCGGCACCTCACCTGCCAACGTCACCCGCCGCACGATGCGCGGCTGGGTACCGTAGTCATCCACCGCATAATGCTGCGTCGCGCGGTTGTCCCAGATCGCCACATCCCCCGCTTCCCAGCGCCAGCGCACGGTGTTCTCCAGGCGCGTCACGTGCCCCTGCAGCACCGCGAACAAGTGCTGCGAATCCGCCAGCGAATACCCCTTGATGCGTTTCACGAAATGCCCCAGCTGCAGCGCGCGCTCGCCACTGATCGGGTGTACCCGCACCACCGGGTGCTCGGTCTCGTACACCGTCGAGGTGAACACCTGGCGGTAGCGTTCGAGCTTGGCCGGGTCCACATCCGGCTTGAGGCTGGCGTAGTCGTATTCGTTGCTGTGCACCGCCCACAGCTTATCCGCCAGCTCCCGCAGCGGCTCGGGCAGTTCCTGATAGGCCGCAGCGGTATTGGCCCACACGGTATCGCCGCCGGAAGTCGGCGCCACCACGCTGCGCAGGATCGAGGCCTTGGGGTAGGCATCGACGAAGGTCACGTCGGTGTGCCAGGAGTTGGCCCGCTGGCCTTCGGCGCCGTCGAGCTGGAGCAGGTAGCTGGTGCCATCGACCACCGGCACGGTGGGGTGGGCAACCGGCTCGCCCAGCAGCTTGGCGAAGCCTTCCTGGCTTAGATCGTCCAGGTGGGTCTGGCCGCGGAAGAAGATCACCTTGTGCGTGACCAGGGCGGCCTGGATCGCCTCGACCGTGGCGGCATCAAGGTCGGCGGACAGTCTGACGCCGCGAATTTCGGCGCCGATGCGGCCGGCGACAGGGCGGATATCGAGTGCGAGGGTTTGCGGCGCGGTGGCCAGGGCGGCATTGCTCATGGTCGTGGTCCTTGCGGTCATTGTCGGGTCATGGGGTTCAGCGGGCGGCCTGCACGGCCTGTTCCTGTTGCAAGGCAGCATCGAGGAAACGCGGTTCGATCCACTGGGATACCTGGAAGCCGCGGCGGATCAGGCGCTCCCGGGCAGCCAGGTCGACGCCTTGCTGCAACTGGGCGACGAATTCGGCGTCCAGTCGTGGATCGAAGTAGTGGGCGAGGTCTTCATTGGCCAGGTCGTCGGCGAGGATGCTGCGCGGCCAGTTGGCGTTGCTCGCCACCAGGTCGACGTAGGCCTCGCGGTTGTGTTCGTCGCGCAGCCAGCCGGCGGCTTGCTGCTGGGCAGTGACCAGGCGCTGGACCAGCTCGGGGTATTGGTCGATGAACGCACCGGTGCCCAGCAGGACAGCTTGGGTGCTGCCGGCGCCTTCCAGGTCACGGGAGTTGACCGGCAGCTCGACCAGGCCGCGCTCCCGCAATGAGAGCAGGCTGGAAAGGCCCCAGGTGGCATCGATCTGCTTGGCGGCCAGGGCAGCGTTGGCGGCGTTGAAGTCCAGGTTGATCACTTTCAGGTCACGCTCGGACAACCCTTGGCTGGCCAGGGCGCTGGCGAACGACAGCTGGTTGGCGGTGCCACGGAACACCGCCACGCGCTTGCCCTTGAGGTCGTGCAGGGTCTTGATCCCGGAGCCCGGCACCACGCCCAGGTAGCTTTTCACCCCGCGCACACCGGCCGTCAGCACGCGGGTGTCGAGGCCATTGGCCTTGCCGACGATGGCTGCCAGGTCACCCAGGTAGGCGAAGTCGGCCTGCCCATTGGCCAGTGCTTCGTTGACCACTGGCCCGGCGCCCTTGAAGAAGAGCCAGTCGATGCGGATGCCGTCCTTGGCGAAGGCTTTCTCCAGCAGTTGCTGATCGCGCAGCACATCGACCACACCCCCGGCACTGTGCTTGCTGCCGGCGCTCAGGTCGGGCACGGCGATGCGGATGCTCTCGGGCTTGGCCGGCTCGGCCGCCTGGGCACTGAGGGCGAAGAAACTGACCAGCCCGAGGGCGGTGATCAGGTGGCGCAGCGGGGTTTTCATGGCAAGGCTCCTTGGCAGGCTGCCACCGGCGATGGCCGGCGCTTTGGCCAGAAGCTAGGCAGGTCTGGTTAGAACCTACAAAGATCAAAACTTCATTTTTTAGTAACCAGAAGACATAAAGCACGGAGTACGCGGCTCCGCGATCAGGTTGCGAAAAACGCATGGAAAATATGAGGAAAACGCAATGCGCAAAGGGTTTCGGATGCAGGGAGCGCATGCTCTTATCTCTTGAAAGTCACTTGAACGAATTTTTAATTCCATAAGTGCATAACCTAGAAACGCTTTGAGAGATGGCCGATGAATGGAATTCTGAGTAAGGGTTGGGGGAGGCTTCTGGGGCCGCTGCGCAGCCCTTTCGCGACGCAAGGCCGCTCCTACAGGGCCAGGTGCGCTCTGGCTTGGGTGCTTCCGGTGCTGATCGCGCTGCTGTGGGTGGTGGCGAGCCGGCTGCACTGGATGAGCGAGCAGATCCTGCCGGCGCCCTCGCTGGTCTGGCAGAGCGCTGTGGAATTCGGTTCTGGTGAGCTCTGGGGGCACTTGTGGATAAGTTTGCAACGGCTGTTCTGGGGACTGCTGGCGGGCATCGGCAGTGGCCTGCTGTTGGGCACCTGGCTGGGCACTTCGCGTAACGCCCAGACGCTGGTGCTGCCCACTTTCGTGGCGCTGGCGCAGATCCCTACCCTGGCATGGATCCCGCTGTTCATGCTGTTCTTCGGCATCGGCGAACTGCTCAAGCTGGTGGTGCTGGTAAAAGCCGTGGTGGTGCCGGTGACCTTGCACACCCTGGTCGGTGTGCGCGACGCCCAGCCCAAGCTGCGCGAAGCCGCCGCCGCGCTGCGCCTGCCGCGCCACCTGCTGTTTCTGCGCCTGTTGCTGCCCGCTGCCCTGCCCGCCTTCCTTACCGGTGTACGCCTGGCCCTGGCCACCGGCTGGACCTCGCTGCTGGCCGTGGAGCTGCTGGCCTCCAGCGAAGGCATCGGTTACCTGATGGTGTGGGGCCGGCAGCTGTTCATGCTCGACCTGGTGCTGCTGTGCATCCTGGTGATCGGCCTGGTCGGTGCGCTGCTGGAGCGCGGCTTTTCAATCCTGGAAAAGCGCCTGTTGCACTGGCCGCAAGCCGCCACTGGCGAACAGCAGCGCGGGCCCGTGCCCAAAGGCTGGCAAAGCCTGCTGCTGCCGGCAGCCTTGCTGGCGCTGTGGCAAGCCAGCAGCAGCCTTGGCTGGGTCGACCAGAACATCCTGACGTCGCCGCTGGATGTCGTGCGCACGCTGCTGGCCGGCCTGGCCGATGGTTCGCTGCCGCAAGCCATGCTGCTGAGCCTGCAACGCACCCTGACCGGGCTGCTGCTTGGCGGCGGCGCCGGCCTGCTGGCCGGCCTGTTGCTGGGCCTGTCACGAAACGCCGAGCGGGTGTTCGGGCCCAGCCTGTCGGCATTGCGCCAAGTGGCGCTGTTCGCCTGGGTGCCGCTGCTGACCGCCTGGTTCGGCCTGGGCGAAGGCGCCAAGTACGTGTTCGTCGGCCTGGCCGCCTTCTTTCCCCTGCTGATCGCCACCCAGCGCGGTATCGCCAGCCTTTCGCCGCAACTGGGCGAAGCCGCCCGCACGCTGCGCCTGAACCTGTGGCAACGCCTGCGCCTGCTGGTACTGCCCGGCGCGGCCCCGGCCATTTTCGCCGGCCTGCGCCTGTCGCTGATCTATGCCTGGCTGGGCACCATCGGCGCGGAGTACTTCATGCCGTCGGACGGCGGCATCGCCAGCCTGATGATTGGCGCGCAACAGCTGTTTCGCATGGATCAAGTCATGGCCGCCATGGTCCTGATCGGCCTGGTCGGCGCCCTGCTCGGCACCCTCGGACAACGCCTCGAATTGCGCGCCACGCGCTGGAGAACCGCATGAACGCTTTCAACACGTCGCACCTGCTGGCGGCCAATCAACCCGACACCACGCCCGCGCTGGTCAGTTTCGAAGGCGTCGGCAAGGTCTTCAGCGTCGATGGCCAACCCTTTGAAGCCATCCGCAACTTCAACCTGTCGATCAATGAAGGCGAATTCATCGCTATCGTCGGCGCTTCCGGCTGCGGCAAGTCGACCCTTCTGCGCCTGCTGGTCGGGCTGGACACCAACTACAGCGGCAGCATTCGCGTCGACGGCCAGGCCGTCAGCGGCATTGGCAGCGAGCGTGGCATCGTGTTCCAGGAGCACCGCCTGTTCCCGTGGCTGACGGTGGAACAGAACATCGCCCTTGGCCTGGTCAACGAGCCGCTGACCCAGGGCGAGCGTGCCCGCCGCGTGCATGAGTTCGTGCTGCTGGTGGGCCTGGTCGGCTTCGAGTCGGCTTACCCGCACCAGCTTTCCGGCGGCATGGCGCAGCGGGTGGCGATCGCCCGTGGGCTGGTGGCCAGCCCGCGTATCCTGCTGCTGGACGAGCCGTTCGGCGCGCTGGATGCGTTGACTCGCCAGCAACTGCAGGATGAGCTGCTGGCCATCCGCGAACGTGCCGGGATCACGACCTTGCTGGTGACGCACGATGCCGAGGAGGCCACTTATCTGGCTGACCGGGTGGTGGTGCTGGAGCCACGCCCGGGGCGGATCAAGTCGGTGGTCGAGATCGATTTGCCACACCCGCGGCTGCGCACGGGGGTGGCGCTGCATGGGTTGCGGGAGAAGGTGCTGCACCAGATCACCGGCGATGGTGGGTACCTGCCGGTGCCAGCGCGTCGGGTCGAAGGGTTGAGGCCAGAGCTGATTGCCTTGTGACGGCCGCTGGCCCAATCGCCGGCAAGCCGGCTCCCACAGGTACTCCACAGAATTCAAGACTTGTGGGGTTCCTGTGGGAGCCGGCTTGCCGGCGATAGGGCCGGTTGCTTCAGCCAAGATCGCGCAGGTAGTCCCAGGGATAAATGCCCCGCTCATGCCCATCGCTGAACACCAGCTGCACCCCATACCCCTGCGGCTCGATCCGCTCGATGCGAACCTCGGCAGGCACCACGGCGATGCGTCCTGCCAGCCGCGCCGCACGGCATTGCGAGCACGGGCAGGCGCCGCGCAGGCGGGCATGGCTGAGCGTGCGCTCGCCATCTGGCCACTGCAGCAGCAACTGCCCAGGCCCGCGCAGGTTGCGGATTGCCCCAGGCGCATTCATCAGACAGCACCGCGCAGTTGTGCCAAGGCAATGCGCACCGCCTTGCGCACCTCCGGATCGCTATCGGCCTCGGCCGCCTGCAACACCGGCAGGGCTCGCGCCTGACCCAATTCGCCAAGCGCCAGCGCCGCTTCCTTGCGCAGGTTGGCGATGCCATGGCCGAGCAGCTCGCCCAGCGCGTCCAGTGCAGGGCCATAGCGCAGGCGCCCCAATGAACGCGACGCTCGCAGACGTACCTGCCAGAAGTCATCGGCAAGCGCATTCACCAGCGCTGGGCCGGCCTGTTCCTGGCCCACTTTACCCAAGGTAGTGGCGGCCTCTTCGCGCACTTGCCAGGCCGCATCATTCAGCGCCGCCACCAACGCCGGCAGCACGGCGCTGTCACGGGCAAGACCCAGTGCACCAATGGCCGCACGGCGCACTTCGGTGTCCGGCTCGACCTCGGCCAGCCTGGCCAGCGCCGGCAAGGCAGGCTGGTGCTTGAGCCAGCCAAGAATGCCCACCGCCTCGCGCCGAACGGCCGCGTCGTCATCCGCCAGCGCCAGCAGCGCAGGCGCGGCGGCCTCTTCCAGGCGCAGCTCGCGCAAGGCACGCAGGGCGCTGGCGCGCACGAAGGGCTCGGCGTGACTGGTCCAAGGCAGGATCAGTTGGCCGGCTTCGGGGCTCTTGAGTTCGCTGAGGCTCTGCGCAGCGGCCTGGCGCACGGGCTCGGCAGCATCGGCCAGCGCGGCGCACAGGGCCTGCACCACCTCGGGGTCTTCCCAGGCTTCGAGCAGCCGCGCGGCCTCGCTGCGAACTTCGTCGGCCGCGTCGACCAGCAGCGCATCGGTGAGCCACGGCAGGGCATCCGGGTCTTCGAGGTCGGCCAGTTCGATCAGGGCGATGCGGCGCACGCCAGCGTCGGTGGCTTCCAGGCGAGGCAGCAGGGCGAGGATGTCGGGGTTGTCAGTGTTGCGTTCAGTCATGACGCGGTCCTTCGTTGCAAGGGTTCAACGCAGCAGGTAAGGGATGTCGACCTTTACCGCACCGGTGGGGCAGTCCTTTTCGCAAGGCATGCAGTACCAGCACTCGTCGAAGGCCATGTAGGCCTTCTGCGTGGCCGGGTTGATGGCCAGCAGGTCCATGGGGCAGACCTCGACGCACACGGTGCAGCCCTTTTCGGCGATGCATTTGTCTTCGTCGATGGTGACCGGGGCGCTGCTGCGCAAGAAGATTTCTTGGGGTTGGTAGGCCATTTCACGGGATCCTTTGTTCTGATTTTCGGTGGGGCTGAGGGCCCTATCGCCGGCAAGCCGGCTCCCACACCGATCACCGCTGACCTTGTGGGAGCCGGCTTGCCGGCGATAGGGCCGCAAAGCGGCCCCGCTTCACGCGGCATCGGCCTTGACCCGCAACCGGTCATAGGCCGCCTGCTCCTCGGCATCCAAAGCGATCAGGTACGGCTCGACGGGTTTCTTGAAGCTGGTCATCGCACCGTCCTCGCCCTTCTTCAGGTGGCAATGGCAGAACCACTCGCCATCGTTGCGCTCGGGAAAATCGACCCGATGGTGGTACAGCCCCCAGCGGCTTTCCTCGCGGAACAACGAGGCGCGTGCGGCCATCTCGGCGCAGTCACGGATCACCGCCACTTCCATCGCCCGCATCAGCTCGTGGGGATTACTGGCCTTCATCTGGTCCAGGTCGCGCTCGATCTCGGCGAAGCGCGCCAGACCGATCTCCATCTTCTTGGTCACCTTGGGCGGCTGCAGGTAGTCATTGACCATGCGCCGCAGCTTGTACTCCACCTGTGCCGGGGGCAGGCCGTGCTCCCGCTGCAGCGGTGCGAACACCCGCTCGCGCTCGCGCTCGACCTGGGCGACATCGACCTCGGCCAGCTCGCGCCCGGCCACGTATTGCGCGGCGTTGACACCGGCGAACCAGCCATAGGTAAAGGCACCGAGCATGTAGTTGTGCGGCACCGCCGCCATGTCGCCCGCGGCATACAGGCCTTTGACGCTGGTCTCGGCCCTCTCGTTGACCCACACCCCCGAGGCCGAATGCCCAGAGCAGAAGCCAATCTCGGAGATGTGCATCTCGACCATGTGCTGGCGGTAGTCGGTGCCACGCCCGGCATGGAACTGGCCACGGCTGGGGCGTTCATTGCTGTGCAGGATTTCTTCGATGTTCTGGATGGTCTCCTCGGCCAGGTGGTCGAGCTTGAGGAACACCGGGCCGTTACCGCCTTCGAGCTCCTGGTGGAACTCCCACATCATCTGCCCGCTCCAGTAGTCGCACTCGATGAAGCGCTCGCCCTTGCTGTTGGCGGTATAACCACCCAGCGGGCCGGTCACGTAGGCACAGGCCGGGCCGTTGTAGTCCTTGATCAGCGGGTTGATCTGGAAGCACTCGAGGTTGGCCAGCTCGGCACCCGCGTGATAGGCCATGGCATAGCCGTCGCCGGCATTGGTCGGGTTCTCGTAGGTGCCCATCAGGTAGCCCGACGACGGCAGCCCCAGGCGCCCGGCGGCACCACAGGCGAGGATCACCGCCTTGGCCCGCACCACGCGGAACTCGCCGCTGCGGCAGTCGAAACCGAGCACCCCGGCGGCGGCGCCTTCGCCATCGAGCAGCACGCGGGTGCAGACCATGCGGTTGCTGATCTCGACGCGGGCACGCTTGAGCTGGCGGTACAGCACCTTCTTGATGTCATGGCCTTCCGGCATGGGCAGCACGTAGGCGCCCATGTGATGCACCTTCTTCACCGCGTAGTCGCCGGTTTCGTCCTTCTCGAACTTGACGCCCCAGCGGTCGAGCTGCTCGAGGGTCTCGAAACTGTGGGTGGCATAGGCATGCACGGTGGCCTGGTTGACGATGCCGTCATTGGCCACGGTGATTTCCTTGGTGTACTGCTCGGGCGTGGCGTGGCCGGGGATGATCGCGTTGTTCAGGCCGTCCATGCCCATGCTGATGGCGCCGCTGCGCTTGACGTTGGCCTTGTCCAGCAGCAGCACGCGCAGGCTTTTGTCCTGCTCCTTGGCCTTGATAGCCGCCATCGGCCCGGCGGTGCCGCCACCGATGACGATGATGTCGTAGTCCTGGGTCTGGATACTCATGCCTTGCCCCCCTTCTGGCGATCGATGCGCAGGCGGTACTGGAAGGCATCGCCGCGGTAGTACAGGTGTTCGAAGTCCAACGGCGTGCCATCGGCGGTGTGGGTCAGACGCTCGATACGCATGATCGGCGAGCCTTCTTCAACCTCCAGTGCCTGGGTCAGGTCGCTGTCGGCCAGCACGGCATCGATGGCCAGGTCGGCGTGGCCGAGCGGGATGCCGCAGTCGTTTTCCAGCAGCAGGAAGATGTCGCGGGTGACCAGGTCGGCTTTTTCCAGTTTTTCGCCCACGGCCTTGGGCAGCCAGGTCAGCTCCAGCGAGACAGGTTCGCGGTTGATCAGTCGCACCCGGCGGATCTCGGTCACCAGGCTGCCCTCCTCGACCTGCAGCCGCGCCGCCACCAGTGCCGTGGCCGGTACATGGCGGAAGCTGCGCAGGCGGTTGATCACTTCGTAGCCCATCTGCGTCATCGACTCGCCCAGGCCCTGCAGGGTGCTGACGTTCTGGAACGCCTTGGGCTTGGCGACGAACGTCCCTTTGCCGTGGATCTTGAAGATCAGCCCTTCTTTCTGCAGGTCGCCCAGCGCCTGGCGCACGGTGATGCGGCTGACATCGAACGCCTTGCCCAGCTCGCTCTCCGAAGGCATGCGGCTGTGCGGCGGGTAGGTGCCGTCGAGAATGCGCTCGCGCAGCAGTTCCTTGAGCTGGGTGTAGAGCGGTACCGGGGACAGGGGGAGCAGTTCGGCCATGGGTTCCTTCGCTATTCGGCTACTTGTTATAACAAGTTGTGATGAGATAGTAGCGGGCATAAGAATTGATGGGGAAATACTGTTATTGCATATGGATAGAGGGGTTTGTGGTGGCCGGGCGGGCCCTATCGCCGGCAAGCCGGCTCCCACAGGCCTGGACAAGCCGGAAAAAAGTCCGAAGATCAAGGCGATGGACGACATCGAATCAGATGGGTATCATGCGTGCGCGTTGCACTCGTAGCTCAGCTGGATAGAGTACTGCCCTCCGAAGGCAGGGGTCGTGGGTTCGAATCCCGCCGAGTGCGCCATATCAAGAAGCCCTGGGCCCATGCCCGGGGCTTTTTCGTTTGTGCGACATATCGCGTTCTGGCACTCCCGTGCCGCGGGGCATTGGTGATAGCGTGAGCAACCTTTTCACCTATCGCGAAGGAATGCGCCCCCATGCTCCTGAAAACACTTTCCGTAACCGTGCTGCTGGCCAGCGCGGGTCTGCTCAGCCTGCCTGCCCAGGCCAACCTTACGCAGCAACAGTCCGCCGCTATCGTCAAAGCCTACGACGGCGCTGACCCGGCCAACTTCAAAGCGTTCCTCGGCAAACTGAAGGGCAGTGAACTGGCCAAGGCCGACAACCTCGGTGCAACCCTCGACGCCTACCTCGCCAAAAAGCCCCTCAGCGCCGACCAGCAAAACGAGATCAACCGCCTGCTGGGCCTGTACACCCGCATCAAGTACGGCAAGGCCGCCACCGAAACCCTGCGTGAACTGGTGGCCATCCCCACGTTCAACGTCGAGGGCGTCCCGCAGCATGAGAACCCCGAGTTCCTCAAGATCGCCGACAAGATCAAGTCCCTGGCCGAAGGCTTTGGCCTGGCCTTCCGCAACATCGACAACCGCGTGTATGAAATTTCCCTCGGGACTGGCAAGGAAGTGGTCGGCATCCATGCCCACGCCGACGTGGTGCCGGTCAACCCTGACAACTGGAAGCTGGAAGACGGCACCCGCCTGGACCCCTTCAAGGTGACCCTGGTCGGCGACCGCATGTATGGCCGTGGCACCGAGGACGACAAGAACGGCATTGTCGTCGCCCTTTATGCGCTGAAGGTGGCCAAGGACGAACAGCTGCCACTGGCCCGGCAGTTCAAGCTGCTCATCGACACCACCGAAGAAACCAGCGGTGACGCCATCCCCTATTACTTCGCCCGCAACCCTACGCCCGACTACAACCTGGCGCTCGATGGCGGCTACCCGGTGGTGATCGCCGAGAAAGGCTACGGCACGGTCATGGCCAGCTTCAGCAAACGCCCAGGCAGCGGCAAGGGCGCAGAAATCATCAACCTGACCGGCGGCCTGGCCACCAACCAGATTCCGACCACGTCCGTGGCCACGCTGGTAAGCGACAACCCGGCGCAATTGGCCGCGCAGCTCGAAAGAGCCGGTGCCGACTATGTGCAGCGCAATGGCAACGACTTCAAGATCGACGCCAAGGCCGAGGGCGACAAGGTACTGCTCACGGTCACCGGCGTTTCGGCCCACTCTTCCGAGCCGGAATCCGGGGTCAACCCGGTGGCGCGCATGCTCGACTTCATCAACGGCCTGGGCCAGCAAGTGCCTCTCAAGCGCAACCACTTCACCGATGCCGCCCGTTTTGCGGCCGACAACTGGGGCCTGGACTACCTGGGCAACAAGCTTGGCATTGGTTTCAAGGATGAGTTCATGGGCCCGCTGACCGCCTCGCTGACCTTTGTCGGCGTGGATGAAAAAGGCCTGAAACTGGCCGTCAACCTGCGCATCCCGAAAGGCAAGCCGCTGGCCACGATCAAGGACGAACTGGCCGACAAGCTGGGCCAGTGGGCGCGCGGTAGCCACACCTCGGTGGCCTTCAACTACAGCCTCGACGAGCCGATGTATCGCAACCCCGAGGGTGAATGGGTCAAGGCCCTGCTCGACGTTGCCAGCGAGAACCTGGGCATGAAGCATGCGTTCGGTGCGTCGGCCGGCGCGACCTCGGTGCATGACTTGCCCAACGGCGTGCAGTTCGGTCTGGCCATGCCGGATGTGAAGTACACCGGGCACAACGACAACGAGTTCAAGACGGTTGAACAGTTCATGCTCGACCTGCAGGTGGTGAGCGAGATGGTGGTGCGGATCGGGCAGATGCCGAAGCTCTGATTCGTCAGCACCGGCCCTATCGCCGGCAAGCCGGCTCCCACAGGGGGGCTCCACAGGCCTCAAGGACAGTGGGTTACCTGTGGGAGCCGACTTGCTGGCGATAGGAGCGGCACAGATGCACATCGCCCATGACGTTTTTCAATGGACTCGATGCCGTTTCCTGCATTGCCGTGCAGGCCGGCGTGCCGGATGCTTTATTTACTCCAAGAGCTCGGTTTTTCCACCTGCAGAGGCCCGTATGAAGAACGTCGAAGAAATCCTCAAGACCAAGTCCCAGCACCAGACCGTGTACACCATCGGCCCGGATGACTCGGTGCTCGACGCGCTGAAACTGCTGGCGGAGAAAAACGTCGGTGCGCTCCCCGTGGTGGAGAACGACCAGGTGGTGGGAATCGTCAGCGAGCGTGACTACGCCCGCAAGCTGGTGCTCAAGGGCCGCTCTTCGGCAGCCACGCCAGTGCGGGAAATCATGAGCGCGCCGGTGGTCACGGTGGAACCCAGGCAGAACCTTGAGTACTGCATGAACCTGATGACCGACCGTCACCTGCGCCACCTGCCGGTGGTCAACCATGGCGAATTGCTGGGCCTGCTCTCGATTGGCGACCTGGTCAAGGAAACCATCAAGGAGCAGGCCAGCCTGATCCAGCAACTGGAGCAGTACATTCGCGGCGAATGATCCCCGCTAGTGGTAAGCGCGCTCCAGCTCGTCCAGCTGATGGTCGAAGCTGCGCAGGCGCGCCGACCAGGTGTACACCAGCACTTCCAGGTCGCGGTTGAGCACCGCCGTATTGCCATGGCCGGTGCTCGACGGTTCGCACAAGTCGAGCTGGTAACGCTCGCGCGCCATGGCCGTGGCCACGCTGGAGAGGTCGCGGGCATTGGCCAGCCAATGGTGGTGGTGGTCGTGGATCTCGCGGTCGAGTGCTCGGCACTGGCGCTTAAGCGCATCCAGACTCTGCTCCAGGGGCGTGCCCTTGAGCTCGCCCATCACCTCCTCGAAGGTGCGTCCGGAATGCCAGTAGCTGCCCCAGAAATAGCGGTCGAACACCGTCTCGACGCGGCGCAGCGCGACCTTGGTGTTCCAGATGGTCAGCAGCGTTCGGCCCTGCCTCACTTCACGTTTGTTCAAGTGCAACTGCTGCCAGGCAATCCACGTCAGCCCCATCAGCGCGACCGCCGCGGTCACCGCGGCCGCGGCGTACAGGAACTGCACAGCCTGGGTCATCTGCTGGGTTTGGCGGATACCGTAGAAATAACCGGCCGTCAGGGTGCCCAGGATCGTCACGGAGCACCAGAAACCTGGTGCGTAGGGATCTTTCATAGCGCGTATCCCCTTCTTGTTTTTCCTGAGCATAGCAACGGCCAAATCACTCATCAGGTGCCGCTCGGCGCTTTATTTTCGCGGGCGGCGTAATGCTTCGTTAAGTTGATCGAAGGGCACTGCCCAATCGGAATCTTCAATGATGCTGTCCTTCAGAAAATCCCGCTGGGCGTCGTTCCAGAACGGCGCATCCACCAGCTTGATTTCGTTTTTCAGCGGTGAATGGCTGGTGATGAACTGGTCGATGCTCTGCGGATCGTCGGGCAGGCCCAGTTGCTTGAACAGTTCGGCGAAGTGATGGGTCGGTGCGTCCATTGTTCCTCCTCATGTGCCGGGCAGGCCGTCCACGACGCCAACCCGGCATTGGTTTGTGCACATCAGCACAGCTCGCGTACTTCGGCTTGCGGTACCAGTTTCAGGTACTGCTCCATGCTCATGTGGATCAGGTGATCGTGATCACCCGCCTCCAGGTAGACATCGCCCTGGCGGGTAAGACTCGAATCGAGCAGCATCTTTATCTGGTAGGCGTCACCCATTGCCGGAATGGCGCCGCGCTCGCAATCGCCGAACAGGTTCGGCAGGCCGCTTTCGCGGGTCAGTTGCCAGGCGCCGGACATGCGCACCTTGCTCATGTCCAGGTGCCGGTTGGCCGGCAGTACGGCCATGATGTAGTTGCCATGACGGTCGTCGAGCATGACCGACTTGGCGACCCGCTCTGCGGGTACCCCGGCCGTGCGCGCCGATTCGAGGCTGGTGGCCGAGTGTGGGTGGGGAATGATGTCGTAGTCGCAGTTGGCCTGGTCCAGGCGCTGCTGCAAGGTCTTGGCCATACGCATGATGCACCTCCGGTTTCGCCCCCAATGTTCAAGTTTAGGCCGTACCCCGGCAGCCACGACTAAACTTCAATGATAGAAACCCACGAGGTGACGACAGGTGCTCGCTCGCTGTTGCCGCTGGTTGATGCTGTTGCTGCTACTTGGCTGTGCACCGAGTAGCTTTGCAGCGCCCGGCACGGTCTGGGTGCTGAGCATCGACGACGCCATCGGCCCGGCCAGCGCCGATTACCTGGTTCGCAGCCTGGATCAGGCCAAGGACCAGGGCGCGCAGCTGGTGGTCATCCGCATGGACACGCCGGGCGGGCTGGACAGCGCCATGCGCCAGATGATCAAGGCGATCCTCGCAAGCCCGGTACCGGTGGCCACCTTCGTCGCGCCCAGCGGCGCCCGCGCGGCCAGCGCCGGCACCTATATCCTGTATGCCAGCCACGTGGCGGCCATGGCCCCCGGGACCAACCTCGGGGCCGCTACGCCGGTGCAGATCGGTGGGCCACCTGGCACACCAAAGGACGACAAGGCCAAACCAAGCGAGGATGAGCAAACCCTCGCCCGAAAACAGGTCAACGATGCCGCTGCCTACATCCGTGGCCTGGCCCAGCTGCGGGGGCGCAATGCCGACTGGGCGGAACAGGCCGTGCGCGAGGCGGTCAGCCTGCCGGCCAGTGAAGCGCTGCGCCTGAAGGTAATCGATCAGGTGGCCGACGACCTGCCCGACCTGATGCGCCAGCTCGACGGCAAGACGCTCGTCGCCGCCGGTCAGTCGCACGCGCTGCAAACCCGCGATGCCACCCTCGTCGAACATTTGCCGGACTGGCGCACGCGCCTGCTGGCAGTCATTACCAACCCCAGCGTGGCGCTGATCCTGATCATGATCGGCGTATACGGCCTGCTGTTCGAGTTCATGAACCCAGGCTCGGCGGTCGGAGGTGTAGTCGGTGGCATCTGCCTGCTGCTGGCGTTGTATGCGCTGCAGTTGTTGCCGGTGAGTTTCGCCGGCGTGGCACTCATTCTGCTCGGCATCGCCTTCATGATCGCCGAAGCATTCCTGCCCAGTTTCGGCGTGGTCGGTTTTGGCGGCATCGTTGCCTTCGTGGTCGGTGCACTGATTCTGGTGGACACCGATGCGCCCGGCTTCGGCATCCCGCTGGCGCTGATCGCCACCCTGGCCGTGCTCTCGGCGCTGTTGATCGGCGGCGTGCTGGGCATGGCCATGAAGGCGCGTCAGCGGGCACTGGTCAGTGGCGATGCCGGCCTGGTCGGCAGCCTGGTCACCGTCACCCAGGTGACCGCCGAAGACCCCTTCTGCGGCTCTGTGCAGGCCCAGGGGGAACAGTGGCAGGTCCATTGCGCGACACCCCTGCAAACTGGCCAGCACGTGCGGGTCACGGCACGCCATGGGGTCATGCTGGAAGTGAGCGCCGCCGCAGCGGCGCAAGGGGAATGACGATGTTCATGCAATTGGGTTTTGGCGCCGTGCTGATCGTGCTGGCGATGCTGCTGCTCTCGGCGTTTCGCATCCTGCGCGAATACGAGCGCGGCGTGGTGTTCCAGCTGGGGCGCTTCTGGCAGGTCAAGGGGCCGGGATTGATCCTGCTGATTCCGGTGATCCAGCAGATGGTACGGGTCGATCTGCGCACCGTGGTGCTGGATGTGCCGCCGCAGGATGTGATCACCCGCGACAACGTCTCGGTCAAGGTCAACGCCGTGCTGTACTTTCGCGTGCTCGACCCGCAGAAGGCGATCATCCAGGTCGAGGACTTCCTGGTCGCCACCAGCCAGCTGGCGCAAACCACCCTGCGCGCGGTGCTCGGCAAGCACGAACTGGACGAGTTGCTGGCCGAGCGCGAACAGCTCAACCTGGACATCCGCCAGGTGCTGGACGCCCAGACCGATGCCTGGGGCATCAAGGTGGCCAATCTCGAGATCAAGCATGTCGACCTCAACGAATCGATGGTCCGCGCCATCGCCCGCCAGGCCGAGGCGGAACGCGAGCGGCGGGCCAAGGTGATTCATGCCGAAGGGGAGCTGCAGGCTTCGGAGAAACTGATGCAGGCGGCGCAGATGCTGAGCCGGGAGCCGGGGGCCATGCAGTTACGGTACATGCAGACGCTGGGGTCGATTGCCGGGGACAAGAGCTCGACCATCGTGTTTCCGATGCCGCTGGACTTGCTCAAGGGGATGGTGGAGAGGCCGAAATAGCTGGGGCCTCTGCGAGGCCCTTTCGCGACACAAGGCCGCTCCTACAGACGTTCGCGAACCCTGTAGGAGCGGCCTTGTGTCGCGAAAGGGCTGCAAAGCAGCCCCAACAATCGCTCAGACCGGCGCGCGGCGCAAAGTCGCCAGGAAAGTAGCTGCACCAATGAACAACCCGGCAAACGTGCGGTTCAGGCGCTTCTGCTGCTTGGGCGTGCGCAGCATGCGCAGAACCCGAGCCGCCAGCCCGGTGTAACCCGCCATCACCAGCATATCGACGGTGACCATGGTGATCGTGATCGCCACGTACTGCGGCAACAGCGGTGCATGCGGATTGAGGAACTGCGGCAGCACCGCGAGCATGAACACCAGCGCCTTGGGGTTGCTGACGTTGACCAGGAAACCGCGGAACACCAGGCTCAGGGGCTTGCCGATCGGACGCACGCCCGATTCCTCGGTCATGTCCATCGGCAACGCACGCCATTGCTTGTAGGCCAGGTAGATCAGGTAGGCGACACCGAACCACTTGATGATCTGGAAGGCGGTGGCGGAAGCGGCGAGGATGGCGCCGACGCCGGCGGCAATGATGGCGATCTGCACGATCAGGCCCAGCTGCAGACCCAGGGCGTTCCAGTAACCGCGCCAGAAACCGTACTGCAGGCCGCTGGACATCGAGGCAATCGCCCCGGCGCCTGGTGAAAGGCTGATCACCCAGCACGCGGCAAAGAAGCCCAACCACACTTCCATCGACATCACACACCTCGCTCAACATATGCTGCAAAACGTTAAGCTAAGCGGTTGGTGAAAAAATGACCAGCGAAATCTTGTCTGTCTTTGCCGGCCTCTTCGCGGGGCAAGCCCGCTCCCACAAGTACGCTGCTGTTCTTGAGTACAGCGGTGAACCTGTGGGAGCGGGCTTGTCCCGCGAAAGGGCCAGTACCGACGACATCAATGGATCAGGACAACGCCTCTAGCTCAGCCTGCATGCTCTCGAGGGTCTCCAGGGCTTCCATCCACCCCTCTTCAAGCTCGCCTTCACGCTGCTTGAGCTTGGTCTGCCGCGCCAGCAGGTCACGCAGCTCATCCTTGCGTGCCGCCTCATACAATCCACTGTCACCCAACGCCGTCTCGATCTCGGCCAACTGCGCATGCACCTGGTTGAGCTCAGTCTCCAGCTTGTCGGCGACCTTCTTGTGCGGCGCCAGCTGCTGACGCAAGGCTGCAGCAGCCTGACGCTGGGCCTTCTTGTCGGTCTTGTCCGGGTTGACCGGGGCATTGCTCGCCGGCGCACTGCGCTGACGGAACTCGACCAGCCAGCGGCTGTAGTCGTCCAGGTCGCCATCGAAGGTGTCGACCTTGCCGTCGGCCACCAGCAGGAACTCGTCGGTGGTGCTCTTGAGCAGATGACGGTCGTGGGAAACCACCACCACGGCACCGGAAAACTCCTGCAACGCCATGGTCAGCGCCAGGCGCATTTCCAGGTCCAGGTGGTTGGTCGGTTCGTCGAGCAGCAACAGGTTAGGCCGTTCCCAGGCGATCAGTGCCAGGGCCAGCCGGGCCTTCTCACCACCGGAGAAATTCACCACCGGCTCGTCGACGCGATCACCGTGGAAGTCGAAGCCACCGAGGAAGTCGCGCAGGGTCTGCTCGCGCTCGGTCGGGGCAATGCGCTGCAGGTGCAGCAGCGGGCTGGCCTTGTCGTCCAGCGAGTCGAGCTGGTGCTGGGCGAAGTAGCCAACGGCAAGGTTCTCGCCACGCACCAGGCGGCCCGACAGCGGCTCGAGTTCGCCGGCAAGGTTCTTGATCAGGGTCGACTTGCCGGCGCCGTTAGGGCCCAGCAGGCCGATCCGCGCACCCGGCACCAGCTGCAGTTTGACCTTGTCGAGGATGGCCTTGTCGCCATAGCCGAGGCGGCCTTCGGAGAGGCTCAGCAGCGGGCTGGAAATCTTCGCCGACTCGCGGAAGACGAAGTCGAACGGCGAATCGACATGTGCCGCCGACAGCTCCTCCATGCGCTCCAGGGCCTTGATCCGGCTCTGCGCCTGGCGGGCCTTGGTGGCCTGGGCCTTGAAGCGGGCAATATACTTTTCCATGTGCGCGCGCTGGGCCTGCTGCTTCTCGTAGGCTTGCTGCTGCTGCGCCAGGCGCTCGGCGCGGGTGCGCTCGAAGGCGCTGTAGCCGCCTTTGTACAGATTGAGTTTGCGCTGCTCGACATGCAGCACATGGTCGACCACGGCATCGAGGAAGTCGCGGTCGTGGGAGATCAGCAACAGTGTGCCGGGGTAGCCCTTGAGCCAGTCTTCGAGCCACAGGATGGCATCGAGGTCCAGGTGGTTGGTCGGTTCGTCGAGCAGCAACAGGTCGGACGGGCACATCAATGCCTGGGCCAGGTTCAGGCGCATCCGCCAGCCACCGGAGAAGTCACCGACCTGGCGGTCCATCTGCTCATTGGTGAAGCCAAGGCCCGCCAGCAGCTTGCGCGCACGCGCATCGGCGGTGTAGCCGTCGGCGCTTTCCAGCTCACTGTGCAGGCGCGCCAGCGCGGTGCCGTCGTGGGCCTGCTCGGCCACGGCGAGCTCGGCCTGGACTTTGCGCAGGCGTGCATCGCCGTCGAGCACATAGTCCACGGCCAGGCGATCGAGGGTATCGACCTCCTGGCGCATGTGGGCGATGCGCCAGTCAGCGGGCAGCTGGCAGTCGCCGCCATCGGGCGACAGCTCGCCGCGCAGCAAGGCGAACAGGCTGGATTTACCGGCACCGTTGGCGCCGATCAGGCCGGCCTTGTGACCGGTGTGCAGGGTCATCTCGGCGCCTTCTAGCAAGCGCTGCGGACCACGCTGTAAAGTGAGGTTGGATAGTCTGATCATGATGGTCGCGGAGTCTACCAGCTTCCTCGGCCCGTAGCGTGAGTGGAATCATGTACACCGACCTGTGGAATCACGCCTTGGCCCTGTATGCACGGCCCGGTGTCGAAACGGCCTGTTTGCACGTGCAGGCACTGGATGGCGACGTCTGCCTGCTGCTGTGTGCGACCTGGTTGCAGGCGCGTGGCGTCGCGCCAAGCCCTGCGCGCGCAGCCGCATTGCGCGCACTTGCAGAACCTTGGCAGCGGCAAGTGGTGACGCCTCTGCGCAGCCTGCGCCAGGCATGGCGAACGCCCGCGCAGCACGACCCGCACCTGGCAGCGCTGAGAGAGCAAGTGAAAGGGCTGGAACTACAAGCAGAGAGGACGTTGCTGGAGCGCTTGCAGGCGTGCGCTGAGCAATGGTCCGCAGACGCGCACGCGAGTACGGGCGACTGGCTGGTCTTGCTGGCACCCGGCCAGGCCCGTGGCCACGACGCGCTGGAACAGTTGCGCGTCGCGGCCGCAGGGCTTCAGGAGGCCGACGAAGGCGCCTGAGTCGAGGTACTGGCGGGTGCCGAAGGTGCTGCCGGAGCGGCAGCCGAGTTGGTCACCGGTGCAGGGGCGGTCGAAGTAGCCGGTTTGGCTTCGGCCGGCTTGCTCGCAACCGGCTTGGCGGCTGGCTTGGCGGCAGTCCTGGCAGCGGGCTTGGCTGCTGGCTTGGCAGCGGGCTTGGCTGCGACAGGCTTGGCGGCTGCCGGCTTGGCGGCTGCCGGCTTGGCAGGCGCTTTAGCCGCAGCAGACTTGGCGGCCGGTTTCGCAGCTGGCTTGGCCGCTGCAGGTTTTGCAGCCGGCTTGGCGGCAGCGGTTTTGGCTGCGGCTGGCTTGGCGGCGGGTTTAGCGGCAGCAGCTCTTGCCGGAGCGGCTTTGGCGGCGGCCGGCTTGGCAGCAGGTTTAGCCGCAGCAGCTTTGGCGGGTGCCTTGGCAGCGGCTGGCTTGGCAGCTGCAGTGCGAGCTGGAGCCTTGGCAGCAGCTGGCTTGGCAGCTGCGGTTCGCGCTGGAGCCTTGGCGGCAGCTGGCTTGGCAGCTGCGGTTCGCGCTGGAGCCTTGGCGGCGGCAGCGCGAGCAGGTGCCTTGGCCGGTGCCTTGGCAGCGGGTTTTGCCGCCGCCTTGGCAGCGGCAGGTTTAGCCGATTTGGCCGCGACCGCGCGCTGGTCCAGTGCCTTGCCAGCCGCTTCGCGCACCTTGCCAACACCCTGGGCCAGTTTCAGACTTTCCTGAGCATCGCGCTTGAGTTGCTGAATATAAGTACGGGTCTGCGTCTGGCGGTCCTTGAGCGCATCGAGCAACCCTTCGAGTTCACCGATGGCTTTCTGCGCCTTGCCCTGTGCCTTGGCTTTGCCTGCCTTGGCCGCGTCCTGCAACTTCAGGCGACCGTTATGCAGTTTCTCCTGGGCCTTGACGCGTTGCTTTTCCAACTTGGCCAGCAGTTTTTCCGCATCAGCCAGCGCTTGCGAGCAGGCATCTTCCAAATGTTCGAGCAGGCTGCCCGAAAGTTGTTGGAGCAGGTGTAACGGCGTACTTACTGGCTTCTTTTTGGCCGACATGGTTTACCTCCTGGCTGACGAGTTTGCGGCTCATACTATGCTTCTGCTGCTACTGCCGCTAGGGCATGTGACCGTATCACTCGCGCCGCGTTGCATGCCTGGGCAAAGTTGTTATCTTGCAGCTCCGTGCAAGTGTAGTTGCTTAACAAATCGCTGCTGATAATTACGCATTGCTGCCCAACGAGACTGGCATACTTCATCGCTCATTGAGCTGGAGTTGAGCATGCCTCGTTATCTTGTATTAGGCCTGTGCCTGGTGGCGCCCTTCACCCAGGCCACCCCCGAAGCTGCCCCCAACGGCGACCCTGACCTTGCCTACAGCCTTGGCGCCAGCCTGGGCGAACGCCTGCGCCAGGAGGTCCCTGGGCTGCAGCTGGAGGCATTGGTCGAAGGCCTGCGCCAGTCCTATCAGAACCAGCCACTGAAGCTCGACAAGGCACGCATGCAAGCGATTCTGCAGCAGCATGACGCGCAGGCGGGCAACGCAGCCGAGCAGGCCGAAGCGACGCAATTGCAAGCGGTCGAAACGCGATTCATGGCCAGTGAACGCGCACGTGCCGGCGTGCATGAGCTGCCAGAAGGTGTGCTTTACAGTGAGCTGAGCAGCGGCAATGGCGCACAGCCAAAAGCCAACGGCAAGGTGCAGGTGCGCTATGTCGGGAGGCTGCCGGATGGCTCGGTATTCGACCAGAACCAGCAGCCGCAATGGTTCAGCCTGGATTCGGTGATCGAAGGCTGGCAGGTGGCGTTGCCGCAGATGAAAGTGGGCTCGAAATGGCGCCTGGTGATCCCTTCGGCCCAAGCCTACGGTGCCGAGGGCGCAGGTGACCTGATCGCGCCCTACACACCACTGGTATTCGAGATCGAGCTGCTGGCGGTCGGCGACTGATACAGGCCTCAGGCCTGGACCACGCCCTCTTCCTTGTGCGCGGTGTGCAGCACCTCGATCAGGCAGTCTTCCAGCTCGAAGCGCTCGTGCAGCAGGCTGCCGAGCTTGCCCAGTTTCTCGGCGAAGCGTTCGGTATCCGTGCACTCGCCCTTCTCGCAGTGGTCATTGAAGGCCAATGCAATCTGGGTGATGTCGTTGATCCTTGGGTTGATTTCTTCAGCCAGTTTCAAGGCCTTCTCGTCACCGAATGCCTTGGCCTCGGTGACCAGTTGCTCGCTGACTTCGAAATGCCAAGCTGACACGTAATCGACCAACACCGCGCAAAAATCGCGGTTCTTGTCCTTGTCTGCAAAAGCTGGCTTGGCATCGCGCAAGGCGCGGAAAGCCTGAACCAGCTCCTCTCGTTCCTTGAGCCAGCGGTCGATCAGCTTGTGAACCCCACCCCAGCGTTCCTGGGCGTTCTGACAACTATCGAGCATGGCGATCTCTTCCCTTCTGGGTAGATGCCGCTGCACCTCGCACCACGACATGCAGCACAAAGGTGACATCAGCAGGACGGCATCGAGCAGTTGTGTTTTCAGTATGCGTGCTGGGAGATTATTCCCGCGCGTGCTGACCATCAAGGTACGCAGCAGACAAAGTTCATACAAGCGTTTAATACCCCTGCGCAGCACCACTGGTCGCGCTAGCGCCAAGGCCTTGCGCTGGGTCAAGTTTTGCCGAGGGTGCGGAATCGATACGCCAGCAGGAAGACCACGGGCAGCGTCGCCAGCAGCACGAAAGTCAACAGACTCCACTCGGGCAAGGTGAGCTCAAGAAAGCTCCAGGTCAGAGAGCTGCAGTCCGGGCCACCCAGCAGCAACTGCCGGGCCACTTCGCTCCAGGGCTGTTCGAACAGAGGACAGATCGAGGTTGGGCAAGCATGGCTGGCAAGGTCGGCCCCCTGTAACCAGACATGCCGCGCCGCCAGTAGCGCTCCCAGGGACGAACTGGCCAGCGCTGCCCATGCATACCGCCGAACACCCACCGAGCCGGGCGCATGCACAGCGGCGCACAGGCAGATCGCGGCATACACGCCCAACAGCACACGCTGGCTGAGACACAGCGGGCAAGGCATCAGCCCGAGGGTCACTTCCAGGTAAAAGGACGCGACCAGCACAGCCAACGAGGCCAGGCAGGTGGGTAGAAAAAACGTGCGCAGACGGGCCGACATGGGTGATGGAGGTCCGGTGGTGAATGAAGTGGCTTGAAACGGTAGAGGAAAGACGCGCTTTGTTTCAAGGCAAGACAGCGGCGAGAAGTCACTGAGCGGAGGGGGAAAACTCCAACTGAACCGTAGGAGAATTCTTTGGAATGGTGATGGAGATGTAACCTGATTCGTTAGGGAAATTATCTGCACCCTGGGCCCGCGCCGCTGCGCGGGCCCAGGGGTCGGTCATGCGCGCACGCCTTCTGGCAATGGCAATGCCAGCAGGCGCTCATCGAGCAGGCCCAGCCCTTCCTGGAACAACTGGTTGCTACGTTCAGTCTCGCCTAGCCCAGCCAGCAACCTGGCAAGCTCGGCACAGGTTTCCGGGTTGCGCTCCATGCGCAGGCTGCTTTCCAGGTAATCACGGGCCTTGCCCCACAGGCGATTCTGCAAGCTCAGGCGACCGAGCGTGAGCAGCAGGCTCGGGTCCTCCGGATGATCCTTGAGCCAGGCTTCGGCCGTTTGCAATTGACGCGCCGGGTCATCGCCGCGCACCAAACCATACAAGCGCGCCAGATGGCTCTCGTATTCGCGCTTGAGTGCGCCGCGCAGTACCTGCTCGGCTTCGCCCTGGGCCCCCACCTGACGCAACTGCTCGGCATAAGCCAGTACCAACTGCGGCTCCTGGCGCTGCGCCGAGGTCAATTGCTGCCAAGCACGCTCCAGTGACTGGCGAGCGCTCTGCGAATCGTCGCCACGGGTGGACGCCAGGCTCAGGTTCTGGCCCCAGGCACGCTGCTCCAATGCGGCAAGCTCATTGACCGGGAGCACCTTGTGCTTGCGCAGGTCGGGCAACAGACGAATCAAGGCCGACCAGTCGCCACGTTCCAGGTACAGGCGCTGCAGCAGACGCAGCACCTGATTGTTCTGCGGATGCCGCTCTTGCATGGCCAGCAGGGTTTCCAGGGCGCCATCGCTTTCGCCACGGTCCAGCTGCAACTGTGCGTGGGTCAGGGCAATGGCCAGTTCGGCCTGGGGCTGGCGCTCCAGGGCGCGCTCAAGCAGGCTGTCGCTGTCTTGTACGCGGCCCTGTTCATTGGCCGCGCGCGCTGCGCCCAGGTAGTACAGCAGCGGCTGGCGTTCAGCTTCGGCGGCACGGTGCAGGTGGCGCTGCGCGCTGGCCCAACGGCCCTCGGCGAGGTCCAGCTGGCCCTGTTCGATGGCAATGCGCACGCGTCGGCTACGGTTGCGCCGCGACCACGGGTTGACCACACCACTGGAAATCAGGACCAGACCCACCAGGTAACGCAGCAGCCACACCAGTGCGACAATGGCGACCAGCGCGGCGAGCGCTGCCCACAGCCCGGACTGGTAGCGGAAGCCGCCATAGGAAATCAGCACGTAGCCACTGTGCTTGGCCACCGCGATGCCCAGCGCCGCGGCGATCACGATCGCCAGCACCGCCAGCAGGTAGACACGCTTCATGGCTTGCCCTCTTCGTTTTCGGCGGGCAGGTGGCGGCGCTGAATGTAGGCCTGTACCGCTGCCAGGCTCTCGCTCAAGTCAGGGGTCACCACCGAGACAGGCTGATCGGCCAGCGCGTTGAGGCTGTCGAGCATGGCCTTGCTCTGCGGGTTGTCCGCGTTGAAGTTGGCCAGCAGTACGCTGCGCGCGTCATCCAGGGCCTGGGTGTAGACCTTGGCCTCGCCGTTGAGCGCAGCCCACTGGGCTTGTTCGATGGTCAGGCTCAGGGCCAGGCGTAGCTGGTTGAGCGACTGCCCGGCCAGCAGCGGCCGCACATTCTCGTCAGCGTCGAAATCGATCTGGAAGTACTTGGAGATCTCGGCCCACCACTGCGACAGCCGGCTGGCACCATCGCCATCGGCAGTCAGGGCGCCGAGCGCATCGGCATGGCTGTCGAACTCCGGCGACTGGGCGCTGAGCTGCTGTACCAGGTCACGCTGGGCGGCCAACTTGAGGAACAGGCCGGTGCGGTCCGGTTGCTGGGTGCTGTTGAGTGTCGCCAGGCTGCGCGCCAGTTGCTCACGGGCGGCGAAGGCGCCAGGGTCGCTCTGCTCGCGAAGGATCTCGTCGGCGCCTTCGACCAGCGCCTTGGCGCTGGTGATGTCCTGCAACGCCGAGAGGCGCAGGGTGGCCAGGCGCAACAGGTGCTCGGCCTCGGCCAGGCGCCATTCCTTGCGGCTCTCGCCCAGTACGGTTTCCAGGCGCTGGCTGAGGCGTTGCTGGTCGCTCTGCAGTTGCGCCACCAGGCGGCGGCGGTCTTCCAGCTCGCTGGCGGCCGGCAGGCTGGCCAACTGGGCGCTGATCTGCTGCTCGCGCTGCTGCAGCGCGGCAGCGCGCTGGTTCAACGCCTCCAGATGCTGGCCCTGGTTCACTTCACTGCCTTGCAGCTGCCGCACCTGCCAGACACCCCAACCGCCCACCGCAACCCCGGCAGCGCCCACCAGTAACGCCAGCAGGGCCAGGCCGCTGCCAGAGCGTTTGGCAGATGGGGGGGTAACCGGTTGCGTCGGCTCCTGGGCCGACGGCTGATCATTGTTCGACAAGACAGTTTCGCTCACGTATCCATCCTTTGCATGGGGGCACTCCGCTCTGAGCTTAGCGCCTTAAGAGGCAGGTGCAGCGCTGCGCTGCACGGCTGCCAGCAAGGCCGTGGCACTGGCACCACGGCAATCCACAACCTGTTGCGCCCCGGCGGCCCGTGCCTGCTCGGCGACGCGCGGGCTTGGCACGAACAACGGCAGGCGCGCCACCCGCGGCCAATCGGCGGCGGCCAGCTGCTGCAAGTGTTCAAGACCCTGCCCACTGCTGACCACCAGGCCATTGAGGCGTTCCGCTTCGATGCGGCGCAGCAATGTGCCCGCCGGGTACTCCGGCAGGCAGCGACGATACAGTTCCAGATAATCGACACTAGCACCTTGCTCTGCAAGACGCTCGGCCAGCAGTTCGCGACCTCCGACACCGCGAACGATCAACACGCGCGCAGTGGCAACCGCCATGGCCTCTCGCAGGGCCGGGAGTGCAAGCAAAGCCTCGCTGTCGTCGCCCTGTTTGGGAAAGGCCACTTGCAAGCCCGCGTCACGCAGCACCGCCGCCGTGGCTTCGCCAACGGTGAACCAGCCTTTCTGCGGGGGCTGCAGGCCGTTTTGCGCGACGCGCTCGAGGAGCAGCCTGGCGGCCGGCTTGCTGACCACGATCAGTGCCTGATAGCTGGACAGTGCGGCCAGCTTCTGGCGCTGCGCATCCTCCAGCTCGACCGGCTCGATCGCCAGCAAGGGCAGGCAACTGCTGGCCACGCCAGCGGCTGCCAGGCTCTGGGCCAGCGTTGCACAGTCATCGGCAGGCCGCGTCAGCAAGAGGCGCCAGGGGCTCACGGGTGCCCGGCCTCGCCGTAGACTTCCTTCAGAATGGCTTCAGCGCCCTGGCCCAGCAGGTCTTCGGCAACCTGTACACCCAAGGCTTCGGCGTTGCTGCGCGGGGCGCGAGCGTCGGCCACCAGCAGGGTGCCACCGCTGGGTTGGCCGACAAGGCCACGCAGCCACAATTGCTCGCCTTCCAGCACTGCATAGCAGGCGATGGGCACCTGGCAGCCGCCGTTCAGACGCTTGTTCAAGGCGCGCTCGGCCACTACTCGGTCGGCGGTGTCGGCATGGTGCAGTGGCGCCAGCAAGGCATGAATCTCGCTGTCCGCGCTGCGGCATTCGATACCTACCGCGCCCTGGCCGCCAGCCGGCAGGCTGTCGTCGACACTGATGGAGGCGGTGATGCGCTGTTCGAAGCCGAGACGAATCAGGCCGGCAGCGGCGAGGATGATCGCGTCGTACTCGCCGGCATCGAGCTTGGCCAGGCGGGTGTTGACGTTGCCCCGCAGGAAATGGATTTTCAGGTCGGGCCGGCGCGCCAGCAACTGGGCCTGGCGACGCAGGCTGGAGGTGCCGACGATGCTGCCTGCCGGCAGGGCATCGAGGCTGGCGAAGTGGTTGGACACGAAGGCGTCACGCGGGTCTTCGCGCTCGCAGATGCAGTACAGGCCCAGGCCTTCGGGGAAGTCCATGGGCACGTCCTTCATCGAGTGCACGGCGATGTCGGCTTCGTTTTCGAGCAAGGCGGTTTCCAGTTCCTTGACGAACAGGCCCTTGCCACCGATTTTCGCCAGCGGCGCATCGAGCAGCTTGTCGCCCCGACTGACCATGGGCACCAGGGTGACCAGCAGGCCGGGGTGCGCCTGCTCGAGGCGGGCTTTGACGTATTCGGCCTGCCACAGGGCCAAGGCACTTTTACGGGTGGCAATGCGGATTTCGCGAGTGGACATGGAACGCCCCGATGCTTAGGAATGCTGTCGATGATAACAGCTCCGCCGGTGCCTGTAGGAGCGGCCTTGCGTCGCGAAAGGGCTGCGCAGCAGCCCCGGGGTCTGTGAGTTGAAGCATCAATTCTGGGGCCGCTGCGCAGCCCTTTCCGACCGGTCCGGCGCCCCGGCAAGGCCGCTCCTACAAAAGATGCGCAGAACCTGTTCAGAGCGTCTGCATCATCTTGCGCACGCCAGCCACGTGCCGTCGGCTGACGGTCAGGGCGTCACCGTCCAGGCCTTTGAGGAACAGCTGGAAATGCCCAAGCGGCGTACGCTGCAGGCGTTCGATGCGCTCGCGGGCGACCAGGGCGTTGCGGTGGATCCGCACGAATCGCTCGCCGAACTCGTCCTCCAGAGCCTTGAGCGGCTCATCGAGCAGCACCTCTCCGGCTTCGTGGCGCAACGTCACGTACTTGTGGTCGGCAATGAAATAGATCACCTGCGGCAAAGGGATCAGCTCGATGCCCTTGCGCGTGCGCGCGCTGATATGGCTGCGCGGCCCCCCGCCTTCACTGCCTGGCCGGGTCAAGGCCGCCAGCTGAGTACGGTTGGGCTTCTCTGCCTTGCGCAACGCTTCGCGCAGGGCCTGGGGTTGGATTGGCTTGGTTACATGGCTGAGGGTACTGTCCTTGAACGCCTCGGCACCGTATTCATCGTCACCGGTACAGAACACCACCGACGGGGGTGCCTCGCGCTCGCACAGGCGAGCGGCGACCTGCAGGCCATCCAGGCCCGGCATGCCGATATCCAGCAGGACCACATCGGGCTTGTGGCTTTCGATCAGGGCCAGGGCCTCCTCGCCGTTGGTGGCGCTGGGCTCCAGCACGGTGTACCCCTCCAGTTCCCCGAAGAGCCGCGTCAGGCGTTCACGGGCCAGGGGTTCATCATCAACGATCAGGACATTCATAATTGCTCTGGATTCCTGAGTGAGTCTCGCACAGGTATAGCGTAGACAGATGCAGGTCGAGCGACACTGCGGTCACGCTCTAGACCAGTGCGAAGGCCAAAGATTCACTGAGCCGGCAGATTCACCGCCAGTCCTTTGTCCAACTGTAGACGGTCCGTGGAACACTGCCGTTCAATCGGTGAATATCCGCTTCGCCCACCTTTACCCTGGTTTGCCGCAGATTTCTCTCGACCGGCGTCCTTCGGCGGCACGCCCAACCCTGCTATTATCGGCGGCACTTTTTCGTTCACGCCTTCAACGAGTGAATCCATGAGCACCGACAAGACCAATCAGTCCTGGGGCGGCCGCTTCAGTGAACCCGTCGACGCCTTCGTCGCCCGCTTCACCGCTTCGGTCGATTTCGACAAGCGCCTGTACCGCCACGACATCATGGGTTCGATCGCCCACGCCACCATGTTGGCGCAGGTCGGCGTGCTCAGCGATGCCGAACGCGACACCATCATCGACGGCCTGAAGACCATTCAGGGCGAGATCGAGGCCGGCAACTTCGACTGGCGCGTGGACCTCGAAGATGTGCACATGAACATCGAGGCCCGCCTCACCGACCGTATCGGCATCACCGGCAAGAAGCTGCATACCGGCCGTAGCCGCAACGACCAGGTGGCCACCGACATTCGCCTGTGGCTGCGTGACGAAATCGACCTGATCCTGGCCGAAATCACCCGCCTGCAGCAGGGCCTGCTGGAGCAGGCCGAGCGTGAAGCCGACACCATCATGCCGGGCTTCACCCACCTGCAGACAGCCCAGCCGGTCACCTTCGGCCACCACCTGCTGGCCTGGTTCGAAATGCTCAGCCGCGACTACGAGCGCCTGGTCGACTGCCGCAAGCGCGCCAACCGCATGCCCCTGGGCAGCGCCGCGCTGGCCGGCACCACCTACCCGATCGACCGTGAACTGACCTGCAAGCTGCTGGGCTTCGAAGCCGTGGCCGGCAACTCGCTGGACGGCGTCTCGGACCGTGACTTCGCCATCGAATTCTGCGCCGCTGCCAGCGTGGCGATGATGCACCTGTCGCGCTTCTCCGAAGAGCTCGTGCTGTGGACCAGCGCGCAGTTCCAGTTCGTCGACCTGCCCGATCGTTTCTGCACCGGCAGCTCGATCATGCCGCAGAAGAAGAACCCGGACGTCCCTGAACTGGTGCGTGGCAAGAGCGGCCGTGTGTTCGGCGCCCTGACCGGCCTGCTGACCTTGATGAAGGGCCAGCCGCTGGCCTACAACAAGGACAACCAGGAAGACAAGGAGCCGCTGTTCGACGCCGCCGACACCCTGCGCGATTCGCTGCGTGCCTTTGCCGACATGATCCCGGCGATCAAACCGCGCCATGCGATCATGCGCGAAGCGGCCCTGCGCGGCTTCTCCACCGCGACCGACCTTGCCGACTACCTGGTACGCCGTGGCCTGCCGTTCCGCGACTGCCACGAAATCGTCGGTCATGCAGTGAAGTATGGCGTCGATACCGGCAAGGACCTGGCAGAGATGAGCCTGGAAGAATTGCGCCAGTTCAGCGACCAGATCGAGCAGGACGTGTTCGCCGTGCTGACGCTCGAAGGCTCGGTGAATGCGCGTGACCACATTGGTGGTACGGCGCCGGCGCAGGTGCGTGCAGCTGTCGTGCGCGGCAAGGCTTTGCTGGCTTCGCGCTGATCTAGACCCTGGGGCTGCTTCGCAGCCCTATCGCGACACAAGGCCGCTCCTACAGGGGTACGCGATTCCCTGTAGGAGCGGCCTTGCGTCGCGAAAGGGCCGCAAAGCGGCCCCTGCCCTCAGCGCTTGCCGCTGCGAATCATCTCCAGGAAGGCCGGCATCGACGCCTCCTTGTCCGCCACGATCTGCGCCATGTGCGGATTCTCGCGCATCTTCTCCAGCAACGCCTTGGCCTCCGGGAAGTCCGCGAGGAAGTCGACGTTGAGTACTTTCTTGCCCACTGCATAGGCCAGATCGACCGAGAAGCAGAACATCAAGTCAGCCAGTGTCAGCTCTTCACCCGCCACATAAGGTGCAAAGCGGCCATTGCGCTTGAGCGTGGCAAACCCCGCCAGCAGGTCGGCCCGTGCACGTTCCTTGATCAACGGTTCCACCGACGCGCCGAAGAACGACTCGGGATAGCAGGTACGTGCCGGCAGCTCGATGTACAGTTCGATTTCCTTGAGCAGCTCGCGCACCTTGGCCTGTTCGAACGGGTCGGCCGGCAGCAGCGCCTTGCCACCCTGGCTCTGCTCGATATAGTCGAGGATCACGCTGGTCTCGCTGAGAAAGCCGTGTTCGGTCTCCAGCGCCGGCACCTTGCCACGTGGGCTGATTTCCAGCGCCTGCGGCGCCTGTCCACCATAGAACGTGACCTCCTCGAACGGCAGGCCTTTTTCCAGCAACGCCAGCTTGACCATGTTGTAGTAGTTGCTGACCGCGAATCCGTGAAGCTTGAGCATGGGTAACAGCCTCCAGGCCGTAGGGGGATGGCCCGGCTTTTATAGACCGATCGGCAAGGCATGACCAGCGCGGGCGTGGCAAACTGTATCCCCCACATCAGGAGTAGCGCCATGAGCGAGCCCACCGACATCGACAATGACGACGACGAAGCCTTCGCCGAGGCAACGCTGACCCAGGCCATCGAGAACCAGATCGAAAGCGGCGAACCGCCGGCGGCCAAGGCCACGTTCAACAAGCTGAGCCTGGTCGGTTACGAGCGCGAAGACATCCTCAATCTCATGGCCCATGTACTCGCCATCGAGATCGACAACATGCTCGCAGAGGATCGCCCATTCAACGCCGAGTGGTACGAAACCGCCCTGCGCGCGCTTCCCGAGCTGCCACCTGAGGCAGATCAAGGCGAGGACGAATAACCCGACTACACTCCAGGATCAGGCACCGCTGGCGGTGCCGCCATCCTTGTCTGGAAGTCAGGAGTCGCCATGTCCTTCACCCCCGAACTGATCGCCGAACTGGAAGTACTCGCCCTGTTCAACCTGGACAGCAGCCAGGAAGGCATCAAGATTCACGCGAACGCAGCACCCGCCCTTGTCGCCGCGGCAAAACGCCTGCACGAGAAGCAGTTGACCGACCAGCCCGATGGCGGATACCTCACCAGCCTGGGGCACGACGCGGCTGAGAGCGTGCAACTGCTGCTGAACATTCTCAAGACCCCGCAGCCTGCGTAAACCTGTACCGGCCCTATCGCCGGCAAGCCGGCTCCCACAAGGTCAGCGGTGATCGATGTGGGAGCCGGCTTGCCGGCGATAGGGCCCGCACAGACGCTAGAAAAATGGCGTCAAAAACCAACACGCTGCTTATCCGAGTGCTCCACTCAGGTTAAACTCGCCTCAGCTCCCCAGCCTGCCCCTGAGTGCGCAATGAACCAGCCCCACGAAATCCGCCCAGACCTGCACGACGGCATCGACCGCAAGGTGCTGGCGAAGCTGCGTGCGCGATTCCTGCAGCTGAACCAAGGCCGGCTCGAGCGCGCCATGGAGGGGCTTTCGACACGCCAGCAACAGGTGCTGACCCTCCTGCCATTGCTGTTCCACGTCAACCATCCGCTGCTGCCCGGCTATGTCTCCGGCAGCACGCCAGCGGGCGTATCAGGCTTCGAGCCCTCTGCCGATCTGGTTGCCGAAGGCCAGCGGTTGGCCCGTTCGTTCAGCTACAAGACGCGCCTGGGTAACCCCCACCGACCCATCCACGGCCTGTTCCTGATGGGCAGCCTCGGCTCCCTGGCCCAGGCCGAGCAGAGCGACATGGACCTGTGGGTCTGCCACGCCCCTGGCCTGGCCGAAGGCCCGCGCGAAGAACTGCAGCGCAAATGCCAGCTGCTCGAAACCTGGGCGGCCAGCCTGGGCGCCGAAGCGCATTTTTTCCTGATCGACCCGCAGAGCTTCGCCAAAGGCCAGCGCGACGGCCAGCTCAGTTCCGACGACTGCGGCACGACCCAGCACTACCTGTTGCTCGATGAGTTCTACCGCACCGCGATATGGCTGGCCGGGCGCACGCCGCTGTGGTGGTTGGTACCGGTCTACGAAGAGCAGAACTACCAGCGCTACAGCGACACCTTGCTGACCAAACGCTTCATCCGCAGCACCGATGCCGTCGACCTCGGCCACCTGGCGCATATCCCGCCCGGCGAGTTCGTCGGGGCCGGGTTGTGGCAGCTGTTCAAGGGCATCGACTCGCCGTACAAGTCGCTGCTCAAGCTGCTGCTGACCGAGGTGTACGCCAGCGAGCATCCCGCCGTGCGCTGCCTGAGCCTGGACTACAAGCAGGCAGTGTTCGCCAACCGCCTGGACCTCGACGAGCTCGACCCCTATGTCATGGTCTACCGGCGGATCGAACACTACCTGCAGCAACGCGGCGAAACCACGCGCCTGGAACTGGTACGGCGCAGCCTGTACCTGAAGGTCAACAAGAAGCTCAGCGGCCTCGACCGCACCCGCAACAACGGCTGGCAACGCCGGCTTCTGCAACGCCTGGCGGACGAATGGGGCTGGGACCAACGCCAGTTGGCCCTGCTCGACAGCCGCAGCCAATGGAAGGTGCGCCAGGTAGCGGTCGAGCGCCGCGAACTGGTGGCCGAGTTGAACCATAGCTATCGCTTTCTCGGCCAGTTTGCCCAAAACCAGAACACCAGCAATCGCGCCGACCAGCGCGACCTGAATGTCCTCGGCCGACGCCTGTACGCCGCTTTCGAACGCCGCGCCGGCAAGATCGAAGTGATCAACCCCAGCATTGCCCCAGACCTCGCCGAAGACACCCTGACCCTGGTCCAGTCACCGAACCGAAAAGAGCCCGGCAGTCACCACTGGGGGCTGTACAACGGCAACCTGGGCGTGCACGAATGGGAGCACTTCAGCCCGATCAAGCGCTGCCGCGAGCTGCTCGAACTGCTGGCCTGGGCCCACCGCAACGGCGTCATCGACAGCAGCACGCGCCTGGCGCTGCACCCCGGCGAAAGCGACCTCAGCGAATTCGAACTGTTCAACCTGATCGGCAGCCTGCAGCAGAGCATCCCCCTGCCGCTGGAGCCGGTCAGCGAAGTGCGCCTGCTGCAACCCAGCGTGGCCGACGAGATCCTCTTGCTGGTCAACGTTGGCGTCGACCCGTTGCGCCACCACCGCGACCTGAACATTCTGATGACCACCGAGCGCACCGACTCGCTGAGCTACGCAGGCGTTCGCGAAAATCTGGTGTTGACGCTCGACCAGATCACCCTGAACAGCTGGAACGAAGTGCTGGTGCAGCGCTACGACGGCGAGCACGCCCTGCTGCGCTGCCTGCGCGACTTCCTCAACAGTCTCGGCCAGCGCAGCCACCGCCCGCGGGTGCGGGTGCGTTGCTTCTGCCACAACCGCGCGCAAGCCATCAGCCAGCGGGTCGAGGACATTTTCGACACCGTGCAGCTGCTGCTCGACCAGGGCCGCAACTACCGCTTCCTGCTGCAAGTGGCGCAGCATACCCATGTGCTGGAGCTGCTGCCCGGGCAGGTCAACCTGACGACGCTGAGCGGGCATGCCGCCGTGCTCGATTGTCTGGGTGAAGAGCGCAACGTCTACAGCCCACTGCACCTGGATGCCAATGCCTTGCAGGACCACGACCTGCCGCTGGTGCTGGAACAAGGCCGCCCCGACTGCATCCAGGTGTTCTACCGCCTGCTCGACGGCTGGGCCGACCTTTATGTACTGGATGAATACAACGCCCTGTGGCAGCAGCGTCTGCCGCTGCATGACGAAAGCCACCTGCTGCTACCGATTCAGCGCTTTCTGCGCTCGGTGGTAATGCGCCGCGATGCGCGCTTGCCACTGGACTATGTGCAGCAGGCTTCGCTGCAGATCCACTACGCCCAGTTGCTGCCTTCAGGGCCAGGCAAGGCGCGCAGCAGCGAGGCCCGCCCAGCGCCACGCGATGGCAACGGCCAGCCGTACTACGAGGTGCAAGCCATTCTGCAGGCCGGCGCGGGTGATGAAGTGCATGTCACGCTATATTGCGACCAGCAGGAGTTTTCCGAACTGGAACATGGTGACGAGCTGTATGCCGTGGTCGCCCGGCAGATCCTCGGCCAGCGCCGCAGTGCCGGGCACTACCGCTGCTATATCACCGACCTGGACCTGTCAGAGCTGCTCGAGGATGAGCAGGGTTCGACCCTGCTGTACTTGCGCTACAAGCGAGCGCTCGAGCAGGCGCTCAATGATGGGTTGGCGCAGTTGCAGGCAACCCTGGAGCCTTGAATCAGAGGTCGAAATCACCCGCCGCTTCCGGCTGATATTCAACTTCCAGCAGCTTCAGCTTCAGGGTCTTGCCCCCCGGCGCCGGCCAGTCGATCTGCTCGCCCACCGACAGGCCCAGCAACGCGCAACCAATGGGCGCCAGGATGGAGACCTTGCCCTCGCCGCCTGCATCCTTCGGGTACACCAGCGTCAGGTGGTAGTCCTTGCCGCTGGCCTCTTCGCGGCAGTGCACGCGCGAGTTCATGGTCACCACACCGGCTGGCACGTCCTCATGGCTGACCACTTGCTCGGCGCGGTCCAGCTCCTCCTGCAGGGCGATCACACCCGGCGTACTTTCGTCGAGGCTGTCGATCAGGCGCTCGAGACGCTGTACGTCCAATCGGGTAAGGATGAGGGAAGGCTTGGTGCTCATGATCCAGTCAGGCTCCTTTTAACAGGCGGTTTTCGATGGGCAGATAAAGCAAAACCCCGCCCAAGGGCGGGGTTTGTGAATACTGTGGCGTCAGCGACGCATGCCTCGACACTACCACAGACGGGCAAATACTCAAGCCCGTGCGCGCAAGGCCTCGGCTTCACGGCAAATCTGCCGGCGCCGTTCATCGTCGGCCGAGCGCCATTCACGAATATGCTCGACGTGTCGATGGCAGCCGGTGCACACCTTGTGCTCATCCAGCCGGCAGACGCTGATGCACGGCGAAGGCACCGCGGGGCTGATGTTGCTGTACAGCGGCTTGGCTGGCCGCGCCTGGGCAGTCATGTCAGATCTCGTCGAAGTCCAGCTTCTCGCCGGCTCGCTCCCAGACGATGCGCTCGAGCATTTCGCCCAGCAGCTCTTCGCTCTTCTCGCACACCCACTTGCCGCTCTCTTCGTCGTAGTCGAAGTGGAAGCCACCGGAACGATCGGCCAGCCACAGCTGGCGCAGCGGCTCCTGGCGGCTGAAGATCAGCTGGCTACCGTTGTCGAACTTGATGGTCAGGACGCCGGCGGAATTCTCCATGTCCAGGTCCATGCCGCTCTCGTCGAACAGGTCTTCCAAAGCCTGTTGGGTGGCGTCGACCAGATCATGGAAACGCGCTTCGCTCAAACTCATTGCAGGAACCTCGAAATTGGCTGCATTACAGGCAAGCCGGGCAAGATACGGGCGCTTGGCGCTGAATGCAAAGGTTAGCCGCTGGCCCACAAGCATAGCCCGCCCGGCGGACCGGCTCTTGCATAGGCAATCCGCCGGTCGCTCGGTATACTCGGGCGCAATACTGCATATTTCAAAGGATTTCACCCATGAAGCGCCTGATTTCCTCACTTGCGGCGCTGGTCGCGGTTGCCTGCCTCGTTTCGGCCTGCGGTCAGAAAGGCCCTCTGTACCTGCCTGAAGATGGCAAGGATGGCAAAGGCAGCCACAAGTCGCATCAGCACCAGCACGCGCCGGCGGTACAGCCGCAGGACGAGCAGCCCATCGAGCCCGAGCAGTCGCCTGCTGAGTAAGGAAATCACATGAACGCTTTCAACTACCGCGACGGTCAACTGTTCGCGGAAGGCGTGGCCCTGTCGGCCATCGCCGAACGTTTTGGCACCCCCACCTACGTGTACTCGCGTGCCCACATCGAAGCCCAGTACCGCAGCTATACCGACGCCCTGCAAGGTGTCGATCACCTGGTCTGCTTCGCGGTCAAAGCCAACTCCAACCTTGGCGTGCTGAACATCCTGGCGCGCCTGGGTGCAGGTTTCGACATCGTTTCCGGCGGTGAGCTGGAGCGTGTGCTGGCCGCAGGCGGGCGGGCCGATCGCGTGGTGTTCTCCGGCGTCGGCAAGACCCGTGAAGACATGCGCCGCGCCCTGGAAGTCGGCGTGCACTGCTTCAACGTCGAGTCCACCGACGAGCTCGAGCGCCTGCAGGTTGTGGCCGCCGAGATGGGCAAGGTTGCCCCGATCTCGCTGCGGGTCAACCCGGACGTCGATGCCGGTACCCACCCGTACATCTCCACCGGCCTCAAAGAGAACAAGTTCGGCATCGCCATTGCCGACGCCGAAGCCATCTACGTACGTGCCGCGCAGCTGCCTAACCTGGAAGTGGTCGGCGTCGACTGCCACATCGGTTCGCAGCTGACCACCGTCGACCCTTTCCTTGACGCCCTCGACCGCCTGCTGGTGCTGATCGACCGCCTTGCCGAATGTGGCATCCACCTGCGCCACCTGGACCTCGGCGGCGGTGTCGGCGTGCGTTATCGCGATGAAGAGCCGCCATTGGTAGCTGACTACATCAAGGCCATTCGCGAGCGCGTCGGCGACCGTGACCTGGCCCTGGTGTTCGAGCCGGGCCGCTACATCGTGGCCAACGCCGGTGCCCTGCTGACCCGCGTGGAATACCTCAAACACACCGAACACAAGGACTTCGCCATCATCGATGCGGCGATGAACGACCTGATCCGCCCGGCCCTGTACCAGGCCTGGATGGGCGTCAGCGCGGTCACTCCACGCGAAGGCGAAGGCCGTGCCTACGACCTGGTCGGGCCAATCTGCGAGACCGGCGACTTCCTCGCCAAGGACCGCCAGCTGAACCTGGCCGAAGGCGACTTGCTGGCCGTACAGTCGGCGGGCGCCTATGGTTTCGTCATGAGCTCGAACTACAACACCCGTGGCCGTTGCGCAGAAATCCTGGTCGACGGCGACCAGGCTTTCGAAGTGCGCCGTCGCGAGACCGTCGCCGAACTGTACGCTGGCGAAAGCCTGCTGCCGGAGTGAACCCATGCTGCTGCGCTTTACCAAGATGCATGGGTTGGGCAACGACTTCATGGTCCTCGACCTGGTCAGTCAACACGCCCACATCCAGCCCAAGCACGCCAAGCAATGGGGTGACCGCCACACCGGCATCGGCTTCGACCAGCTGCTGATCGTCGAAGCACCGAACAATCCGGAAGTGGACTTCCGCTACCGGATCTTCAATGCCGACGGCTCCGAGGTCGAGCAGTGCGGCAACGGCGCGCGCTGCTTCGCCCGTTTCGTGCTGGACAAGCGTCTGACCGCGAAGAAACGCATCCGCGTGGAAACCAAGAGCGGCATCATCGTGCTGGACGTGCAGAACGATGGCCAGGTGTGCGTCGACATGGGCCCACCGCGCTTCGTTCCGGCCGAGATCCCGTTCGTTGCCGATGAGCAGGCGCTGAACTACCCGCTGGAAGTCGATGGTCAGGTCCACTCGATTGCCGCCGTTTCCATGGGCAACCCGCATGCCGTGCTGCGCGTCGATGACGTGCGCAGCGCGCCGGTGGAGACCCTGGGCCCGAAGATCGAAAATCACCCACGCTTCCCGCAGCGGGTGAACGCCGGCTTCATTCAGGTCATCGACCGCCATCGCGCCAACCTGCGCGTATGGGAACGGGGCGCGGGCGAGACCCAGGCGTGCGGCACCGGCGCCTGTGCCGCCGCCGTGGCTGCCATCAGCCAAGGCTGGATGGATTCTCCGGTATCCCTCGACCTGCCCGGTGGCCGTCTGAACATCGAATGGGCCGGCCCCGGCAAGCCTGTGCTGATGACCGGCCCAGCCGTGCGCGTCTACGAAGGACAGGTTCGTCTCTAAGCGAGTAACCGCCATGACCGATCAGCCCCAGGTTGTACCCCAGCAGTCCAGTGAGCTCGATGCCGAAGCGGTGGTCGCCTACCTGCGCGCCCACCCGACCTTCTTCGCCGAACACGACGAACTGCTGGTCGAACAGCGCATCCCCCACCAGCGTGGCGACAGCGTGTCGCTGGTGGAGCGCCAGCTCAAGCTGCTGCGCGACCGCAACATCGAAATGCGCCATCGCCTGTCGCAACTGATGGACGTGGCCCGGGACAACGACCGGCTGTTCGACAAGACCCGCCGGCTGATCCTCGACCTGCTCGACGCTGGCAGCCTGGAAGAAGTGGTGATGGCGGTCGAAGACAGCCTGCGCCAGGAGTTCCAGGTGCCGTTCGTCAGCCTGATCCTGTTCGGCGACAACGCCGCACCGGTCGGCCGCTGGGTCAGCAACGCCGAGGCCCAGCAGGCCATCGGTGGGCTGCTGGGCGGCGGCAAGACGGTCAGCGGCAACCTGCGCGAGAAAGAGCTGGCCTTCCTGTTCGGTGAGGAGCAACGCCTCGAAGTGGGCTCCAGCGCCGTCGCCGCACTGGAATACCAAGGGCTGCACGGCGTGCTGGCGATCGGCAGCCGTGACCCTCAGCACTACAAGAGCAGCGTCGGCACGCTGTTCCTCGGCTACATCGCCGAAGTGCTCGGCCGGGTAGTCCCGCGCCTGACCCAGACCCTGCGTCCGGTGCGCTGATGGAACGCCAGCTGGAAGCTTATTGCGCACACCTGCGCAACGAGCGCCAGGTGTCGGAACACACCCTGCTGGCCTACCGGCGCGACCTCGACAAAGTCATCGCGTACTGCCACAACCAGGGCATCGCGGGCTGGAGCGACCTGCAGATTCAGCAACTGCGCCAGCTTGTTGCCCGCCAGCACCACCAAGGCCAGTCCTCACGCAGCCTGGCACGGCTGTTGTCGGCTGTTCGCGGTCTGTATCGCTATCTCAATCGCGAAGGCCTGTGCCAGCACGACCCGGCCAGCGGCCTGAGCGCGCCCAAGGGCGAGCGCCGGCTGCCCAAGGTGCTGGACACCGACCGTGCCCTGCAGTTGCTCGATGGCGGCGTCGACGACGATTTCATCGCCCGCCGTGACCAGGCCATCCTCGAGCTGTTCTATTCGTCCGGCCTGCGCCTGTCCGAACTGACCCAGCTCGACCTCGAATACCTCGACCTCGGCGCCGGGCTGGTCCAGGTGCTGGGCAAGGGCGGCAAGGCGCGCGTGCTGCCGGTTGGGCGCAAGGCGCGCGAGGCGCTGCAGGCCTGGTTCAAGCTGCGAGGCATCGGTGGCCCACGCGACAACGCCGTGTTCATCACCCGCCAGGGCAATCGGCTCAGCCCACGGGCCATCCAGATGCGGGTCAAGGCAGCCGGCGAGCGTGAACTGGGCCAACACCTGCACCCGCACATGCTTCGCCATTCTTTCGCCAGCCATGTGCTGGAATCGTCCCAGGACCTGCGCGCGGTGCAGGAAATGCTCGGCCACGCCGACATCAGCACCACGCAGATCTACACCCACCTGGACTTCCAGCACCTGGCCGCGGTGTACGACAGCGCCCACCCTCGGGCCAAACGCAGCAAGGGCACTGACTCATGAGCATCAAGCTGATCACCTTCGACCTCGACGACACCCTGTGGGACACCGCGCCGGTGATCGCCAGCGCGGAAGTCGTGCTGCGCGACTGGCTGCAGGCCAATGCGCCGATTCTCGGGGGCGTGCCGGTAGAGCACCTGTTCGCCATCCGTGAACGCCTGGTGCAGGCCGAGCCCGGTCTCAAGCACCGGATCAGTGCCCTGCGCCGGCGGGTGCTGTTCCATGCCCTGGAAGCGGTCGGCTACAGCGAGAAGCACGCGCAGGAGCTGGCCAACGAAGGGTTCGAGGTGTTCCTGCATGCTCGGCACCAGGTCGAAGTCTTCCCCGAGGTGCAGCCGGTGCTGGAGATTCTGCGCCATCACTACACCTTGGGCGTGGTCACCAACGGCAACGCCGATGTGCGCCGCCTGGGGTTGGCGGATTACTTCAAGTTTGCCCTGTGTGCGGAGGATCTGGGGATCGGCAAGCCGGATCCGGCGCCGTTCCTTGAAGCGCTGAAGCGCGGCGAGGTCGAAGCAGGCGCGGCGGTGCATGTGGGCGACCACCCCGGCGATGACATTGGCGGGGCGCAGCGCGCCGGGTTGCGTGCGGTGTGGTTCAACCCGCAGGGCAAGGCGTGGGCGGGTGAACAGGCGCCGGATGCGCAGATTCAACGGTTGTCGCAGCTACCCGACGTGATTTCGCGCTGGCGCTGACAGGGGCCGCTCTGCGGCCCATTCACGGGACAAGCCCGCTCCCACAGGCTCAATAGTGGGCTTGTGGGAGCGGGCTTGTCCCGCGAATGGGCCGGTAGAGGCAACACAAATCCATCAGGCACAAAAAAGCCCGCAGCGACGGCGGGCTTTTTTGCAATCAGCCACTCAGATAGGGCGGCTGCCGTACTTGTTGTCCGGCTTCTTGGGAGGATCGGCGACCACGTTGGCCTCGACTTCCTGAACCTTGCCACCACGCGCCAGGAAGTCTTCCATGGCCTTGGCCAGGGCGTCACGTTCCTTCTGCTTGGCTTCCATGCTCGGCATCTCGTCTACCGAGACAGCCGCCTTGGATTTGCCCTTGGCCGCGGGGGCCGGGCTGCTGTCGTCTTCGCCAGCGTCTTCGACACCGTCGTCAGCCGCCGCTTCGAGGCCTTCATCACCCTCGTCTTCGTCGCCTACTTCGAGGTCATCATTTTCCAGATCGTCGTCGCTCATGTTCTACCTCATGACTTGCGAAAAGCAGGTTAGTTATAGACCAGTGCAGCCGTAGACCGGCAGCCACCAGTGAAAATTCAACTGGCCGTGGGTTGGCCACTGCCCTTGGGTCTGCGCTCCTGATGGGAGGCGGCACCCAGCAGGCCCTGCTCCTGGCAGGGCCTGAGAAAATCCTTGAACCCCTGCTGGCCACACGCTACTGGCAAGCCTAGCAAAGGCTGGGAAAGCGTGGGGACTGCTCGTCCAACACCCTTCGGCGCGCATTCTAGCGCGCCCGTGGAAAAAGCAAAGCGTCATCAATGCCTGGCTTCTTGTAAGTTTTTGGCCTGCGTCGCGAACGTGAGTGATAAACCGTTTGCACTGCAGGAAAAGGCAAAAAAAAGACAAAAAAATGCCCGGCAAGCCGGGCACGTTTTCCAGCGTCGCAGTTACAGGTTGTAGCCGCGTTCGTTGTGTTGAGCCAGGTCGAGACCGACCGATTCTACTTCTTCGTTGACCCGCAGGCCCATCACCACATCCAGCACCTTGAGGATCACATAGGTGACGATAGCGGTGTAGACCACCGTGAAGATCACACCCTTGGCCTGAATCCAGACCTGCGCCCCGATGTCGGTGACCGCGCCGAAGCCTCCCAGCGCCGGTGCCGCGAACACACCGGTGAGGATGGCGCCGATGATGCCGCCGACGCCGTGCACGCCGAAGGCATCGAGCGAGTCGTCATAACCCAGCTTGCGCTTGAGGCTGGTGGCGCAGAAGTAGCAGATCACGCCAGAGACCAGACCAATCACCAAAGCGCCCATCGGGCCCACGGTACCCGCCGCCGGAGTGATGGCGACCAGGCCGGCAACCACACCAGAGGCGATGCCCAGGGCACTGGGTTTGCCGTGGCCGATCCACTCGGCGAACATCCAGCCCAGCGCGGCGGCAGCAGTGGCGATCTGAGTGACCAGCATGGCCATACCGGCAGTGCCGTTGGCCGCCGCCGCAGAACCGGCGTTGAAGCCGAACCAACCGATCCACAGCATGGCCGCGCCCATCAGGGTGTAGCCCAGGTTGTGCGGGGCCATCGGCGTGGTCGGATAGCCTTTGCGCTTGCCCAGCACCAGGCAGCAGACCAGGCCAGCGATACCGGCGTTGATGTGCACCACGGTGCCGCCCGCAAAGTCGAGTACGCCCCAGTCCCACATCAGCGCGCCGTCACCGCTCCAGACCATGTGCGCGATAGGTGCGTAGACCAGGGTGAACCAGATGCCCATGAACACCAGCATCGCGGAAAACTTCATGCGCTCGGCAAAGGCACCGACGATCAGCGCCGGGGTGATGATGGCGAAGGTCATCTGGAAGGTGATGAATACGGCCTCAGGGAACAGGGCGGTGGCCGATGTCAGTCCCGATGGCGTGACGCCGCTGAGGAACGCCTTGGAGAAGCCGCCGACGAAGGAATTGAAGTTGAGCACGCCCTTTTCCATACCGGTGGTATCGAAGGCCATGCTGTAGCCGTAGATGACCCAGAGAATGCTCATCAGGCCGGTGATGGCGAAACACTGCATCATGACCGAAAGCACGTTCTTCGAACGCACCATGCCGCCGTAGAACAGGGCCAGGCCAGGGATGGTCATGAACAGCACCAACGCCGTGGCCGTGAGCATCCAGGCGGTGTCGCCGGAGTTCAGCACCGGGGCAGCTTCCTCTGCCAGGGCAAGGCCCGGCATTACGAGGGACAATAGGGCTCCTAGCCCTGCGATCTTACGCAGAGTCATGTTGTTTTCTCCTGGGGCGTTGGGTTTGGTGAGGCTTTTTTCGGCGCTTAGATCGCGTCGGTATCGGTTTCGCCGGTACGGATGCGGATCGCCTGCTCCAGATTCACCACAAAGATCTTGCCGTCACCGATCTTGCCGGTGTTGGCCGCCTTGGTGATCGCTTCGATCACGCGATCGAGGTCCTTGTCGTCGATGGCCACGTCGATCTTCACCTTGGGCAGGAAGTCGACCACGTACTCCGCACCGCGATACAGCTCGGTGTGGCCCTTCTGCCGCCCGAAGCCTTTGACTTCCGTGACGGTAATGCCTTGCACGCCGATTTCCGACAGCGACTCGCGTACGTCGTCCAGCTTGAACGGCTTGATGATGGCTGTGACTAGCTTCATGAAACTCTCTCCCGATTTGGTGGACTTGCCCCAGGAAAACAAACCCGTCTCAAGTCTAAGCGCAGCGGTTAGCTTTGTAACGCGTCGTCGGTATCCGGCTCCGCGTGCGCACTGCTTGGTCACAAAGAACTGCATCAGTGCATGGCTCGCAATGGGCGTTGCAGAAACCTTGCCAGTTCCAGCAAAGCGCGGGAAAACAAGGTGTTGCGTTAAATGGTCGGAATTGGCCAGTCGCCAGCATTGAAAAGATGCACAACTTCGGTGCGCGCCAGCCTCGCGGGCTGCTCGAAAAATGTGCAATCAAAGGCAGATTTTCCCCGTGCTACACTGCGAGCCATTTCTCCGATTCAGTGGACAGCCGCACATGCTCGCGCCCAAAGCCCTTCTCGACGCCCTGAGCGACCAGGCCTCGCGCCTTTTCAGCAGTGATACCGCCCAGCCCCGCGCAGAACTGGAAAGCCAGTTCAAAGTGCTGATGCAAGGTGCCTTCAGCAAGCTGGACCTGGTTAGCCGCGAAGAATTCGACAGCCAGATGGTGGTCCTGGCGCGCACCCGCGCACGCCTGGAGGCCCTGGAAAAACAAGTTGCCGAGCTGGAAGCCCGGATGGCGCCGGCTGCACAGGAATAAAAACCCGTCAGTTAAAGGAGTGGTTCACATGAAAGTCAGTGCCCGCAACGTCTTTGAAGGTACCGTCAGCGCCGTTCAGCCTGGCGCGGTCAATGCCGAAGTCGAACTGACCCTGTCAGGCGGCGAAAAGCTGGTGGCAGTCGTGACCATGGCCAGCCTGCACAACCTCAACATCAACGTCGGCAAGCAAGCCGTCGCGCTGGTCAAGGCGCCATGGGTAGTGCTGATGACCGATGCCGATGGCTACAAGCTCTCCGCGCGCAACGCCCTGCAAGGCGAAGTGCTGCGGGTCGGCGACGGCGCGGTCAATGCCGAAGTGGTACTGAAGCTGGCGGGCGGCACCGAAGTGTTCTCCATCGTCACCCGCGAAGCGGTGCAGGAGCTGGGCCTGGCCCCCGGTGTGAAAGCCACGGCGTTGATCAAGGCGTCGCACATCATCCTCGGCGCCAAGCCCTAGAAAGTTCGCGCTCAAGCAGAAGCCCGCTGGCAGTCCTGTTCCGCACTGCCGGCCTTGGGCGGCAGCTCCCTTGCATCCAGATCGCCCCGGAACAACGTCGCACCGCAGACAGTGATCAAGGTCTTCACTACGCTGTGCGAATTCAGTATCTGCGCGCGTATGTGCTCGATGACAAGATCACCCGGCCGCAGCGCGACCGCACGATTCACCCATTCAATGGCGGCGAAGCGGCTCTGCTTGCGCGTACCCTGCCCGTGCATCCAGGCAAGTCCAAGCTCCGCGCAGGCACGCCCGGCGACTTGCGCATCCGGGAACTCGACCAACTCCAGCAGATAGGCGACCGCCTCTGCACGTTCGCGCGCATCGCCGTATGTACGTTGCAGGATGCCCAGTTGCAAGCGCGCAAGGGCATCGAGTTGTTCGTTGCCCAGGCAATCGAGCAACAAGCGCCTGACCGCCAGCATCGCACTGCGCTCATGCAACGCTTCGCCGCCACGCAGGCGTTGGCAGGCCAGGTCGTACTTGGCCATCTGGCTGCCTGACTGCGCGGCACACAACAACCAATGCTCCGCTGATGCGGCATCCCGGTAGTGTTCGGGGGTATTGGCCAGCCGGCCGCAGTGCAGCTCATAGAGCGCGGCGGCGGCGTCTGGCAAGTTGCGCTCGGCGCACTGCTGGTAGAGGAAATACGCTGCCTCGTGCAGGTTCGCGGCCCAAAGCAAGCGCGGCACTTCGAGCACATCGAAGCCAAGGCCCTCGCGCCCGCACTGGCGATTTACCGCAGCGTGCAACCAGACGCGCGCCTGTTCGGCGGATTGTCGGAAACCCCACAAACCGAACTGGTGCCCCACGGCCCGCAGTGCGCAAGCGGCTGCCTGCATGCGGCTTTCACACAGGCGCTCGATGGCATCGCGAAAGGCCGCTGTGGCGCCCTCGCCGCCGTGGAACAGCACGAGGCAGGCAAAGCTGTAAAAAGGCTCACCGATGCTCGACACGAAACCATGGTCAGGGTAAAGCTCGACGCTGGCGACGAAGTCGAGCAGCGCGCCGGAGTAATCCTGCAGCGAGGCGTAGCGCAACGCGCCGCGCAAGGCCAGCAACGTGGCACGTTCCCTGGCCCTGAGGTCATGTTGCGTCCACGCCTCGAAGGTTTGCTGCCATGCCGCGATCTGTGGCGACTGGACGGCTCGCGGCAGCCAGAACGCCTCTTCCACAGCCAACCAGCGGATCGCATTGCGCTGCCGCTCGCTCCAGTACTGGCACAGCGGACCGCTGACGAGTTGGTCAATCGCGTCAAAGCTGCCGCCCCAGCGCGGCGTCAGGTAGCGAGCATAGGCTTCGATCGCCTCGTAGCAGCCAGGCCTCCAGGCCAGCGCATGACGAAGCCAGTAGTCCTTGGCGCCCTCCCCGTCAGGCCGGCGCGCATCGAGGCAACCTGGCAATGCCTGCGGCAGTTCCACCAGCGGTGCCAGGCCATGCTTGACCAACAAGGGTGCCGCTGCCTCCTGCACTTCCACGTCAGCATGTGCGCTGGGACGGAAGCGCGCTACCTGGCCGCGAAACAGTTCGACCAGCCAGCCCGGCTCATGGAAATGCGCACTGATCTGCAGCATCCCGATAGCAGCAGCGACGGGTTGCGGGCTGCGTTCCATGGCCCGCAGGAAGTGCGCCGCGCCCATTTCACAGGCCTGCTCTGCAGCCAGCCTGCGCTCTTGCGAGACGGCATCGTCGGCAGCGCTGCCACGGATGTGACACGCCCGGTTGAAGCAGTGAAAGCCCATCGCAACCTGTGGATGGTAGGCCTTGGGACAGGCGTCTATCCACGCCTTGAGCAGCTGTGTCAGCGCCTTGCTGCTGCCGACATCCCAGTCGACCAGCATATGCCCCTGGACCGCCTCCATGTACGCGGGACAGTCGCCGGGCGGCGCCTGCTGCCAGCGCACTTGAAGGCTATCGATGTAGCGGCTGAGTTCAGCGAATTCATTGGCCTGCACCCGTTCACGAATCTGTTGGCGGGCGCGAGTGAGCGTTTGCACGGGCAGTACCTTAAGTCCATTTATGGATCACGTTGTCGTCCGGTGGCAACGGTAGTAACCCTTGAACACTAAGCCATAGCTCGGCGCTTCGCAAAGATATTGGATCCATTTTTGCCAGATTATGTAAAAAGACAGGGAAAATCACTGGCTTGAAAAACGACGACGCACTCTTCTTGCGCGGCCCAGTCTCCTGCTCACTATGATTGCCAAAGCCGCAGGAAGCGGTGCCCTCATCAGTGACAGCGGAGCGTCCATGTCCCTTGCCCTCGTCCACAGCCGCGCCCAGGTTGGCGTGCAGGCGCCTGCGGTCAGCGTCGAAACCCACCTGGCCAACGGCCTGCCCCATCTCACGCTGGTCGGTTTGCCGGAAACCACGGTCAAGGAAAGCAAGGACCGGGTGCGCAGCGCCATCGTCAACTCCGGGTTGAATTACCCGCAAAGGCGCATTACCCAGAATCTGGCGCCCGCCGACCTGCCCAAGGACGGCGGCCGTTATGACCTGGCGATCGCCTTGGGCATTCTTGCTGCCGACGCCCAAGTGCCGCTGGCGGGCCTGGCGGATATCGAGTGCCTGGGCGAACTGGCGCTTTCCGGCAAACTGCGCCCGGTGCAGGGTGTGCTGCCTGCAGCCCTGGCGGCGCGGGAAGCAGGGCGGGCGCTGGTGGTGCCACGGGAGAACGCCGAGGAAGCGAGCCTGGCGGGCGGGTTGCTGGTGTATGCGGTGGGGCACCTGCTGGAGCTGGTGGCGCACCTCAACGGTCAGGTACCGCTGCCACCCTTTTCCGCCAATGGCCTGGTCCTGCAGAACCGGCCGTACCCTGACCTGAGCGAGGTACAGGGTCAGGTAGCGGCCAAGCGCGCCTTGCTGCTGGCGGCGGCCGGGGCGCACAACCTGCTTTTTACCGGCCCCCCAGGCACGGGCAAGACCTTGCTCGCCAGCCGCCTGCCTGGGCTGTTGCCACCGCTGGATGAGCATGAAGCCCTGGAGGTAGCAGCGATCCAATCGGTAAGCGGGCAAGCGCCCCTGAGCAGCTGGCCGCAACGGCCTTTCCGTCATCCCCACCACTCAGCCTCGGGCCCTGCCCTTGTGGGTGGCAGCAGCCGGCCTCAACCCGGCGAAATCACCTTGGCGCATCATGGCGTGCTGTTTCTGGATGAGCTGCCGGAGTTCGAACGACGCGTATTGGAAGTGCTTCGCGAGCCACTGGAGTCCGGCGAAATCGTGATCGCGCGGGCACGCGACAAAGTGCGCTTCCCCGCGCGTTTTCAGCTGGTGGCAGCGATGAACCCCTGCCCGTGCGGCTACCTCGGCGACCCCACTGGCCGCTGCCGCTGCAGCACTGAGCAGATCCAGCGCTACCGCAACAAACTGTCCGGCCCCTTGCTGGACCGCATCGACCTGCACCTGACCGTGGCCCGCGAAACCACCACGCTCGACAACCGTCCCAGCGGCGAGACCAGTGCCGATGTGGCGACCCGAGTGGCCACGGCGCGTGAGGTGCAGCAGCGGCGACAAGGTTGTGCCAATGCGTTTCTGGACCTTGAGGGGTTGCGCCGCCATTGTCCGCTGCAAGCTGCGGATCAGGCCTGGCTGGAAAGGGCCTGCGAGCGATTGAGCCTGTCCTTGCGCGCGGCGCACCGTTTGCTGAAGGTTGCGCGTACCCTGGCTGATCTCGAAGGGGCCGGTTCGATTGCCAGGGCCCACCTGGCCGAGGCGCTGCAGTACCGCCCCGCGAGCCCCTGAAACTGTCACCTACGATGGGACAATGTTTCTCCCGACCAGCAGATTGTCTGGGCCTGCCACAATCCCCAGAATTGTCCTCCACACTGTTCTAACGCTGCCCCGGCAGCTCATGGAGTACGAGCCAATGCCACACGAAGGCAGCCTTCTGCAAACCGCGGTGATCTTCCTGCTCGCCGCCGTCCTCGCCGTCCCCCTGGCCAAACGCCTGCAGCTGGGTGCCGTGATCGGCTATCTGCTCGCCGGCGTGGCCATTGGTCCGCAGGCGCTAGGCCTGATCCGCGACACTGAAAGCGTCGCGCACATCTCCGAGCTGGGCGTGGTCCTGCTGCTGTTCATCATCGGCCTGGAGCTGTCGCCCAAACGCCTGTGGCTGATGCGCAGGTCAGTGTTCGGCGTCGGTACCGCGCAGGTCCTGCTGACCGGCGCGGTGATCGGTGCCATCGCCTTGTTCGGCTTCGGGCAATCGCTGCCGGCCGCCGTGGTGCTTGGCCTGGGCCTGGCACTGTCGTCAACCGCCCTTGGCCTGCAAAGCCTGGCCGAGAGCAAACAACTCAACGCACCCCATGGCCGCTTGGCGTTCGCCATCCTGCTGTTCCAGGACATAGCGGCAATCCCGCTGATCGCGCTGGTTCCCCTGCTGGCGGCCAGCGGCCCGGACACCAGCCACGGCGACAGCCTGCAACACGGCCTGAAAGTGTTCGCCAGCATTGCCATTGTCATCGTCGGCGGCCGCTATCTGCTGCGTCCGGTATTCCGTACCGTGGCCCGCACCGGTCTGCCAGAGGTATCCACCGCCACCGCGCTGCTGGTGGTGATCGGTACCGCCTGGCTGATGGAGGAAGCCGGCATCTCCATGGCGCTGGGTGCATTCCTCGCCGGCCTGCTGCTGGCCGACTCGGAATACCGGCATGAGCTGGAATCGCAGATCGAACCGTTCAAGGGCCTGCTGTTGGGCCTGTTCTTCATCAGCGTCGGCATGGGCGCCAACCTGAGCCTGCTGCTGGAAATGCCACTGGTCTTGCTGGGGCTGACCCTGCTGCTGGTGGCGGTCAAGCTGATACTGCTGATTGGTGTCGGTCGCCTGGCGGGTGGCTTGACCAGCGCCAGCGCGCTGCGCCTGGGCATGGTGCTGGCGGCCGGTGGTGAATTTGCCTTCGTGGTGTTCAAGCTGGGCAAGGACCAGGGACTGTTCGATACCCAGACCTACGACTTGCTGCTGATGACCATCACCCTGTCGATGGCCATCACCCCGTTGCTGATGCTCGGCTGCGCCCGCGCCCTCAAGCGCCCGCAACCCACGCGTGAGGTGCCCGAGCAGTACAAGGCCATCGACGCGGGCACACCGCGCGTGGTGATCATCGGCATGGGCCGCATGGGACAGATCGTGTCGCGCATCCTGCGCGCGCAGAAGATCCCGTTCATTGCGCTGGAAACCTCGGTGGATGCCATCGAGATGACCCGCATGTTCGAACAGGCCCCGGTGTTCTACGGCGACCCGCTGCGCAGCGAAGTGTTGCATGCGGCCAAGGTGGGCGAGGCAGAGTACCTGGTGATCACCACCGACGACCCCGAGGTGACCACGCGCACGGCGGAACGGGTCAAGCGCCTGTATCCGCACCTCAAGGTGCTGGCCCGCGCGCGCAACCGCCAGCATGTGCACAAGCTGGTGGACGTCGGCGCCGAGCCGATTCGCGAGACCTTCTATTCGAGCCTGGAGATGACCCGCCGGGCGCTGGTCGGCCTGGGGCTGAGCGTTGCGCAGGCGGCGGATCGGATCGAGCGCTTTACCCAGCATGATGAAGAGGTGTTGGTGGCTCAGGGGCAGGTGCGCAATGACCGCGCCAAGGTGATGCAGACGGCGAAGGAGGCGCGGTTGGAGTTGGAGCGGTTGTTTGATTCGGATGCGGATTGAGCTTCAGGCAAACACCAGCCGCGCAATCTGAGGATGTTCGCGGTGAGCGGCCTGCCAGAGATCGTAAGCCGCCTGCTCGGCAAGGTACTGCCGAGCATCGCCGAGACCTGCCAGTTCAAGACGGTAAGCCAGGTCAGCGGATATGGCGGCACGACCATTGAGTACGGTGGAAAGCTGCCCCCGCGAATAGCCGAGGTGACGCGCCAGGCCCGAGACAGTCATGCTTATTGCAGGCAGAACGTCTTCGCGCAAAGACTCACCGGGATGGGGCGGATTGTACATAGGCATGGATTTCAGCGTCCTAGTGGTAGTCCAGATAATCGACAAGTTCCACGTCGGTACCAACGAAGCGGAACACCAGACGCCAGTTGCCCGACACGTTCACCGCCCAAAACCCATCCAGCTTGCCACGCAGCAAATGCAGGCGATATCCAGGGCGATCCATGTTTGAAGGCGCTTGCGCGACCTCGAGCCGGATTGACCAGTCTGTTCTCAGGGATTTGATTTTGCGCGGTGACGCCGTCCGCTATCAGCGTGGGATGATTCTTAAAGTTTTCAAGCAAGAGATTGATGCAGTCTGCCATGGCCCTATCGCTGGCAAGCCAGCTCCCACAGCTACTCCACTGCATTCGAAGCAGCGTCGTACCTGTGGGAGCCGGCTTGCCGGCGATAGGGCCGGTACAGGCAATGAAAAAGGCCGGCCCCCATTGGGAGCCGGCCTTTTCACTTACAACTACCGGACTATTACTGACCAGCAGTCAACGCGTTGTAGCTGGTGATCAGATTCCGATAATCCGGAATGTGGTTGGAGCAGAGCGCCGCCAGCCCCTCGACATCGTTGCGCCAGTCGCGGTGCAGCTCACAAGCCACGCCAAACCAAGTCATCATCTGCGCACCGGCCTGGCTCATGCGGTCATGGGCTGCGTCGCGGGTCATGGCGTTGAAGGTACCGGACGCATCGGCCACCACGAACACTTCGAACTCTTCTTCCAGCGCCGACAGCGCCGGGAACGCCACGCACACCTCGGTCACTACCCCGGCGATGATCAGCTGCTTCTTGCCAGTGGCCTTCACTGCCTTGACGAAGTCTTCGTTGTCCCAGGCGTTGATCTGGCCAGGGCGAGCGATGTACGGCGCATCCGGGAACAGCGCTTTCAACTCCGGCATCAGCGGGCCGTTCGGGCCTTGCTCGAAACTGGTGGTAAGGATGGTCGGCAGGTTGAAGAACTTGGCCAGGTCGGCCAGGGCCAGCACGTTGTTCTTGAACTTGTCCGGCTCGATGTCACGGACCAGGGACAGCAGGCCAGCCTGGTGGTCGACCAGCAGCACGGCGGCGTCGTCTTTGTTCAGGCGGTTGTATTTGAAGTTGCTCATGGTCGGTGCTCCTAAGGGTTTGGTTTCTTTCAGTAGTGAGTTGTTTCGCGTTGATGGAGAAAGATTAAAATCATCACCTTTGCTGCGGTAGACTGCGAAAATTGCCCTTAGCGTTCCATCTGGAGAACGATCATTGGAAGATTTGAACTCCCTGTACTACTTCACCCAGGTAGTCGAACATGGTGGCTTCGCCCCTGCCGGGCGGGCGCTGGACATGCCGAAGTCGAAGCTTAGCCGGCGTATCGCCGACCTGGAGGATCGTCTCGGCGTGCGGCTGCTGCACCGCACCAGCCGGCACTGCTCGTTGACCGAGATCGGCCAGGCCTACTACAACCGGTGCCTGGCCATGCGCGTGGAAGCCGAGGGGGCGGCGGAGATCATCGAGCGCAACCGCAGCGAACCCCGCGGCCTGGTGCGCATCAGCTGCCCGACCACCCTGCTCAACGCCTGGGTCGGGCCCATGCTGACCCGCTACATGCTCAAGTACCCGCAGGTGGAGCTGTTCATCGAGAGCACCAACCGCCGCGTCGACCTGCTGCATGAAGGCTTCGACCTGGCGCTGCGCGTGCGCTTCCCGCCGCTGGAGAACACCGACATGGTGATGAAGGTGCTGAGCAACAGCACCCAGTGCCTGGTGGGGCACCCGCAGTATCTGGAGCAGTTGCCGGCAGGCTTCGACCCGCAGCTGCTCGGCACCCTGCCCAGCGTTCATTGGGGCGGCGCCCAGCGCGAATACCAGTGGGAGTTGTTCCAGGGCGAGGCTACCGGCCACAGCCTGGTGATCCCGCATACGCCGCGCATGGTCACCGATGACCTGTTCGCGCTGCGTCACTTCGTGGTGGCGGGTGTCGGCATCGCGCATTTGCCAAGGGTCGCGGTGCGCGAGGATCTGGCGCAGGGCCGGCTGGTGGAATTGCTGCCGGGCTGGCACCCGCGCTGTGGCATCGTTCATGCGATTTTCCCGTCGCGGCGTGGGTTGCTGCCGTCCGTGCGTTCGCTGATCGATCATCTGGCCGAGGAGTTCGCTGTCAGCGACATGGCGTGAGCCAGTACTGGCCCCATCGCCGGCAAGCCAGCTCCCACAGGTTCACCGCAGGGTCAGGTTTTTCTGTGGGAGCCGGCTTGCCGGCGATGGGGCCACAACAGACAACAAAAAGGGGCCTTGAGGGCCCCTTCTTCACCTCACCTCAAAACGCAAAGCACGAACAGCCCAACGCCCCCCAGAAGCCCTGGAAGTCATTCACCGGCACTGTCGAATGCCGCGCCTTCTCATGGCTATGTGCATGCACCCCACAAGGCCCGGCACACTGGTGCGCCATCGCTGCCAACGACGGCGTGCCCACGCGCCAGTGCCCCGGCACCTTGGCCACCGGCGACCACTCCGGCAGCACCGGCACCTGTGGCGGCCCGAGCTTGTCGAACTCGGCGGCGCCATACACGACCTTGCCATCGACAAGGGTCAGCACCGACTCGATGCCCTTGATCGCCTCTTCCTCGACGCTGAAGAAGTCCAGCGACAGCGCCGCCAGGTCCGCCAGCTGGCCGACCTTGATCTGACCTTTCTTGCCCTGCTCGCTGGAAAACCAGGCGCTGCCCTGAGTGAACAGTTGCAGGGCGGTATCGCGGCTCAAGCCCTCCGGGTACAGCGCCATGCCGCCAACGGTCTTGCCGCTGACCAACCAGTACAGCGAGGTCCACGGGTTGTAGCTGGATACGCGTGTCGCATCGGTACCCGCCCCCACCGGCACGCCCATGTCGAGCATGCGCTTGATCGGCGGGGTGTGCTCGGCGGCCTTGGCGCCGTAGCGGTCGACGAAGTACTCACCCTGGAACGCCATGCGGTCCTGGATGGCGATACCGCCGCCCAGTGCGCGCACGCGCTCGATGTTCTGCGGGGTAATGGTCTCGGCATGGTCGAAGAACCATGGCAGGCCATTGAACGGGATGTCGCGGTTGACCTTCTCGAACACGTCGAGCATGCGCGAAATCGATTCGTTGTAGGTAGCGTGCAGGCGGAACGGCCAGCGCTGCTCGACCAGATGGCGCACCACCGGCTCCAGCTCTTGTTCCATGGTCTGCGGCAGGTCCGGCCGCGGTTCGAGGAAGTCCTCGAAGTCGGCCGCCGAGAACACCAGCATTTCGCCGGCGCCGTTATGGCGGAGGAAATCGTTGCCGGCGTGCAGCTTGACGCTGGACGTCCAGTTCTTGAAGTCGGCCAGTTCTTCCTTGGGCTTCTGGGTGAACAGGTTGTAGGCAATGCGCACGGTCAGCTGGCCTTGGTCTGCCAGTTCCTGGATCACCTGGTAGTCGTCAGGGTAGTTCTGGTAACCGCCGCCGGCATCGATGGCGCTGGTCAGGCCCAGGCGGTTGAGTTCGCGCATGAACTGGCGGGTCGAGTTGACCTGGTATTCCAGCGGCAGCTTCGGCCCCTTGGCCAGCGTCGCATAGAGAATCATCGCGTTGGGGCGGGCGATGAGCATGCCGGTCGGGTTGCCGAACTTGTCGCGCTGGATCTCGCCGCCCGGCGGGTTGGGCGTGTCCTTGCTGTAGCCCACGGCCTTGAGCGCGGCGCGGTTGAGCAGCGCACGGTCGTACAAGTGCAGCAGGAACACCGGGGTATCGGGCGCTGCCTGGTTGATTTCTTCCAGGGTGGGCATGCGTTTTTCAGCGAACTGGAACTCGTTCCAGCCACCGACCACGCGCACCCACTGCGGGGTAGGCGTTCGCGCCGCCTGGTCCTTGAGCATGCGCAGGGCGTCGGCCACCGACGGCACGCCTTCCCAGCGCAGCTCCAGGTTGTAGTTCAGGCCACCGCGGATCAGGTGCAGGTGCGAGTCGTTCAGGCCCGGAATCACCGTGCGCTGCCGGAGGTCGATGATCTGCGTCGCGGCGCCCTTGTGGGCCATGGCCTCGGCGTCGTTGCCCACGGCAATGAAGCGGCCGTCCTTGATGGCGACGGCAGTGGCCGTGGGCTTTTCACGGTCGACGGTGTGCAGCTTGCCGTTGAACAGAATCAGGTCTGCGGTCATGGATCCTCCTTGGGTGGTGGCTTGGGCGAAACCGGCGGCGCCGGCGAAGGGCAATGCGGACCAGAGCGCGCCGGCGGCGCCGAGCACGGTGCTGGCGGCGAGGAACTGGCGACGGCTGTTGTCGTTGGGGTCCTGGGACATGGTCTTCTCCGTCTGGGTGCAGCGGCGCAGGCGCTACTGCAGAGCATGCCGGTTCAAGCATGGTGTTGGGTTGATTTGCGGTGGGGCGGTTGAAGCCTAGCAACACACAGCAGTCGTGCTGCCATGAACGGTGGCTCAGCTGCGCAGCCAGTTGGCGCAGCGGCGGGTTACCCACGGCATGATGAAGAACACCACGGGCAGGATGACGAACAGGTTGACGATCAGGTTGCTGGTGATCGTTCCGCCGATTGGCGGGAAGCGCACGAACAGCGGTGCCAACAGGTGCGGGATGATCAGGGTCATCGGGCAGATCACCAGGTAGGTCAGCACGGCCTGTTTCCAGCGCGGTGGCTGCGAATTGGCGCGAACCTTGTGCTGGATGACCTGGTTCACCACGTTACGGTCGTCATGGAATGCAGTGTTCATCGGCGTTCCTTGGGATGAGCGTGCCCGCATCCACCGTGCAACGGCGGACGGGCCCAGGTGTGGATAAGTGTGCTGCGCCTGGCGGGCACCGACGGTCGGTGCCCTGGCGTTTCGGCTTACTTGCCGGCGTTGAAGGCGTTGAAGCTGGTGATCAGATTACGGTAGTCCGGAATGTGATTGGAGCACAGCGCCGCCAGCCCCTCGACGTCGTTGCGCCAGTCACGGTGCAGCTCACAGGCCACGCCGAACCAGGTCATCATCTGCGCACCGGCCTGGCTCATGCGGTCATGGGCCGCGTCGCGGGTCATGGCGTTGAAGGTGCCGGACGCATCAGCCACCACGAACACTTCGAACTCTTCTTCCAGCGCCGACAGGGCCGGGAACGCTACACAGACTTCCGTCACCACACCGGCAATGATCAGCTGCTTCTTGCCGGTGGCCTTCACTGCCTTGACGAAGTCTTCGTTGTCCCAGGCGTTGATCTGGCCAGGACGAGCGATGTACGGCGCATCCGGGAACAGCGCTTTCAACTCCGGCATCAGCGGGCCGTTCGGGCCTTGCTCGAAGCTGGTGGTAAGGATGGTCGGCAGGTTGAAGAACTTGGCCAGGTCGGCCAGGGCCAGCACGTTGTTCTTGAATGCGTCCGGCTCGATGTCACGGACCAGAGACAGCAAGCCTGCCTGGTGGTCGACCAGCAGCACAGCGGCGTCGTCTTTGTTCAGGCGGTTGTATTTGAACGAGGTCATGGGCGCAGCTCCTAAAGGGGTGACTCAATGTGTGTGGGGTGTTTCCCGTTGATGGACACACATTAAAATCATCACCTTTGGAGCGGTAGATGGCGAAATTCGACTCTAGCGTTCTATTTTCTGAACGATCGCCGAGCGCTGACCGGACAAAGGCGCTTCGTACTCGAAGGGGGCGCCTTTCGCGCCGTAGTGCGAAATATTCACGAGCCGACAATATATTTCAACTTTGAAATAATTGAGCCCCAATAGTTTATTAATTCAACCAACCCAATACAAGTACGCTTCGTCGAGTTGCACCATTAGTTATCCTCCCTATAATGGCCCGCTATTTTCACAACGCGCGAAGTGTTTCATGAGCTACTATTTTCGATTAAAAAATAGCGCCCTTGTGGAGTTCGATCCTGACCGCTACACGCTACTCATAAACCACTCAGATAGCCCGCCAGAAGAAATAACCCTGGCCCGAGCGGACGCCCGGATACTCGAACTGCTGCTGCTTGAACCTGGGGCCGTTTGCTCGCGCGAGGCCATCATGGCATTCGCCTGGGATGACCGGGTCGTCTCGGCAGGCAGCCTCAATCAGTCCATCTTCATGCTCAGGAACATCCTTGGCGATAACAAGGATCACGACCTGCTGATCACTGTGCCGCGACGCGGCTATCGCTTCAACAGCGATCAACTGGCCTCGCCCGCCGAAGAGACAGGGCCGTCAGCCGAGCAGTCGAGCGCTGAACCCCCCTCGAACACATCCGTCGAAATTGGCCAGCCAGCTGACAAGCAACGCCTGGGCAAATGGGTTCGAATAGGCTATCTGGCAGCAGCGGCGTTTGCAGGCTTTACCGTATGGCAATTGTATGCCGCGCATGAACTGCCTCATGACGTGGAAGTCGCCTCGATCAAACAAGGTGAATTATCAATCACTGCTGTTGGTAAAAGCAAACAAGAAGTAGACGCACTCAAGGCCGATGTTTTGAGTTCGGGTATTTGGTCACATCAGTTACAAGGCGAGGTGTTTGTCAGCCGTACCGGCTCGCGCACCAATCTGTCCTGTATTCAGAAATCCGGGAAGGCCTACAACGTGGAGTTTGCCTTTAGCGAGGCGCGGCTCATCAGCATGTTTGGCAAGTGTCTAGGAGGTGAATGATGAGCCATCATCACGCGGCATGGCGACATGCACTCATTATCACGGTGATCGTTGCGGCCTGCCTGGCGGCATTGTTCATGACCCGATCCGTGCCCTACGAAAACAGTCAGCCCTATCGATCCCAAGGCCATCACTTTATGGGTGGCGACATACTGGACTTCAAGGAAAGGCTGACGATCAGCGAACCCAGTGCAGTCCTCAGCATGCTTGAGCGCCTGGGTGACAAGGAACGGCATATTGCCGTGGGCGCGTCACTGGTTGAAGCCTCACGCTGGCGAATAAAGATCAAGGTCGAAGATATTCAAGCCAGCAGCGAGGAGCAGCTGTTCGACGTCAGTCGCCATTCGGATCTGCTTTTTTCCCGCCAGTATTTCCGCCTGGGCTCCATCTTGAACCTGGTGGTGGTACCCACCCGCGGTGACGCGCTGTGCTACTACATCCTTGAGGTTGATCGCCTGCGCTGCATGAACCACCGGTGATCTGCGGCAGCCGCCAAGCACAAATGACAATTTTTGATTCCTGTTTTCTTCACCCGCAGCGCAAGTTGGGGAGACGCCAGTCACCTCAACGTGACGTCTACAGGAATCATCATGCCGTTCAAACTGCTCGCTGCTTTTTTACTCTCGCTAACGTTGGTCGGCTGCTCGATGGCACCCAGCATCGACACCGAGCTAACGACAACGGAACAAGCCAGCACTTCACTGCAGGTCATCGAACACGATGACAAGGCAGTCGCCTGGAAATCGTCCGCTGCACCGTTTTCTGCAAAGCATGACAAGGTCGTGTTCATCAATTTGCCGAAAACCTTTTCGCTCGACAGTGACGATCCACGACTGGCCAAGTTCGAAGGCGATGCCAACCAGTTGCGCTCGCACTTCCGTCGTCAGCTGGAACAGCAACTCACCGGCGCCGGTTATCGCGTAGTAGACAAGCCCACGGCCAAGGCCCTCACGCTCAACGTTTCGATTGCCAATATCAAACGCGCACCGCGTGATCCCAATGTCACCGAATACATTCCCATCGGGATGTTGATCGGCCTCTCCCTGCATGCCACCGGGGTTCGCGATGAAACCCTGTATCTGTTCTTCCAGAGCGAAGTCAGCGACAGCCTGACAGGCGAGATGCTTGGCCGTGCCCTGGACCGCGCAGACGGCAGGAACATCGAGCAATCCGCGGCGCCGGTCGTCGACGACATCTATCCCGCCCTGGATAGCGCTGCGCAGCAGATTCGGGAACGCCTGGACCGGGAGTTCCAGCCTAAGAAACCGGCCTGACCTGGCCCTCTCCTCATTACTCAAAGCCAATGGATGACTGATGAAATTCGCAAAACCGCTTCTTGCTGCCCTGTGCATGTTCAGCACTTTCAACGCCTTCGCCGATGACCGTGGTTTCTACGTGGGCGGTGGTGTGACCAAGGTCGAAATCGATGAGCACCAAATCAGCGATGACGACAATGCCTACAAAGCGTTTGTCGGCTACCGCCTGAACCCTTACCTGTCCTTCGAAGGCGCTTGGGTCGACCTGGGCCACTTCGGCGGCGACGAAGGTAACTTCGATGGCCACTCGGTACAGGCCGCCGCTCACCTGGGCATGCCGATCGGTAAACGTGTGCGCGTGTTTGGCAGCATGGGTGTGCATGCCTGGGATGCCGACCACGATATCGCTGGCGACAGCAGCGACCTGGACATGACCTACGGGCTGGGTGTCGAGGTCGACATTCTGCGCAACCTGGGCGTGCGCCTGGAGCAGGAAGTCCTCAAAGTGGGTGACATCGATCTGGACCAGACCAGCGCCAGCGTCTACTTCATGTTCTGATGCCCCTGCGGCTCCTGTTTGCGCAGCGAGCCGCTTCCCCCCGCCTCACCCTCTGCGCGTCACACGCCAAGCCAGTAGTAATTGCAGCGAACCTGCTCTTTACTAGCTACAGCCCACCGTGACGAGACGCGCATGTTCGCACTCCTCCAGCACTCCCCCTTGCTGATCGGCACCTGCCTGATCCTGCTCGACCTGATCCTCTGGCAACTCATCCCGGTCCAGCGCCGGGCTTGGCGTATCGGCGCGCGGGTTGCGTGCTTCCTGCTGTTCAGTTGGGTACTGATTGCCGCCGGCATGAGCCCATTGCAACCACCGCCATGGCCCGACGATGTGTCACGCAACCTGATGGCCACCGTGCTGGCGATCGGCTGGTGGCTGTTTGGCGCACGCACGGTGACGGTGGTCTTCGGCCTGCTGCTGGGCGCACGTGGCAGTCATGGCGGGAGGCTGTTACAGGATGTGCTGGGGGCGTTGATCTTCCTGGCCGCGGTGGTAGCTGCCGCAGGCTACGTGATGCAACTGCCGGTCAAGGGCCTGCTGGCCACCTCCGGGGTGATGGCCATCGTCATCGGCCTGGCACTGCAAAGCACCCTGGCCGACGTGTTCAGCGGCATCGTGCTGAACACCACGCGGCCGTACCAGATCGGCGACTCGATCTCCATCGACGGCACCGAAGGCAAGGTGCTGGACATCGACTGGCGCGCCACGCGCCTGCTCACGGGCAGTGGCAGCCTGGCGGTGATCCCCAACTCGGTGGCGGCCAAGGCCCGGTTGCTCAACCACAGCCGCCCGGCCGACGTGCACGGGGTATCGATCAGCGTGGTGGTGCCGGCCAAGGTCCGCCCCAGGCGGGTATTCGATGCGCTGGAAAAAGCCTTGCAGGGCACCAGCGCGATTCTTGCCACACCCAAGCCCAAGGTCACGGTCAAGACCTCGACACTGGAGTCGGTGGAGTACGAAGCCAGCGGCTTCGTCGCCGACATGGGCGCCAAGGGTGAAACGCGCAACCAGTTGTTCGACCTGGCCCATCGGCACCTTGAGGCCAGCGGCGTGATGTGGAACGTCGATCTGGCCCTGCCGCCACGCAGCCGTCAGCGCGAAGTGCTGGATGAGGTGCGGGTGTTCCGCTCGCTGACCGAGCAGGAGCGAGACGCGTTGAGCCAGCGCATGACGGCCGTGGAGTACTTGGCCGACCAGGTGATCCTGGGCGTTGGCGAGCAGTCCGACCACTTGCTGGTGATCGGCAGTGGCGTGGTGTCGGCCTCGGTGCGTGATGGCGACAAGCTGCTGGAAGCGGGCCGCATGGGGCCGGGCGAGGTGCTGGGGATCGAGGGCATCCTCGACGAGGATGATTCGTTCGCCGAGTTCCGCACGCTGACGGGATGCGTGCTGTACCGCATTGAAAAGGAACAGGTGCGCAGTTGCCTGGTGCAACGGGGCGAGGTGCAGGCGGCGCTGAACAAGTTGCAGCGGTTCAGGCGCCAGAGCCGGGAGTCACTGTTGCTGCAGAAGCCGACCGCGATCAAGAAAGGCGGCTTCCTCAGCTGGTTGCACAAGTAGCTTCAGTGTCTGGACTGGCCCTATCGCCGGCAAGCCGGCTCCCGCAAGGACCGCACCGAACTTGGGAGCCGGCTTGCCGGCGATAGGACCCGCGGTTACAGCACAACCCTCAGGCATTGCCCCGCGTGGTACAGCGAGAACCCGGACTCATAGAACGCAGTACGCAACGAAGGTGCGCTGACGCCCGTCATCGGCGAGAACGGAATCGGCAGGCTGTCCGCCTCCCCCTTGAGCAGGAACTCGGCAAAGGCGCGCCCGATCACCGTGCCCGTGGTGTTGCCTCGCCCGTTATAGCCAGTCACGGCCACCAGGCCCGGCGCCGGTTCGAACAGGCGCATCAGGTGGTCAGGGGTGAAGTCGATGCAACCGGTCCAGTGCATCTCCCACTCGACCTTGCCCAGCTCCGGGTAGTAATGGCTCTGGATACGATCAGCCCAGCTGCGCACGAACCACGCCGGCTTGTTGTCGACCCGGCCAAGGCTGCCAAGCAACAGGCGACCCTGGTCGTCGCGCCGAATGCTGCTGAGCACCGTGCGGGTATCCCACGAGCCCTGCCCGTGCGGCAGCACCTTGTCGGCGGCCGCGCCGTGCAACGGCTTGGAGGCCACCTGGTAGTAGTAGCCACGGAAGAACTGCTTCTGCAGGTTGCTCCAGTCGCCTTCGGTATAGGCACCGGTGGAGATCACCACCTTGTCGGCGCGCACCGAACCGCGTGCGGTCTTCACCCGCCAGGCGTCGCCGTCGCGCTCAAGGCCCTCGACGGAAGACTGCTGGAACAGCTTGCCACCCAGGCGAGCCACGGCTGAGGCCAGGCCCTGGGTGTAACCCATGGGGTTGATGGTGCCAGCGCGGCGGTCGAGCAGCGCGGCGGAAATCTTGTCGGTACCGCAGTATTCCTGGCATTGGGCGCCGGTCAGCAGCTCGACGTCGGCACCGCGGCGGCGCCACTGTTCATGGCGGGCTTCGAGGTCGGCAATGCCGGTGGCGTTGTGCGCCATGTGCAGGGTGCCTTTGTGCTGAGCCTGGCAGTCGATGCCCAGACGCTCGATCATGGCGAAGACTTCGCCCGGAGCATCGCCAAGCACTTTGTTCAGGCGACTGCCCTGCTTCTGGCCCAAGGTCGCCTCGACGTCGTCGGGGCGGATCCAGGTGCCGGCGTTGACCAGGCCGACGTTGCGTCCGGAGCCGCCGTGGCCGATTTGCCAAGCCTCCAGCAGAATCACCGACTTGCCCTGTTCGAGCAGGTGGATGGCCGCCGACAGGCCGGTAATGCCGCCGCCGATGACACAGACATCGGCCTTGTGCTCACCGGCCAGGGCCTGGGTGGCAACGGTTGGTTGGCTGACGAATTCCCACAAGCATTGTTGACGCAGTTCGGACATGGCCCGGCTCCAGCGATATTGTTCTTGTTGCGGTTGGCGCGGCGCTGCCGCCCATTCGCGGGACAAGCCCGCTCCCACAGGGACCACACAAACCTGAAGGGCAGTGGAGATCCTGTGGGAGCGGGCTTGCCCCGCGAACCGGGGGCAGAGCCCCCGGCCATGCATCATCAGTCGAACACGATACCCTGCGCCAGCGGCAGCTCGCGCGAGTAGTTCACGGTGTTGGTCTGGCGACGCATGTAGCCTTTCCAGGCATCCGAACCGGATTCACGACCACCGCCGGTTTCCTTCTCGCCACCGAATGCACCGCCGATTTCGGCGCCGCTGGTGCCGATGTTGACGTTGGCGATGCCGCAGTCGCTGCCCGAAGCGCTCTGGAAGCGTTCCGCTTCGCGCAGGTCGGTGGTGAAGATGCACGACGACAGGCCTTGCGGCACTTCATTGTTCAGGCGCAGCGCTTCTTCGAAGTCGTCGTAGGCCAGCACGTAGAGGATCGGCGCGAAGGTTTCGTGACGAACCACGTCGCTTTGCGCGGGCATCTCGGCGATGGCCGGCGACACGTAGAAGGCGTTCGGGTACTGGTCAGCCAACTGACGCTCGCCACCGAATACCTGGCCGCCTTCGTCGCGAGCCTTGGCCAGGGCGCCCTGCATGGCGTCGAACGATTGCTTGTCGATCAGCGGGCCGACCAGGTTGTCCTTGCGTGGGTCGCCGATGCGCACCTTGGCGTAGGCGGCTTTCACGCGGGCAACCACTTCGTCCTTGATCGAACGGTGCACGATCAAACGGCGCAGGGTGGTGCAGCGTTGGCCGGCGGTGCCAACGGCGGAGAACAGGATGCCGCGAACGGCCAGGTCCAGGTCGGCACTCGGGGCCAGGATCATGGCGTTGTTGCCGCCCAGTTCGAGGATGCTGCGGCCGAAGCGGGCTGCCACGCGTGGGCCTACTTCACGGCCCATGCGGGTGCTGCCGGTGGCGCTGACCAGCGGCACGCGCGGGTCGTCGACCATCGCCTCACCGGCTTCGCGGCCGCCGATCACCAGCTGCGCCAGGCCTGCAGGGGCATCGCCGAAGGCTTTCAGGGCTTTTTCGAACAGGGCCTGGCAAGCCAGGGCGGTCAGCGGGGTCTTCTCCGATGGCTTCCACACCACCGAGTTGCCAGCCACCAGGGCCAGGGCGGTGTTCCACGCCCATACGGCTACCGGGAAGTTGAAGGCGCTGATCACGCCGACCACGCCCAGCGGGTGCCAGGTTTCACGCATGTGGTGGCCTGGGCGCTCGGAGGCGATGGTCAGGCCGTACAACTGGCGCGACAGGCCGACGGCGAAGTCGCAGATGTCGATCATTTCCTGCACTTCGCCCAGGCCTTCCTGGGTGATCTTGCCGGCTTCGATGGAAACCAGCTCGCCGAGGTCGGCCTTGTGCTCACGCAGCACTTCGCCGAACAGACGTACCAGCTCGCCACGGCGCGGAGCCGGCACACTGCGCCAGGCTTCGAACGCGCTTTGGGCCTGATCGATGCGGGCGGTGGTCTCGGCCTTGCCGAGCAGTTTCACCGAGGCGATCTGGCTGCCGTCGATCGGCGTGTGAACAGGGTAGTCGCCCTGGGTGTAAGCCGTGGCGGCAACGCCAAGGCGCTCGAGCAATCCAGCAACCATTTGTGCTTCTCCTACATCGGGTGATGGGGTGGAAAAATGATGTGGATCAGTATTAATCCGATCACACCAGTGCAACAAACGACCTTTATTCCGCATATCATTCCGTCAGGTAATGATTCGAGCCACAGAGACCGCTATGTCCAAACGCCTGGTGCCCTCCATGACCGCCCTGCAGTGTTTCGAAGCTGCAGCCCGTCACCTGAGCTTTACCCGCGCCGCCGAAGAACTGCACCTGACCCAGAGCGCGGTCAGCAAGCAGGTGGCGCAGCTTGAAGACATGCTGCGCCACCACCTGTTCCTGCGCATCCGCCGGCGCCTGCAGCTGACGCCGGCGGGCAGCCTGTACCTGGCCGAGGTCAACAAGATCCTGACCCAGGTGGACATGTCCAGCCGCTACGTGCTGACCTACGGTGAGCAGACCGAGATATTGAAGGTAGCCACTCAGCCGAGTTTTGGCGTGCGCTGGTTGATCCCGCACCTCAAGGGCTTTGGCAAGCGCCACACGAACATTCACCTGGACATCCGCAACGAGATGGAGCCATTTGCCCTGCTGCAGGGCTCGGCGGATGTGGTGTTCTTCTATGGGCAGGGCACCTGGCCGGGGGCGACCTGCCTTGAGCTGTTCCGCGAAGAGGTGGTGCCGGTGTGCGCGCCGGAGCTGCTGGCCGGGCGTGAGCTCAAGGATGCCGGGGAGCTGGCTGAGCTGGTGCTGTTGCAAAGCACTTCGCGGCCTGAGGCCTGGCATGAGTGGTTCCTGGAGTTGGACTTGCACAGCGTCAGTGCTTACCACGGGCCGCGGTTCGATACGTTCTACATGGCCTTGAGCGCGGCGCAAGCTGGCTGTGGGGTGGCTTTGGTGCCGCGTTATCTGGTGGCCAAGGAGCTGGCCGAAGGAAGCTTGGTCATTCCTTGGAATCATGCGATGAACAGTGCTGGGGCGCATTACCTGGCGTATGCCGAGCATGCGGCGGAGGTGCCCAAGGTGCGGGCGTTGGTGGGGTGGATTCGCGAGCAGCTTGAGGCTTGAGGGTGCTGGGGCCGCTTTGCGGCCCTTTCGCGACACAAGGCCGCTCCTACAAGGGAGCGCGGCGTCTGTAGGAGCGGCCTTGTGTCGCGAAAGGGCTGCGCAGCAGCCCCAATGGCCTCAGAGGTCGATCAAAAAAGGAATGACAGACCCACTTTTTTTCGCTTGTGGCCATAGTGCATTCCCCGCTTTCATGTAAGCGTCCGAACCCAACCAGGAAGCTAGCGATGCCCGCCCACGATTTCGTCAGCCCCGACAGCATCCGCGCGCAGTTCTCTGCCGCCATGTCGCTCATGTACAAACAGGAAGTGCCGCTGTACGGCACGCTGCTGGAGCTGGTGAGCGAAATCAACCAGCAGGTCATGGCCCAGCAGCCCCAGGTGGCCGAGGCGCTGCGCTGGACCGGCGAAGTCGAGCGGCTCGACCAGGAGCGCCATGGCGCCATCCGCGTCGGCACCGCCGAGGAGCTGGCCACCATCGCCCGCCTGTTCGCGGTCATGGGCATGCAGCCGGTCGGCTACTACGACCTCAGCTCCGCCGGCGTCCCGGTGCACTCCACGGCCTTCCGCGCCGTGCATGAACAGTCATTGCATGTCAGCCCGTTTCGCGTGTTCACCTCGCTGCTGCGCCTGGAGCTGATCGACAACCCGCCACTTCGCGAGCTGGCGCACGCCATCCTGGCCAAGCGCAAGATCTTCACTGCCCGCGCCCTCGAACTGATTGCCCAGTGCGAACGCGACGGTGGCTTGAACGCCACAGATGCCGAGGCTTTCGTACAGGAAGCCCTGCACACCTTCCGTTGGCACCATGACGCCACCGTCACTGCCGAGCAGTACCAGCAACTGCACGACCAGCACCGCCTGATCGCCGACGTAGTGGCGTTCAAAGGCCCGCACATCAACCACCTGACCCCACGCACCCTGGATATCGACGCGATCCAGCTCGGCATGCCGGCCAAGGGCATCCCGCCCAAGGCCGTGGTCGAAGGGCCGCCCACCCGGCGTCATCCCATCCTGTTGCGCCAGACCAGCTTCAAGGCGCTGCAGGAAAAGGTCGCCTTCAGTGACCAGCACGGCAGCGAGGGCAGCCATACCGCGCGCTTCGGTGAAATCGAGCAGCGTGGCGCCGCCCTGACACCCAAAGGCCGCCAGCTGTATGACCGCCTGCTCGATGCCACCCGCGCAGCCCTCGGCGGCGCCCCGGCCGAGGCCAATGCCGAGCGTTACATGGCGCTGCTGCAGGAACACTTTGCCGAATTCCCGGATGACCTGGCGCAGATGCGTGAACAGGGCCTGGCCTACTTCCGTTACTTCGCCACCGAGCAGGGGCGGGCTGCACGTGACCAACAGGACCGCCCGACCACCCTGGAAGGCTTGATCGCCGCTGGCCATGTGCACTTCGAAGCACTGGTGTACGAAGACTTCCTGCCGGTGAGCGCGGCGGGCATCTTCCAGTCCAACCTGGGTGACGATGCCCAGGCGGAATATGGCAGCAACGCCAACCGCGACGCGTTCGAGGCGGCCTTGGGGCTGCAGGTGCAGGATGAGCTGGCGCTTTATGCGCAGAGCGAGCGGCGGTCGTTGCAGGCGTGTGCGCAGGCGTTGAACCTGGGGGCGATGTAAGGCTCAGGGTTGCCGGGGGCGCTTTGCGCCCCATTCGCGGGGCAAGCCCGCTCCCACAATGGTCCTGGCCACATCTATCATTGTGGGAGCGGGCTTGTCCCGCGAAGAGGCCCACACAGACAGTCAAAGCGCTGGCAGAATCTGCACATCCGGCAGGTTCATCGCCGCCGCCTCTTCCTGCAGAAACGCACTCAACCGCCGCAACCGCTCCCCACCCGGCCGGGTCCGCGGCCACACCAGGTAGTAATCCATGCCGCTGGGCACCGCCGTCGGCCAGGGCAGGCTCAAGCGCCCTTGGGCCACATCTTCGGCAACCATCAGCAGGTCGCCCATGGAAATCCCGTAACCACGGGCCGCCGCGATCATCCCCAATTCCAAGGTGTCGAACACCTGCCCCCCCTTGAGCGAAACCTTATCGGTCAGGCCCATCCGTTCCAGCCATTCGCGCCAGTCACGCTTGTCTGGGGTCGGGTGCAACAGCTCGATGCCGGCCAACCGACGTTCGTCCCACGGGCCATCCTTGAGCAGGTCAGGCGCCCCTACCGGGATCAACAGTTCGGAAAACAACCGGCGCACTTCCCAATCCGGCGGAAACACGCCGTCACTGAGCAGCACCGCGCAATCGAACGGCTCCTGGTTGAAATCCACATGGTCGACGTCCATCCAGGCGCTGGTCAGTTGCACTTCATTGCCCGGCTGCAAGTGCCGGAACTGGCTCAGGCGCGCCAGCAACCAACGCATGGTCAAGGTCGAAGGCGCCTTCATGCGCAGGATGTCATCTTCACCGCGCAAGGTATCGCAGGCGCGCTCCAGGGCAGCGAAGCCCTCACGTACGCCGGGCAACAACACCCGCGCGGCTTCGGTCAGCTGCAGGCTGCGACCGCTGCGCACGAACAGGCGGCAGGCGAAATGGTCTTCGAGGGTACGGATATGCCGGCTGACCGCGCTCTGGGTGATCGACAGCTCGGCACCGGCACGGGTGAACGAGCTCAGCCGAGCGGCGGCCTCGAATGCACGTAGCGCATAGAGCGGCGGGAGCTGACGGGACATGGGGCACCTGGCATACGGGGGCAAGGAAGGAATGCCCAAAATCATATATGCATGAGTCCAACTCATGCCAACTATCGCTTTTATCCTTTTGTGCAAAGTTGACCAAAGCCTCAGAATCCACCCTCGCTCACCGAGTCAGGCACAAGGACACCCCAATGCACGTCGCGCCCACCACAGAACTCAAGGCTTTGCTGCGCCTGGCCGGGCCGCTGATCGCCTCGCAGTTGGCGCACATGCTGATGGTGCTAACCGACACCCTGATGATGGCCCGCATCAGCCCGCAAGCCCTGGCCGGTGGTGGCCTTGGCGCGGCCGGCTATTCGTTCGTGTCGATCTTCTGCCTGGGTGTGATCGCCGCAGTCGGTACGCTGGTGGCAATCCGCAAGGGTGCCAATGACATCGAAGGTGCCACCCGCCTGGCGCAGAACGGCCTGTGGCTGGCCTGGGGCTTGGCCTTGGTGGCAGCCCTGGTGCTGTGGAACCTGGAACCGGTGTTGCTGCTGTTCGGCCAACAGCCGGACAACGTCGCCGCCGCGGCCGAATTCCTCACCCTGCTGCCGCTGGCCCTGCCCGGCTACCTGACCTTCATGGCCCTGCGTGGTTTCACCAGTGCCCTGGGCCGCTCGACGCCGGTGATGATCATCAGCCTGGTCGGCACGGTGCTCAACTACCTGTTCAACCATGCGCTGATCGAAGGCATGTTCGGCCTGCCCAAACTCGGCCTGATGGGCATCGGCATGGTCACGGCGGTGGTGTCGATGGGCATGGCCATCGCCCTGGCGCTGTACATCCGCTGGCACTCGGCCTATGACGCCTACCCGCTGCGCAAGGGCCTGTCGCGCCCTTCCCTGCCGGCCTTGCGCGAGCTGTGGCGGCTGGGCCTGCCGATTGGTGGCACCTACATGGTGGAAGTCGGCCTGTTCGCCTTTGCCGCCCTGTGCATGGGCGTGCTTGGCAGCACCGAGCTGGGGGCTCACCAGATCGCCCTGCAGATCGTCTCCACCGCCTTCATGGTACCGACCGGCCTTTCGTATGCGGTGACCATGCGGGTGGGGCTGTACTTCGGCGCCGGCAACCTGCTGGCGGCGCGCAGCGCCGGGCGGGTGGGGATCGGCTTCGGCGCGAGCATCATGTTCGGCTTCGCTGCCTTGTTCTGGCTGCTGCCGGAGGCGCTGGTGGGGTTGTTCATCGACCGCCACGACCCGGCGTTCGCGGCTATCTTCCAGCTGGCGGTGCAGTTGCTGATGGTGGCGGCCTGGTTCGAGCTGTTCGATGGCGTGCAGACCATCGCCATGGGCTCGATCCGTGGGCTGAAAGATGCCAAGACCACGTTCCTGATCGGGTTGTGCTGTTACTGGCTGGTCGGGGCGCCGAGTGCCTGGCTGTTCACCTTTACCCTGGGGGGCGGTGCTGTCGGCGTTTGGTGGGGGCTGGCGTTGGGGCTGGCGTGTGCGTCGGTGGCGCTGACCCTGGGCTTCGAATGGCGGATGAAGCGGATGCTGGGCAAGGCGGGGTTGACTGGGAAAGTGGCGGCGTCTGCATGATTGCCGGGGCTGCTTTGCAGCCCTTTCGCGACACAAGGCCGCTCCTACAGAGGTTTCGCGTCCACCTGTAGGAGCGGCCTTGTGTCGCGAAAGGAGGGCGAAGCCCTCCCCTGCATTTCTAAACGCTAACCAACTGTGGCCTGGCAATCTCCAGGAGATACTCCACCAGCTCCCCCACCGGCAGCGGCTTGCTGACCAGGAACCCTTGCACCTGATCACAGCCAAAGCCGCGCAGCAAAGCCAGTTGCTCCGGGCTCTCCACACCTTCGGCCACCACCTCCAGGTTGAGGTTGTGCGCCAGGTTGATCATGGCATGCACCAGCTTGCGGTTCTCCTCGCGCATCTCCATTTCGGCGACGAAGCTGCGGTCTACCTTGAGCAAGGTGATCGGCAAGCTGTTCAGGTGCACGAACGAGGAGAACCCGGTACCGAAGTCGTCCAGCGAGAAGCGCACACCCAGGCGCCCCAAGGCATCCATGGTCTGGCGCACCAGCTCGTTGCGGCGCATCACCGCCGTTTCGGTCAGTTCGAATTCCAGCCAGCGGGCATCGACACCGTGCTCGATGATCAGCCGGCTCAGGGTCGCCAGCAACTGGCTGTCCTGGAACTGACGGAAGCTCAAGTTCACCGCCATGTGCAAGGGCGCCAGACCGCTCTCGCGCAGGGCCTGCATGTCGCGCAGGGCCCGCGAGATGACCCAGTAGCCCAGCGGCACGATCAACCCACTCTGTTCGGCCAGCGGTACGAATTCACTCGGCGGAAGCAGGCCGCGCTCGGCATGGCGCCAGCGCACCAGAGCCTCCAGGCCGACAATGCGCCCGTCGGCCAGGTTCAGCCGCGGCTGGTAGTGCAGCTCCAGTTCATCGCGGCGCAAGGCGCGGCGCAGTTCGCTTTCCAGATCCGCCAGGCTGCGGGCGTTACGGTTGATCCGCTCGTTGAAGACATGGAAGGTGCAGCCCTGGCTGCTCTTGGCCTGGCGCATGGCAATGTGCGCATGCCACATCAGCGGGTCGGCGCCGCCTTGGGCGCGGGCATGGGCAATGCCCAGGCTGCAGCCGAGAAGCAGGCTTTCGCCGTCGATCCAGTAAGGCTCGGCCAAGGCCTCGACGATCCGATCGGCGATCCACTCGGCACGGTTGGCATCACGACGGGTGTCGATCAACAACGCGAATTCATCGCTGCCCAGGCGCGCCAGCTGATCGCCAGCTTCCAGCTGCTGCTTGAGCCGCGACACCACCTGCAGGATCAGGCGGTCGCCGCCCTGGTGGCCGAGTGCATCGTTGACGTGGCGGAAGTTGTCCAGGTCCAAGTGGCCAAGCGCAATACCGCGGCCTTCGTTCTCGGCCAGGCGCGCGGTCAGCAGGGCCTGAAAGCCCTGGCGGTTGGCGATGCCGGTGAGAGGATCTTGTTCGGCCAGGCGCTGCAGGGTGTCGACCAGCACACCGCGCTCACGCACATGGCGCAGGGAACGGCGCAGGGCGTCGCTATTGAGCTGGTCAAGCACCAACCAGTCGCTGACCCCGGTAGGCGGTAGCACAGGCTCATGGTCGAGCAGCAGGATGGTCGGCAAGTCGCAACGGCCCGGCGCCGGCTGCAAGGCCGGTGTCGCCAGGATCACGGCCTGGCGGTCATTGCTGAACAGGCTATCGACCGCTGCCCAGTTCGGCGCGGTCAGCAATACCGCCAGGTCGCCCAGCGGCAGCAGGCACTCGCGCAACAAGGCTGCCCATTCCGGCTCATCAGCCAACAACAGCAAACGCAGAGGTTCGACAGGCGTGGACAAGCGGGCTCCTTAGGGCAGGGTCGGTGACACGGGGGAGGTCGGGTATGCTACTGCATAAATGAAAATGATTTTCACTTTTAGACAGATCCCTTGCCCAAGCGCACCGACGCATTTCGACGTGCATCCTGCGCGAAAGTCGCTCTTCCAGCAAATCCGATTTTTTCCATGAATAGCATTAGTTTGACTAATGATATGCGTGCAGAAAACGTTGACTCAGACGTCAGACGGTCGCGCCACAACCGCCCCATGCCTGTTAGAATGCGCGGCTATTTTCTGGCGACCCCCGGTTTCTAGCATGTCCCGACTCAATCCCAGGCAACAGGAAGCCCGTGACTACGTCGGCGGCCCTCTTTTGGTGCTCGCCGGTGCAGGCTCCGGCAAGACCAGCGTAATCACGCGAAAGATTGCCCACCTCATCCAGAACTGCGGCATCCGCGCCCAGTACATCGTGGCGATGACCTTCACCAACAAGGCCGCGCGCGAGATGAAAGAGCGGGTCGGCACCCTGCTGCGCCCGGGCGAAGGCCGTGGCCTGACGGTGTGCACCTTCCACAACCTGGGCCTGAACATCATCCGCAAGGAGCACGACAAGCTGGGCTACAAGCCAGGCTTCTCGATCTTCGACGAGTCCGACATCAAGGCGCTGCTGTCGGACATCATGCAGAAGGAATACTCCGGCGACGACGGCATCGACGAGATCAAGAACATGATCGGTGCCTGGAAGAACGACCTGATTCTTCCCCCCGAGGCCCTGGAAAAAGCGCGCAACCCGCGCGAGCAGACCGCCGCCATCGTCTACACCCACTACCAGCGCACGCTCAAGGCGTTCAACGCGGTGGACTTCGACGACCTGATCCTGCAGCCGGTCAAGCTGTTCCAGGAGCACCCCGAAGTGCTCGAACGCTGGCAGAACCGCGTGCGCTACCTGCTGGTGGACGAATACCAGGACACCAACGCCAGCCAGTACCTGCTGGTGAAGATGCTGATCGGCATGCGCAACCAGTTCACCGTGGTAGGCGACGACGACCAGTCGATCTACGCCTGGCGGGGCGCCCGCCCAGAGAACCTGATGCTGCTCAAGGAGGACTACCCCTCCCTGAAGATCGTCATGCTCGAGCAGAACTACCGCTCGACCAGCCGCATCCTGCGCTGCGCCAACGTGCTGATCGCCAACAACCCGCACGCGTTCGAGAAGCAGCTGTGGAGCGAGATGGGCGTGGGCGACGAGATCCGCGTGATCCGCTGCAAGAACGAGGAAGCCGAGGCCGAACGCGTGGCCATGGAAATCCTCACCCTGCACCTGCGCACCAACCGCCCGTACAGCGACTTCGCCATCCTCTACCGGGGCAACTACCAGGCCAAGCTGATCGAATTGAAGCTGCAGCACCACCAGGTGCCCTATCGCCTGTCGGGCGGCAATAGCTTCTTCGGCCGCCAGGAGGTCAAGGACCTGATGGCCTACCTGCGCCTGCTGGTCAACCCGGACGACGACAACGCCTACCTGCGGGTCATCAACGTGCCGCGCCGCGAGATCGGCTCGACCACCCTGGAAAAGCTCGGCAACTACTCCACCGAGCGCGGCATCTCGATGTACGCCGCCAGCGAGGAGCTGGGCCTGGGCGAACACCTGGACGCCCGCTACACCGAGCGCCTGCAGCGCTTCAAGCACTGGCTCGACGGGGTCCGCCACAAGGTCGCCCTGGAAGACCCGATCGCCGCGCTGCACGAGATGATCCGCGACATCGACTACGAGAACTGGATCCGCCAGCAGACCGCCAGCGACAAGGCGGCGGAGTTTCGCATCAGCAACGTCTGGTTCCTGGTCGAAGCACTGAAGAACACCCTCGAGAAGGACGAAGAGGGTGACATGACCATCGAGGACGCCATCGGCAAGCTGGTGTTGCGTGACATGCTCGAGCGTCAGCAGGAAGAGGAAGAAAACGCCGAGGGCGTGCAGATGATGACCTTGCACGCGTCCAAGGGCCTGGAATTCCCTTATGTATTCATCATGGGCATGGAGGAGGAAATCCTCCCCCACCGCTCGAGTATCGAAGCCGATACCATCGAAGAGGAACGCCGCCTGGCCTACGTGGGCATCACCCGCGCGCGCCAGACCCTGGCCTTCACCTTCGCTGCCAAGCGCAAGCAGTACGGCGAAATCATCGACTGCACGCCCAGCCGGTTCCTTGACGAACTGCCGCCGGACGACCTGGCCTGGGAAGGCCTGGACGATGCGCCCGTGGAAGTGAAAGCCGCGCGCGGCAACAACGCCTTGGCCGATATCCGGGCAATGCTCAAACGCTGATCAACCATTACTCTTTAACTTTGCCGCTACCTCCGGGACGCGGCCACCTTTGCTACATCGAGGAAACAACAGTGGAAGCACTGCAGCAGAAGATTCGCGAAGAAGGCATCGTGCTTTCCGATCAGGTTCTCAAAGTCGACGCGTTTCTCAACCACCAGATCGACCCGGCGCTGATGCAGCTGATCGGTGACGAATTCGCCCGCCTGTTCGCCGACGCCGGCGTGACCAAGATTGTCACCATCGAAGCTTCGGGCATCGCCCCGGCAGTGATGACCGGCCTGAAGCTGGGCGTACCGGTGATCTTCGCGCGCAAGCACCAGTCGCTGACCCTGACCGAGAACCTGCTGACTGCCACGGTGTATTCCTTCACCAAGCAGACCGAGAACACCGTGGCCATCTCGCCGCGTCACCTCAACAGCAGCGACCGCGTGCTGGTGATCGACGACTTCCTGGCCAATGGCAAGGCGTCGCAAGCGCTGATCTCGATCATCAAGCAGGCCGGCGCCACCGTGGCCGGCCTGGGTATCGTCATCGAAAAGTCGTTCCAGGGCGGCCGTGCCGAGCTGGACAGCCAGGGCTACCGCGTTGAATCGCTGGCCCGGGTGAAGTCGCTGGAAGGTGGCGTGGTCACTTTCAACGAGTAACCGCGGCGCCTGCTTCGCGGGACAAGCCCGCTCCCACAGGATATCCATGGCTCCTGTGGGAGCGGGCTTGTCCCGCGAATGGGGCTCCACTTTCTTACCGGGTCGCCGCCAATCCAGCAAGCAGCAACCGCTGGTAAAGCTCCTCCTTCAAGCCCTTCGGGTCATCCAGCTGCATCCGTGCCAGCTGTGCCAGATACCCTTCAGGCCCCGGCGCATCCAGGGCTGCCTTGCCCAGCTCCAGCACCTCGCTCAGCTTGAACTTGCTCTTCAACCAGTTCAGCGCCCGCAACAGATCCCGCTCTTCTGCCGTGAAATCCGTCCCCAGCGGGTATTCCGGGAACAACCGTGCATGCCGTGCCCGAATGGCTTCCAACCGCTCAGGCGTGTTGTCAGTGAATCGCCCATCCAGCTCAAAGTCTCTGGCCAGCTTGCCGGCCTTCTTGGCCTGCTCGATCAACTCACTCTGAAAACGTGAGTCACTGACCGCCAGCAACCGCGCAATCACCTCGCTGTCAGTCTGCCCGCGCAGGTCAGCGATGCCGTACTCGGTCACCACGATATCGCGCAGGTGCCGGGGAATAGTGCAGTGGCCGTACTGCCAGAACAGGTTGGAACTCATCTCGCCACCGGCCTCCCGCCAGCTGCGCAGCAGCAGGATCGAACGCCCGCCCTCCAACGCGTGCCCCTGGGCGACGAAGTTGTACTGCCCGCCCACACCACTGAGCACACGCCCATCTTCGAGCTGATCGGCCACCCCTGCGCCAAGCAGGGTCATGCCGAACACCGTGTTGATGAAACGGGCATCGCGGCGCTGACGGCGCTTGAGTTCTTCCTGCCCGTACAGCTCGTTGATGAAGCTGATGCGCGTCATCATGAACTGTGCCCGCTGCTCCAGCGACATGTCGCGCAGGCGCTGGTAAAACGCCTGCGGGCCGAGGAAGAAACCGCCGTGCACCAGCACGCCCTGCTCGTCCGCCGGGCGTCGCACCACGCCGGCTTCGGCCAGCGCCAGCAGACCGTTGACGAACATTTCGCTGCAGCCGTACAGGCCCTGGACGAAGGGCTCCAGCCCGCCTTCACGGGCAATCAATGCCTGCCACGGGGCTACCTCCAAGTCGTCCAGCAATGCGCGGTAACCCGCGTTGTCTGCGTGACGCGCCAGCAGCGCGGCGGCGACGGCATCGCCCATGGCACCAATGCCGATCTGCAGGGTGCCACCGTCGCGCACCAGGGTACTGGCATGCAGGCCGATGCAATGGTCCTGAGTGGTGACCGGCATGTTCGGAGTAGAGAACAGGCGCCGCTGCTCCGCTTCATCGATCAGCAGGTCGAACGCGTCGATCGGCAGTTCCGCGTCGCCGGGCATGTAGGGCAGCTCGGTGTGAACCTGGCCGAGCATGAGAATGGTTTCACCGGCAGCCCGGCGCTTGGCGATCATGGGCTGCAGGTCGAGGGTGATATCGGGGTTGCACGCCAGGCTCAGGTGAACGGGCTTTTCCGGCGTAGCGGCGACCAGCTGGGCAACCAGGTTGAGGCCCTTGGCATTGATGTCGCGGGCTGCGTGGCTGTAGTTGCTGCTGACGTAGTCCTGCTGCGCGGATTCGCTGTGCAGCAGGCTGCCGGGCTGCATGAAGAACTGCTCGACGCGGATGTTCGGTGGCAGGTTGTCGTTGCGCAGGTCAGCGAGGTAGTCGAGTTCTTCGTAGTCGGCGAACACGCGTTCGACGAAGGGCTGGAGGAAGCGCCGTTGCAGGCCGTTGCCCAGCGGCGGGCGGCCGAGGCTGAGGGCGGTGTAGATCGTCAGCTCGCGCTCGGGCAGTTCGCGTATCCGGGCGTAGAGGGCGTTGACGAAGGCGTTGGGTTTGCCCAGGCCCAGCGGCAGGCCCATGTGGATATGGGCTGGAAGGCGCGACAGGACTTGCTCGACTGCCTGATCGATGGAACAGAGATGCATCGGGGCCTCCTGAGTCTTGCGCGGGTTCAGGGGTTGGACACATGGCGGGGCTGGTTTGTTGCCTGTCCCGGCCTTAACGCCGGCAAGCCGGCGATAGGGCCGGTACGGGCGACACAAAAACAAAGCCCGCCAAAAAAGGCGGGCCCTGTGGTATTCAGCTGTGACTCACAGCCCGGACATTTTCTTGATCGCCGCTTTCAGGTCGTCATCCGAGCAATCCGCACAGGTGCCCTTCGGCGGCATGGCATTGATCCCGGTAATGGCCTTGGCCAGGATGCCATCGAGCCCGCCCTGGTGATCGGCACGTTCTTTCCACGCCGCCGTGTCGCCAATCTTCGGCGCGCCCAGCAGGCCGCTGCCATGGCAAGCATTGCAATGCTTGGCGATGACTTCATCCGGCGTCTTGGCTCCGCCCCCACTCGCCGCGGCGGCCACTTCCATGCCCTTGCACTCCTGCCCCTGGACGCACACCTGGCCAACCGGCTCCAGGCGTTTGGCAATGTCATCGTTGGTCGCTGCGGTTGCGCCCAGTGCCCAAAGGGCGAGTACGGCTGCTGGTACGGCCAGCATCTTCTTGATTTGGTTCACGCGAACACCCTCATGGTGGCTAATCATGCCCGCGGCCACGGTAATGCGAGCGTTGAAAAGTATAGCGGCAACCTGGAGGCCGTGAAACGACCCCACTCGGGAAAGGGGTATTGCCGAAACAATGCACTGCGCTGGATCAAAAATTCGACGGCGTGGCCGCGCTGATTAGCCGTGCGGGTTGGTTGAACGGGTTGCGAAAGCGGTGCGGGCGGGTGCTTTCGAAGTAGTAGCTGTCACCCTCTTCGAGGATGAAGATCTCGTTGCCCACCACCAGTTCGAGCCGGCCTTCGAGCAGGATGCCGGTTTCCTCGCCATCGTGGGTGAGCATTTCGGCACCGGTGTCGGCACCCGGGGGATAAACCTCGGTGAGAAATGCGATCGCCCGGTTGGGGTGCGATTTGCCCACCAGCTTCATGGTCACCGCACCGTCCGAAATGTCTATCAGCTCATGGGCCTTGTAGACGATCTGGGTGGGGCTTTCAGGTTCCAGCTCGACCGAGAAGAACTCGACCATGGACATGGGGATACCGCTCAGCACCTTTCGCAGCGAACTGATCGAGGGGCTTACGCTGTTTTTCTCGATCATCGAGATGGTGCTATTGGTCACACCCGCACGCTTGGCGAGTTCACGCTGGGACAGGCCCTTGAGCTTGCGGATGGCTTGCAGTCGTTCGCCGACGTCCAAAGCTGGAGCCTCCTGAAACGGTGAGATGACGGGGTGGATGTGAACGATATCATGGCAATGCCGTTCAGTATTTACAACACACCGCCCCGCACACTGTCCGCTTCGGCGCCTTATTCGCCGTAATAGTCCAGCGGCACCCGCTTCAGGTTGCAGAAGATCTGGTAAGGAATGGTGCCGGCGTGCATGGCCACCTCACTGGCCAGTACCTGCTTGCCCCACAGCTCGACCGGGCTGCCGATGGTTGCCTCGGGCACATCGGTCAGGTCGATGCACAGCATGTCCATGGAGACGCGGCCGATCAGCTGACTGCGCTTGCCGGCAACCATCACTGGCGTGCCGGTGGGCGCCTGGCGCGGGTAGCCGTCGGCATACCCCATGGCGACCACGCCCACGCGGGTCGGGCGCGGGCTGATGAACTTGGCGCCATAGCCTACCGGTTCGCCCGCTGGCAGTTCACGCACGCTGATCACCCGCGATTGCAGGGTCATGACCGGCTGCAAGCGCTCGGCCTGGGCCTGTTCGACCTCGAAAGGCGTGGCGCCATACAGCATGATGCCGGGGCGCACCCAATCGCTCGGGGCCTGCGGCCAGGCCAGCACGCCGGGCGAGTTGCGCAGGCTGCATTCAGCGGCCAGCCCTTGGCGGGCGGCATCGAACACGGCGATCTGTTGGGCGGTGGCGTCGGCATCCAGTTCATCGGCGCGGGCGAAGTGGCTCATCAGCACGATGCGCGAAACCTTGCCGCTGGCCAGCAGGCGCTGGTAGGCGTCGTGATAATCCTTGGGGTGCAGGCCAACCCGGTGCATGCCGCTGTCGAGCTTGAGCCAGACCGTGAGCGGCTTGCTCACCTGGGTTTTCTCGATGGCCTCGAGATGCCACAGCGAATGTACGACGCACCACAGGTCATGCTCAGCAATCAGTGCCAGTTCGCTGGCTTCGAAAAAGCCTTCGAGCAACAGCACCGGGGCCTTGATGCCGGCTGCGCGCAGCTCCAGCGCTTCCTCGATGCAGGCCACGGCAAAGCCGTCGGCTTCGGCCTCCAGCGCCAGGGCGCAACGCACGGCACCGTGGCCGTAGGCATCGGCCTTGATCACGGCGAGGGCTTTGGCGCCGGTCAGTTCACGGGCCAGACGGTAGTTGTGACGGAGGGCTTGGAGGTCGATCAGGGCACGGGCGGGGCGCATGGCGGCAGCCTTATGGTGGTTCGGATTGAAAACAGTGTTGGGTTCATCGCCGGCAAGCCGGCTCTCACACTTGTGGGAGCCGGCTTGCCAGCGATGGGGCCGGAACAGACGCCTTACTGCTGATGTACAGGCGCGGTCTGACCCTGGTTGGCCGCTTCCCGGCTGTTGCCATAACGGGAAATGTCCAGGCCTTCGGCACTGATCTGCGGCTTCTTGCGCGCAATCAGGTCGGCTAGCAGGCGACCGGAGCCACAGGCCATGGTCCAGCCCAGCGTGCCGTGACCGGTGTTGAGGAACAGGTTGCGGAACGCGGTGGCACCCACGATCGGCGTACCGTCCGGAGTGGCCGGGCGCAGGCCGGTCCAGAAGTCGGCCTGGCTCAGGTCGCCGCCGCGAGGATAAAGGTCGTTGACGATCATCTCCAGCGTTTCGCGCCGGGCCGGGTTCAGCGACAGGTCAAAACCGGCGATTTCAGCCATGCCGCCGACACGAATGCGGTTGTCGAAACGGGTGATGGCGACCTTGTAGGTCTCGTCGAGAATGGTCGACGTCGGGGCCATGTCGGCGTTGGTGATCGGTACGGTCAGGGAGTAACCCTTGAGCGGATACACCGGCGCCTTGATGCCCAGCGGCTTGAGCATCTGCGGCGAGTAGCTGCCCAGCGCCAGCACGTAGCGGTCGGCGGTTTCCAGCTTGCCGTCGATCCACACGCCATTGATACGGTCGCCGGCGAAGTCCAGGCGCTGGATGTCCTGACCGAAGCGGAACTCGACGCCCAGCTTGATGGCCATTTCGGCCAGCTTGGTGGTGAACATCTGGCAGTCGCCGGTCTGGTCGTTGGGCAGGCGCAGGGCACCGGCCAGAATGTCTTTCACGCCAGCCAGGGCAGGTTCGACGCGGGCAATGCCGTCGCGGTCGAGCAGTTCGTAAGGCACGCCCGACTGTTCGAGCACGGCGATGTCCTTGGCCGCGGCATCCAATTGAGCCTGGGTGCGGAACAGCTGGGTGGTGCCGAGGCTACGGTTTTCGTAGCCGATGCCGGTTTCGGCGCGCAGTTCGTCGAGGCAGTCGCGGCTGTACTCGGACAGACGCACCATGCGCTCCTTGTTCACCGCGTAACGGCTGGCGGTGCAGTTGCGCAGCATCTGCGCCATCCACAGGTACTGGTCGACATCGCCAGTGAGCTTGATGGCCAGGGGGGCGTGGCGCTCCAGCAGCCACTTGATAGCCTTCAGCGGCACGCCAGGGGCAGCCCAGGGCGAGGCATAGCCGGGCGAGATCTGGCCAGCGTTGGCAAAACTGGTCTCCATGGCCACCGCCGGCTGGCGGTCGACCACGGTCACTTCGAAACCTTGCCGGGCCAGATAATAGGCACTGGCGGTTCCGATTACACCGCTACCAAGTACCAGAACTCGCATCGTTTCATCCCTCGCACGCGGCGCACCGCAAAATTTTGTTGATATGGCATGGATGCGCGCAGTATATGAATTCAAAGCCAGTGCAATTCACTATATAAAAGCCTATATTTGGCGAGAATTCTCGGCAAAAACGCCTTTCACGGAGGGGCATCCCCTATGAGAACCCAGCACCAGAGCAAGCGTGAACTGGACAAGATCGACCGCAACATCCTGCGGATCCTGCAGAATGACGGGCGCATTTCCTTCACCGAACTGGGCGAGAAAGTTGGGCTTTCCACCACCCCTTGCACCGAGCGCGTACGCCGCCTGGAGCGCGAAGGCATCATCATGGGCTACAACGCCCGGCTCAATCCGCAGCACCTGAAGGGCAGCCTGCTGGTGTTCGTGGAAATCAGCCTGGACTACAAGTCGGGCGATACCTTCGAGGAGTTCCGCCGCGCGGTGCTCAAGCTGCCCCATGTACTGGAATGCCACCTGGTTTCAGGTGACTTCGACTACCTGGTGAAAGCGCGTATTTCGGAGATGGCGTCGTACCGCAAGCTGCTCGGCGACATCCTGCTGAAGCTGCCGCACGTGCGCGAATCGAAGAGCTACATCGTGATGGAGGAAGTGAAAGAAAGCCTTTGCCTGCCGATTCCGGACTGAAGTCAGACCAGCACCTGGCGGGTCGTGGCAATGAACCGGTGAACGAGTTGCTCGGCCTGCGGCTCGAGCATCTGCTCAGGGCCTCGGCCACGGGGGCAGGCCATGCTGGGTGTGGTACCAAACAGACGGCAGATCATCGGGCGCTCTTCGTAGACCGTGCAGCCATTGGGGCCCAGGTGCACGCAATCCAGGTGATCCAGCGCAGCGTCCTGTTCGGCTTGGGTTTTGCGCGGCAGGCGGGCCATTTCTTCAGTCGACGTGGTGACCGGCCCGCAGCAGTCGTGGCAGCCGGGCTCGCACTCGAAGGATGGGATGAGTTCGCGCAGGAACTGGATCTTGTGGCGGTTGCAGGACATGGCGGGGTACAGGGCAAAGAATGTGGCTGGATTATAGGCCCATTCGCCGGCAAGCCGGCTCCCACACGATCTGTGGGAGCCGGCTTGCCGGCGATGAGGCCTGTTGCCCCACCACAAAACCCCAGCTTATCCTCCCCCTTCTGCCCCAATACCCAGGACCCGCCCAATGATCCACAGCGCGCAGCACGCCGCCTCCTACTACGCCGCCAGCAGCGCGCCACACCCCGATCATCCTTATCTGCAGGGCGCCCAGAGCGCCGACGTGTGCATCGTCGGCGGCGGCTACTCAGGCCTGAATACCGCCATCGAGCTGGCCGAGCGAGGCCTTTCGGTCATCCTGCTGGAAGCGCGCAAACTCGGCTGGGGCGCCAGCGGGCGCAACGGCGGGCAGTTGATCCGTGGTGTCGGCCATGGCCTGGAGCAGTTTCTCCCGGTGATCGGTGAAGAAGGCGTGCGCAGCCTGAAGCTGATGGGCCTGGAAGCCGTGGAAATCGTCCGCGAACGGGTCGAGCGTCACGCCATCGCCTGCGACCTGACCTGGGGTTACTGCGACCTGGCCAACAAACCCGGTGAGCTGCAAGGTTTTGCCGAGGATGCCGAAGAACTGCGCGGCCTGGGCTACCGCCACGAACTGCGCCTGGTGCAGAAGGACGACATCCACAGCGTGGTCGGCTCCGACCGCTATGTCGGCGGTTTGATCGACATGGGCTCCGGACACCTGCACCCGCTCAACCTGGCACTCGGCGAAGCGGCCCTGGCCAGTCGGCTCGGTGTGCGGCTGTTCGAGCAATCGGAAGTCAGCCGCATCGACTATGGCCCGCAAGTGAAGGTCCACACAGCCCAGGGCAGCGTGCGGGCCAAGACCCTGGTGCTGTGCTGCAACGCCTACCACAACGACCTCAACCGCGAACTGGGCGGCAAGGTGCTGCCTGCCGGGAGCTACATCATCGCCACCGAACCGCTCGGGGAAGAACGCGCCCGCCAATTGCTGCCGCAGAACATGGCGGTGTGCGACCAGCGCGTCGCCCTGGACTACTATCGCCTGTCCGCCGACCATCGCCTGCTGTTCGGCGGTGCCTGCCACTATTCCGGCCGCGACCCGCAGGACATTGCCGCCTACATGGGGCCGAAGATGCTCAAGGTGTTCCCGCAACTGGCCGACGTTCGCATCGAATACCAATGGGGCGGCATGATCGGCATCGGCGCCAACCGCTTGCCGCAGGTCGGCCGCCTGGCCAGCCAGCCCAACGTCTATTACGCCCAGGCCTATTCGGGCCACGGCCTCAATGCCACCCACCTGGCCGCGCGCCTGCTGGGCGAGGCGATCAGCGGCCAGCAGAGCGGGCGCTTCGACCTGTTCGCCAAGGTGCCGCACATCACCTTCCCCGGCGGCAAGCACTTGCGCTCGCCGCTGCTGGCGTTGGGGATGCTCTGGCATCGTCTCAAGGAGCTGGTGTAGGAGCGGCCTTGTGTCGCGAAAGGGCTGCAAAGCAGCCCCAGCAATATTTGACGCGCTGCAAACGTTCGGGGGCCGCTTCGCGGCCCTTTCGCGACACAAGGCCGCTCCTACATAGGTCAATCCCTCCAGAAAGGCTTGCGCCCTTCTTCACGGGCCTGCTCCCAGGTCAGGCCAATATCGCGCAGCTGGCCATCGTCCAGCTGCAGCAAGGCCTTGCGGGTGTTCCAGCGATGCACCATCAAGCCCCAACGGCCAAGCCCTGCTGGTGCATTGAAAACCTTGGTCCGCTGCTCGGCTTCTAGCTCATCGGCCATCAGTTGCAAGCGCACATCGCTCATGCCACCCATCGCTGCGTTCTCCCACTCAATTGATACCGTGGGGAAAGCATGCCCGTCGGCAACCCTGGCAATACAGATCCAATAGCGCCTTATTATTCCCATACAGAATTGGCGATGAGCCAGCTGAATGCTGTATTTTCGGCGCAACTGTACTGGTCGAAGCCCCACGATTGCCCAGGAGTATGCCGTGACCCTTTACCTCAACCTCGCCGAACTGCTCGGTGCGCGCATCGAGCAGGGCCTTTACCGCCCCGGCCAGCGCCTGCCTTCTGTGCGCGCCCTGAGCGTGGAACATGGCGTCAGCCTGAGCACAGTGCAGCAGGCCTACCGTACGCTGGAAGACAGCGGCATGGTGTCGCCGCGACCAAAATCCGGCTATTTCGTCAGCGACCACCGCCAGCTCCCTGCCCTTCCCGCCGTCAGCCGACCGGCCCAGCGCCCTGTGGATATCTCCCAGTGGGAACAGGTATTGGAACTGGTACGCAGCACCCCGCGCCCGGAAGTGATCCAGCTCGGCCGCGGCATGCCCGACGTCGATAGCCCGACCCTCAAGCCCTTGCTGCGCAGCCTGGCGCAACTGAGTCGCCGACAGGACATGCCAGGGCTGTACTACGACAACATCCACGGCAACCTTGCCCTGCGCGAACAGATCGCCCGCCTGATGCTGGATTCCGGCTGCCGTCTGGACCCGAGCGACCTGGTGGTGACCACCGGCTGCCACGAGGCATTGTCGTGCAGCATCCGCGCGGTCTGCGAGCCGGGGGACATCGTTGCGGTGGATTCACCCAGCTTCCACGGCGCCATGCAGACCCTCAAGGGCCTGGGCATGAAGGCGCTGGAGATTCCCACCGACCCGATCACCGGCATCAGTCTCGAAGCCTTGGCACTGGCCCTGGAACAGTGGCCGATCAAGCTCATCCAGGTCACCCCGAGCTGCAACAACCCACTCGGCTACATCATGCCCGAGGCCCGCAAGAAGGCCCTGCTGAGCCTTGCCCAGCGCTACGACGTGGCGGTTCTCGAAGACGATGTGTACGGCGACCTGGCCTACACCTACCCCCGCCCACGCACCCTCAAGTCCTTAGACGAAGACGGCCGGGTGCTGCTGTGCAGCTCGTTCTCGAAAACACTCGCGCCTGGCCTGCGTATCGGCTGGGTAGCGCCCGGCCGCTACCTGGAGAGGGTGCTGCACATGAAGTACATCAGCACCGGCAGCACCGCTGGCCAGCCGCAACTGGCCATCGCCGACTTCATCGCCGGCGGCCACTACCATCCCCACGTGCGGCGCATGCGCAGCCAGTATCAGCGTGGGCGTGACCTGATGAGCGACTGGGTAACTCGTTATTTCCCGCCCGGCACGCGCGTCAGCCGGCCCCAAGGGGGGTTCATGCTGTGGGTGGAATTGCCCGAACATTTCGACACGCTGCGGCTGAATCGGGCTTTACTGGAGCAGGGCGTGCAGATCGCGGTAGGCAGCATCTTTTCGGCCTCGGGCAAGTTTCGACACTGCCTGCGCATGAACTTCGCCTCGCGGCCGACGCCGCAGATCGAAGCCGCCGTGCGCAAGGTAGGTGAAGCCGCCCTTCGTCTACTGGATGAAGATACCGGCCAGGCGTAACTTTGCGCCGCCCGCCACGGTCCAACCCCTCAGGCCTTTGCTGTACAGGACGATCCACCCTTGACACTCCAGCAAGCCGTGCCTCTGCTGCTGGTGCTGCTCGGCCTTGCAGGCTGCGCCAGCATCGACATGCCCCGCGAAGTCAGCCAGGCACTGCCTGCCAGCGATTCGGCGTTCGGCCGCTCGGTGCAGCGCCAGGCCGCGCCCTATGGCGGGCGCTCGGGTTTCCGTCTGCTGCCCAACAGCAACGAGGCATTCCGTGCCCGCGCCGAGCTGATCCGCAACGCTCAGGCGAGCATCGACCTGCAGTACTACATCGTCCATGACGGCCTGAGCACTCGGGCCTTGGTCCATGAGCTGCTGCGTGCCGCCGACCGTGGCGTGCGGGTACGCATCCTGCTCGATGACACCACCAGCGACGGCCTCGACGTCATCATGGGCACCCTCGACGCCCACCCCAACATCCAGATTCGCGTGTTCAACCCGCTGCAACTGGGGCGCAGCACAGGCGCCACGCGCGCCGTGGGTCGCTTGTTCAACCTGTCGCTGCAACACCGGCGCATGCATAACAAGCTGTTCCTGGTCGACAACAGCATGGCCATCGTCGGCGGACGCAACCTGGGCGATGAGTATTTCGATGCCGAACCCAATCTCAACTTCACCGACATCGACCTGCTGGGCGTGGGCCCCGTGGCCGAGCAGCTGGGCCACGGTTTCGACCAGTACTGGAACAGCGCCCTGAGCCGGCCGATCGGCGACTTCCTCTGGCGTCTGCCGGACGCTGCCGACCTGCGTGCCAGCCGCCAGCGCCTGGAAGTGTCGCTGGCCGAGGCGCGGGTGCAACGCAAGGCGTTGTATGACCGCCTGATGGCCTATCAATCACAGCCACGTCTGGATGTCTGGCGCAACGAGCTGATCTGGGCCCACAGCCAGGCGCTGTGGGATTCACCCAGCAAGGTGCTGGCAGACGACGAGCCGGATCCGCAATTGCTGATGAGCCAACAGCTGGCACCGGACCTGACCGCCGTACACCGCGAACTGATACTGGTTTCGGCCTACTTCGTGCCGGGTGAGACCGGGCTGCTGTACCTGACGGGCCGTGCCGACGCAGGCACCTCGGTGAAGCTGTTGACCAACTCGCTGGAAGCCACCGATGTGCCGGCGGTGCATGGCGGGTATGCACCCTATCGCCGGGCGCTTCTGGAACATGGCGTGCAACTGTTCGAGCTGCGCCGCCAGCCGGGTGACCCCGGTGCCGGGCGCATGAGCTTCCACGGCAGTTCGGACTCGAGCCTGCACAGCAAGGCAATCGTCTTCGACCGGCGCAAGACCTTCATTGGCTCGTTCAATTTCGACCCCAGGTCGGTGCTGTGGAACACCGAGGTAGGCGTGCTGGTGGACAGCCCGGAGCTGGCTGAATACACGCGCGAACTGGCCATGCAGGGTATGGCGCCGGCACTGAGTTATCAGGTCAGACTGGTGAATGACAAACTGGTCTGGGCGACGGAGGACAATGGCCAGCGGCACATGCTGACGTCGGAGCCTGGCGGGCTGTGGCGGCGGTTCAATGCCTGGATCAGCAAGGCGGTCGGGTTGGAGAAAATGTTGTAGTCGAGGGCCTCATCGCCGGCTTCAGGCAGAAGCCGGCTCGAACGCCCCACGCCGGCGAGTCAGCAGCACCAGCCCCGCCGCCCCCGCCGCCATCAGCCACAGCAGCGCATGCCCGCTGACCCACTGGCTCCCCGCCCCTGCCAGCAACGGCCCGAGCAAGCAGCCAATGCCCCACAGTTGCGCCACATGGGCGTTGGCGCGCACCAGTTCATCATCCCGGTAGCGTTCGCCGATCAACACCAGCGACAAGGTGAACAAGCCACCGGCGCTGGCCCCGAACAGCACCCACAACGGCCAGATCGCTGGCGTTTGCAACAGCAACGGAATCGCCAAACTGGAGCACAGCAAGGTCACGGCACAGCCGGTGAACAAGCTGCGCCGCGACATGCGGTCGGCCAGCGCGCCAATGGGCAATTGCAGCACAGCATCACCCACCACCACGGTACTGACCATGAACAGGGCGACTTCGGTCGTAAAGCCTTGCTGCAGGCAGTACACCGGCAGCAAGGTGAGAATCATCGCCTCGAAAGACGCGAACAAGGCAATCGCCCAGGCGATCACCGGCAGGCGTCGGCAGAAAGCGAACAAGTCGCTGAAGGTCACGCTGCAGGCCTCGGTGCTAGGCGCACCACCGCGCCCGAGCAGCACCAAGGGGGCGCACAGCAACAGGCCGGTCGCGGCCCAGAAACCGAAATCGTCGTCGGAGCCAAGAAAACCCAGCACCAGCGGCCCGGCCAGCTGGCTCAGGGCGTAGCTGCTGCCATACAGCGCCACCAGGCGGCCGCGCCACTGCTCGACCACCAGTTGGTTGATCCAGCTTTCACCGAGGATGAACACCACGGTCAGCGACATGCCGATCAGCAAGCGCAGCGCCAGCCACAAGGGGTAGCTCGGCAGCAATGCCAGCAGGCCGATCGACAGGGCGCCGCCCCACAGGCACAGGCGCATCGCCGAGGGCACACCTACCCAGCCGGCCAGGCGGCTGGCCAGGCTGGCACCGAGGAGCACGCCCAGTGCCGGCATGGCAGCCATCACCCCGATGGCGAAGCTGCCATAGCCCCAGGCCTCCAGGCGCAGGGACACCAGCGGCATGCTCACGCCGAGCGCGAGCCCGACGCTCAACACCGATGCCAGTACGGCGAAGTAGGTACCCCAGCGCATGTGACCTCCCTGTTGGATTTTCGGGGGCCCATTCGCGGGACAAGCCCGCTCCCACAGGTACCCCGCTGTTTTGAAATCAGCGGGGTACCTGTGGGAGCGGGCTTGTCCCGCGAATGGGCCGCGAAGCGGCCCCTCTGGATTACAGCTTGATCCAGGTCGCTTTCAGCTCGGTGTACTTCTCCAGTGCATGCAGCGACTTGTCACGGCCGTTGCCCGACTGCTTGAAGCCACCGAACGGCGCGGTCATGTCGCCACCGTCGTACTGGTTGACCCAGACGCTGCCAGCGCGCACGGCACGGGCGGTCTTGTGGGCCTTGGAGATGTCCGAAGTCCAGATGCCAGCGGCCAGGCCATACGGGGTGTCGTTGGCAATGGCGATGGCTTCTTCAGCGGTGTCGAAGGCGATCACCGACAGCACGGGGCCGAAGATTTCTTCCTGGGCGATCTTCATGGCGTTGGTCACGCCGTCGAAGATGGTCGGCTCGACGTAGGTACCGCCAGTCTCTTCCAAAGTACGCTTGCCACCGGCCACCAGCTTGGCGCCGTCCTGGTGACCCGCGTCGATGTACGACAGCACGGTGTTCATCTGCTGGGTGTCGACCAGCGCGCCGACAGTGGTCTGCGGATCCAGCGGGTTGCCTGGCTTCCAGCCCTTGAGGGCCTCGATCACCATGGGCAGGAACTTGTCCTTGATCGAACGCTCGACCAGCAGGCGGGAACCGGCGGTGCAGACTTCGCCCTGGTTGAAGGCGATGGCACTGGCGGCCGCTTCTGCAGCAGCTTGCAGGTCCGGGGCGTCGGCGAAGACGATGTTCGGGCTCTTGCCGCCGGCTTCCAGCCAGATGCGCTTCATGTTCGACTCGCCCGCATAGACCATCAGCTGCTTGGCGATCTTGGTGGAACCGGTGAACACCAGGGTATCGACGTCCATGTGCAGGGCCAGGGCCTTGCCCACGGTGTGGCCGTAGCCTGGCAGCACGTTGAGCACGCCCGCCGGGATACCGGCTTCGATGGCCAGCTGGGCGATACGGATGGCGGTCAGCGGCGATTTTTCGGACGGCTTGAGCACCACCGAGTTACCGGTGGCCAGGGCCGGGCCGAGTTTCCAGCAGGACATCAGCAGCGGGAAGTTCCACGGTACGATAGCGCCGACCACACCCACCGCTTCGCGGGTGACCAGGCCGAGCTGGTCGTGCGGGGTCGGGGCGACTTCGTCGTAGACCTTGTCGATGGCTTCAGCGGTCCAGTGGATGGCATTGGCTGCGCCCGGCACGTCGATGGTCGACGAGTCGCCGATCGGCTTGCCCATGTCCAGGGTTTCCAGCAGGGCCAGCTCTTCGACGTTCTTGCGCAGCAGGTCGGCAAAACGGATCAGCTTGGCTTTGCGCTTGGCCGGAGCCAGTTGCGACCAGACACCGGAATCGAAGGTGGCACGGGCGTTTTCCACGGCGCGGTTGGCGTCGGCCACGTCGCAGCTGGCGACCTTGGCCAGGAAGCGTCCGTCGACCGGGCTCAGGCAGTCGAAGGTCTCACCGGATGCGGCGTCGGTGTATTCGCCGTTGATGAAGGCACGCCCTTCGATCTTCAATTGCTGGGCACGTTGTTCCCAGTCTGCACGAGTCAGGGTGGTCATACGAAACTCCTCCTCTTGTTTAGGTGCAACGCCGCACTGAGGACTCACAGGCGTTGTCAGAATTCGGGCCGGGCGACACGCGCACACCGGCAAGCGATACCCTAAACCAGGCCGGGTAAACTATCAATATATTTGACACGAATGGCTCAAAAGCCTACTGATGTTCATTTTATTAAACAACAACAGGAGCCGCACCATGGATATCGCCAACATCATCGACTTCGCCCAGGTCCTCACCGAAGCCGAACGCTACCGCCCAGCGGCAGAGAAAATCCTCAAGGGCGAGCCGGACCAAGCGGTCTACAACCACTATTCCAGCCCGTGCGGCCAGTTCGCCGCGGGCGTGTGGGAAGGTGAGGTCGGGCAGTGGACAGTGAACTACACCGAGCACGAATACTGCGAGATCGTCCAGGGTGTTTCGGTGCTGCGCGATCAGGATGGCGGTGCGAAAACCCTGCGTGCCGGTGATCGGTTCGTGATCCCGGCCGGCTTCAAGGGCACCTGGGAAGTGCTGGAACCCTGCCGCAAGATCTATGTGATGTTCGAGCAGAAGTAAGCTCATCGCTGGCAAGCCAGCTCCCACAACCCCTATTGAGGGCAGTGCTGTCCCTGTGGGAGTGGCTTGCCGGCGATGAGGCCCTCGCAGGCAAAAAAAAACCCGCCTCCTTTCGGATGCGGGTTTTTTCAGGTCGCCGATCAATTACTTGATCTTGGCTTCCTTGTACACCACGTGCTTGCGAACAACCGGATCGTATTTCTTGATCTCGATTTTGTCCGGAGTGGTGCGCTTGTTCTTGTCGGTGGTGTAGAAGTGGCCGGTACCGGCACTCGAAACCAGACGGATCAATTCACGCATGATGTTCTCCTTAGACCTTGGCGCCAGCGCGACGGATGTCAACCAGAACGGCATCGATGCCGCGCTTGTCGATGATACGCATGCCCTTGGCAGAAACGCGCAGACGCACGAAACGGTTCTCGGATTCAACCCAGAAACGGTGGTGCTGCAGGTTCGGCAGGAAACGACGACGGGTTTTGTTGTTTGCGTGGGAAATGTTGTTCCCGGTTACTGGACCCTTACCAGTAACTTGACAGACTCTCGACATGACTCAGCCCTCTAAAACCACATGCCCAACCCGGCATGGGTTGGCCGCTTAATCTCTCAGTCTTTGGCGCCAGGCGCCGTGATTCTGGAGGTCTTATCGACCGGATCCGCTGATGCGACAGGCCGAGCCCCTAGAAAAGAGCGCTGCTTTATACCAGAAAGACTACGCCACAACAACAGAATATGAGCATCTGCTTGCTGCAAATGGCGCGCGAGCAGCATAGCGACTAGTCCGGCGAACTGTCGACCGCTCGTCGCCGATCCACTGAAAAAGAGGGTGGCCATTTCCTACAGTGCGCACTAGGGTAGGACGTTTCCAGACTGCACTGGCAGTTGGGCCACTGACAGCCAAGGAGTCACGATGCGTGCCGCCGCCCTTTCCTTATTGTTCACCTCTCTGCTTGCAGCCGGCCTCGCCCAGGCTGCACCGCTGAGCGTCTGCAGCGAAGCCAGCCCCGAGGGCTTCGATGTGGTCCAGTACAACTCGCTGACCACTACCAATGCCTCGGCCGACGTGCTGATGAACCGCCTGGTCGAGTTCGACGCAGCCCAGGGCAAGGTGGTTCCGAGCCTTGCACAGAGCTGGACAGTGTCGGCTGACGGCGTGGTCTACGACTTCAAGCTGCGCGAGGGCGTCAAATTCCACACCACGCCCTACTTCAAGCCGACTCGCGAGCTGAATGCCGACGACGTGCTGTTCAGCTTCCAGCGCATGCTCTACCCCGCCCACGCTTGGCACAAAACGGCCCCGGGCGGTTATCCACACGCCCAATCGCTGCAACTGGGCAGCCTGATCAAATCGATCGAGGCGCCGGAGCCGAACAGCGTGCGCTTCACCTTGAGCCACGCCGACGCCACGTTCCTGGCCACCCTGAGCATGGGCTTCGCCTCGATCTACTCCGCCGAGTACGCCGACAACCTGCTCAAGGCCGGCACCCCGGAGAAGCTCAACAGCCAACCGATCGGCACTGGCCCGTTCGTCTTCCAGCGTTTCCAGAAGGACGCCGTGGTGCGCTACCGCGCCAACCCCGACTACTTCGACGGCAAGCCCGAGGCCGACCCGCTGATCTTCGCCATTACCCCCGATGCCAACGTGCGTCTGCAAAAGATCAAGCGTGGTGAATGCCAGGTGGCCCTGTCGCCCAAGCCCCTGGACATTGCCGAAGCCGGCAAGGACAGCAACCTCAAGGTCGCCAGCACCCCGGCCTTCATGACCGCCTTCGTCGCCATCAACAGCGAACACCCGCCGCTGGACAAACCCGAGGTGCGCCAGGCAATCAACCTGGCCTTCGACAAGCAGGCCTACCTCAAGGCTGTGTTCGAAGACACCGCCACCGCGGCCAATGGCCCCTACCCGCCCAACACCTGGAGCTACGCCAAGGACCTGCCCGGCTACCCGCTGGACGTGAACAAGGCCAAGGCGCTGCTGGCCAAGGCCGGCCTGGCAGAGGGCTTCAGCACCACGATCTGGACCCGCCCTTCGGGCAGCCTGCTCAACCCCAACCCGAGCCTTGGCGCACAGATGCTCCAGGCCGACCTGGGCAAGATCGGCATCAAGGCCGAGATTCGCGTGATCGAGTGGGGCGAACTGATCCGCCGCGCCAAGGCCGGCGAGCATGACCTGCTGTTCATGGGCTGGGCCGGCGACAACGGCGACCCGGACAACTTCCTCAGCCCGCAGTTTTCCTGCGCGGCGGTCAAGTCGGGGACCAACTTCGCGCGGTTCTGCGACAACCGGCTGGACCAGTTGATCAGTGCCGGGCGCACCACCAACGACCAGAGCGTGCGCAGCCGCTTGTACCAGCAGGCGCAGACCTTGATCCAGCAGCAGGCGCTGTGGGTGCCGCTGGCGCATCCGACGGCGGCGACCTTGCTGCGGCAGGGGGTCGAGGGGTATCAGGTGAGCCCGTTTGGGCGGTTGGATTTCAGCAAGGTCTCTGTGACCCGCTGAATTCACGCGTTGCAGGCCCGGCCCTATCGCCGGCAAGCCGGCTCCCACAGAAGCCCCCACAGGCCTCGAACCCTGTGCAGCCCCTGTGGGAGCCGGCTTGCCGGCGATAGGGCCAGTACTGACAGCACATTCAAGCCACAATCCACCCCTGCTCGACCATCGACAGGGGCTCACCGTCGCCGACGATGATGTGATCGAGCACCCGTACATCGATCAGCCCCAACCCCCGCTTCAATGAGAGCGTCATGTGCACATCGTCCTGGCTGGGTTCGCTGTTACCCGAAGGGTGGTTGTGGCACAGAATCAGGGCCGCCGCGTTATGCATCAACGCACGGCGCACCACTTCGCGCGGGTAGATGCTGGCCCGGTCGATCGTCCCCCTGAACAGGATCTCGAAAGCCAGCGGTCGGTGCTTGCTGTCCAGAAACAGGCAGCCGAATACTTCGCTGGCCTCGTGGCGCAGCATGGCCTTGAGATAACGCCGCACCGCCGCGGGGCTTTCCAGAGCCGCTGTGCGCTCGATGCCCTCATCCAGGTAACGCCGGCCGATCTCCAGCAGTGCCTGCAGCTGGGCGTACTTCACCGGCCCCAAGCCAGGCTCGCGCAGGACGGCTTCACGATCAGCCTCCAGAAACGGCCTGAGGCCACCAAAACGCACCAGTAATCCACGCGCCAGGTCCAGCACGTTGCGGCCGGCAACCCCCGAGCCCAGCAACACGGCGACCAGTTCGGCATCCGACAACACAGCCGCCCCGCGCAGCAGCAACTTCTCTCGCGGCCGCTCATCGGCCGGCCATTCCCTGATATTCATGCTTGCTCCTTTGACCCCACTACGGCACGTTTCGGCCCTGTGTTAATCTATTTCGCCTCGTACATGCGACGTTCTGCCGCAGGCAGTGTTTTCGTCGCCGCCCGCTCTCACTGGAAAAAGGCAAGCCTATGCAGCGGCTGTATCGCAAGCGCATCGTTCTCGGCGTAGGGGGTGGCATTGCCGCCTACAAGAGTGCCGAGCTGATTCGCCGACTCCTGGAGCACGGCGCGCAGGTGCGCGTCGTAATGACCCGTGGTGGTGCTGAGTTCATCACCCCGCTGACCCTGCAGGCGCTGTCCGGCCACCCGGTGCACATGGATCTGCTCGACCCCGCCGCCGAAGCGGCCATGGGTCATATCGAACTGGCCAAGTGGGCCGACCTGGTACTCATCGCCCCCGCCACCGCCGACCTCATGGCGCGCATGGCCCAAGGCATGGCCGACGACCTGCTGACCACCCTGGTGCTGGCCACCGATGCCACCGTGGCCGTGGCGCCCGCCATGAACCAGGCCATGTGGCGCGACCCTGCCACCCAGGCCAACCTCGAACTGCTCAAGAGCCGTGGCATCCAGGTATTCGGCCCGGCCTCCGGCAGCCAGGCCTGTGGCGACGTGGGCCTGGGCCGCATGCTCGAAGCCACCGACCTGGCCTGGTGTGCCGCCGAAAGCTTCCAGCGCCAGGCGCTGACCGGCAAGCACGTGCTGATTACCGCCGGCCCGACCCAGGAAAACATCGATCCGGTGCGCTACATCACCAATCATAGCTCCGGGAAGATGGGCTTCGCCCTAGCCGAAGCGGCCGCCGAAGCCGGGGCTCGGGTGACCCTCGTCACTGGCCCTGTGCACCTGCCGACCCCCGACCGGGTCACGCGGATCGACGTGGTCAGCGCGCGGGACATGCTCGCAGCCTGTGAAGCCGCCATGCCGTGTGACCTGTTCATCGCCTCGGCAGCGGTCGCGGACTACCGCCCAGAGGTCGTCGCCACGCAAAAGCTGAAGAAGGATCCTACGACCGGCGACGGCATGCTGCTGCAGATGGTGCGTAATCCCGATATCCTTGCCACCCTCGCTGGCCGCGACGACCGCCCGTTCAGCGTCGGCTTCGCCGCCGAGACCGAACACTTGCTCGATTACGCCACGCGCAAGCTCAAGGACAAGAACCTCGACCTGATCGTCGCCAATGATGTGGCCAACCCCAGCATCGGCTTCAACAGTGAGGAGAATGCCCTGACCGTGATCGACCGCCAGCAGCACCAGACCCTCTTCGCGCAGACCAGCAAGGGCAAGATCGCCCGGCAACTGGTCGCCTTCATCGCCGAACGACTCAATCAGGTTCAATAAGTTACATGCACGCTCTTCAAGCCAAGATCCTCGACCCACGCCTGGGCACCGAATTCCCCCTGCCACAGTACGCCACCCCCGGCTCCGCCGGCCTGGACCTGCGCGCCCTGCTCAAGGAGGACACTGTCCTCGAGCCAGGCCAGACCCTGCTGATCCCCACCGGCCTGTCGATCTACATCGGCGACCCAGGCCTGGCGGCGATGATCCTGCCGCGCTCCGGCCTGGGCCATAAGCACGGCATCGTGCTGGGCAACCTGGTCGGCCTGATCGACTCGGACTACCAAGGTGAGCTGATGGTGTCGTGCTGGAACCGCGGCAACACGCCGTTCACCATCGCCGTCGGCGAGCGCATCGCGCAGCTTGTTCTCGTGCCTGTGGTACAAGCGCATTTCGACATCGTCGAGCAATTCGACGAGAGCCAGCGCGGCACCGGTGGCTTCGGCCATTCCGGCAGCCACTGAACCAGCTCACGAACGTTCAGGCCAAGGATGGCGAACTCTCTGACGAAACCACCGTCCAAGCGTTCAGTTTGCGCCAGCCCAGAAAGCCTTTGATTATGGAGTTTCCAGAGATGAACGATATGGCCCAACTGGTCCCCGCACTGCCTGACAGCATTTTCCGCGCCTATGACATTCGCGGCGTGGTCGGCAAAACCCTGCACGCCGAAACCGCGTACTGGATCGGCCGCGCCATCGGCGCCCAGACCCTCGCCCAGGGCGAGCCGCAGATCTCGGTTGGCCGCGACGGCCGCCTGTCCGGCCCGATGCTGGTCGAGCAGCTGATCAAGGGCCTGGTCGACGCCGGCTGCCACGTCAGCGATGTCGGCCTTGTGCCGACCCCGGCGCTGTACTTCGCCGCCAACGTGCTCGCCGGCAAGTCCGGCGTGATGCTCACCGGCAGCCACAACCCGTCGGACTACAACGGCTTCAAGATCGTCATCGCTGGCGACACCTTGGCCAACGAACAGATCCAGGCCCTGCTGACCCGCCTGAAAACCAACGACCTGACCCGCGCTGAAGGCAGCGTGCAGAAGGTCGAGATCCTCGAGCGCTACTTCCAGCAGATCGTCGCCGACGTCAAGCTGGCCAAGAAGCTCAAGGTGGTGGTGGACTGCGGCAACGGTGCTGCGGGCGTGATCGCACCGCAACTGATCGAAGCCCTGGGCTGCGAAGTGATTCCGCTGTTCTGCGAAGTGGATGGCAACTTCCCCAACCACCACCCGGACCCGGGCAAGCCGGAAAACCTCGAAGACCTGATCGCCAAGGTCAAGGAAATCGGTGCCGACATCGGCCTGGCCTTCGACGGTGACGGCGACCGCGTGGGCGTGGTGACCAACACTGGCAACATCGTCTACCCGGACCGCCTGCTGATGCTGTTCGCCCAGGACGTGCTGTCGCGCAACCCTGGTGCCGAGATCATCTTCGACGTCAAGTGCACCCGCCGCCTGACCCCGCTGATCGAACAGCACGGTGGCCGCGCACTGATGTGGAAGACCGGCCATTCGCTGATCAAGAAGAAGATGAAGCAGACCGGTTCGCTGCTGGCTGGCGAGATGAGTGGGCATATCTTCATCAAGGAGCGCTGGTACGGTTTCGACGACGGCATCTACAGCGCCGCACGCCTGCTGGAGATCCTCAGCAAGGCAGGGCAGGACGCCGAAAGCCTGTTCGCCGCGTTCCCAGACGATATTTCCACGCCGGAAATCAACATTGATGTGACCGACGAGGGTAAATTCAGCATCATTGATGCTCTGCAACGCGACGCCGACTGGGGCGAAGCCAACCTGACCACCATCGACGGTGTGCGGGTCGACTATGCCCGCGGCTGGGGCCTGGTCCGCGCCTCCAACACCACCCCGGTGCTGGTACTGCGCTTCGAGGCCGAAAACGACGCCGAGTTGCAACGTATCAAGGATGTTTTCCGTGCCCAGTTGCTGCGGGTTGCCCCTGAGCTGCAACTGCCGTTCTGACCGACTATCTGTTCCTGACAGGAGCCCTGCATGACCCTCGATCGCGATGCCGCTTCCCATGTAGCCGAGGTTTTGTCCGAAGCACTGCCTTACATCCGCCGCTTTGTCGGCAAGACCCTGGTGATCAAGTACGGCGGCAACGCGATGGAGAGCGAGGAGCTCAAGACCGGCTTTGCCCGTGACATCGTGCTGATGAAGGCCGTGGGTATCAACCCGGTGGTCGTGCACGGCGGTGGACCGCAGATTGGCGACCTGCTCAAGCGCCTGTCGATCGAAAGCCACTTCATCGACGGCATGCGCGTGACTGACGCGGCGACCATGGACGTGGTTGAAATGGTCCTCGGTGGCCAGGTCAACAAGGACATCGTCAACCTGATCAACCGCCACGGCGGCAGCGCCATCGGCCTGACCGGCAAGGACGCGGAGCTGATCCGCGCCCGCAAGCTCACCGTGAGCCGCCAGACGCCGGAGATGACCCAGCCGGAAATCATCGACATCGGCCATGTCGGCGAAGTGGTCAGCGTCAACACCGACCTGCTGAACATGCTGGTGAAAGGCGACTTCATCCCGGTGATCGCGCCGATCGGCGTGGGCGCCAACGGTGAGTCGTACAACATCAACGCCGACCTGGTGGCCGGCAAGGTGGCCGAAGCACTGAAAGCCGAGAAGCTGATCCTGCTGACCAACATCGCCGGCCTGATGGACAAGCAGGGTGAGGTTCTCACCGGCCTGACCACCGAACAGGTCAACGAGTTGATCGCCGACGGCACCATCTACGGCGGCATGCTGCCGAAGATCAAGTGCGCGCTGGAAGCGGTCCAGGGCGGAGTGAACAGCTCGCACATCATCGATGGCCGCGTGCCGAATGCGGTGCTGCTGGAGATCTTCACCGACAGCGGTGTGGGCACCCTGATCAGCAATCGCAAGCCTCGCTGATTGGTCTGCACTGGCCTCATCGCCCCACAAGGATCGCACCGAACCCTGTGGGAGCCGGCTTGCCGGCGATAGGGCCGATAAAGGCAACACAAACAAAAAAGGCGACCCGCAAAGGTCGCCTTTTTTGTTTACCAGGCCGGAATCAGATCCCGTACTGCGCCCGATAGGCCTCCACAGCCGGCAGGTGCTGCTTGAGCTGCGGGTCATCGGCCAGGAACTCCAGCACCTGAGTCAGCGAAACGATGCTGACGACCGGAATGCCGAAGTCCCGCTCCACTTCCTGGATCGCCGACAGCTCGCCGTTGCCGCGCTCTTCACGGTTCAGCGCGATCAGCACGCCTGCGGCCTTGGCCTGCTGGGCGTTGATGATCTGCATGACCTCGCGAATGGCGGTACCGGCAGTGATCACGTCGTCGATGATCAACACGTCACCGGCCAGCGGTGCGCCGACCAGGCTGCCACCTTCGCCGTGATCCTTGGCTTCCTTACGGTTGAAGCACCATGGCACGTCGAGCTGATGCTGATCGGCCAGGGCCACGGCGGTAGTGGCCGCCAAGGGAATACCCTTGTAGGCAGGGCCGAACAGCACGTCGAACGGTATCTTGCTGTCGACGATGGCTGCCGCATAGCAACGACCCAGTTGCGCCAGGGCGGAACCGGTGTTGAACAGGCCTGCATTGAAGAAATACGGGCTGGTACGCCCCGATTTCAGAGTGAACTCACCGAAACGCAGAACCCCACGATCGATGGCAAAACGAATGAAGTCGCGCTGATACGGCTGCATGGAAAGTCCCGGACACCACGGATTTAGCTAAATGGGTTGAGCTCGGGTATCATACACGCACGAGATTTTTGGGGCCATTTATGCGGATCATCAGTGTGAACGTGAATGGCATTCAGGCTGCGGCCGAGCGTGGATTGCTCAGCTGGCTGCAAGCCCAGAATGCCGACGTCATCTGCCTTCAGGATACCCGCGCCTCGGCCTTTGAACTCGACGACCCAGCTTTCCAGCTCGATGGCTATTTCCTTTATGCCTGCGATGCGGAGGTGCCCGCCCAAGGTGGCGTGGCACTTTACTCGCGCATGCAGCCCAAGGCAGTCATCACCGGCCTGGGCTTCGAGACAGCCGACCGCTACGGGCGTTACCTGCAAGCAGATTTCGACAAAGTCAGTATTGCCAGCCTGCTGCTGCCTTCGGGCATGAACGGCGACGAAGACTTGAACCAGAAGTTCAAGTTGATGGACGACTTCGCCAAGTACCTGGACAAGCAGCGCCGTAAACGCCGCGAGTACATCTATTGCGGCTCATTCTACGTGGCCCAGCAGAAGCTCGACATCAAGAACTGGCGTGACAGCCAGCAGTCGCCGGGCTTCTTGCCGCCCGAGCGTGCCTGGATGGATGCGATTACCGGCGACATGGGCTACGTGGATGCCCTGCGCGAAGTCAGCCGCGAAGGCGACCAGTACAGCTGGTGGCCGGACAACGAGCAGGCCGAGATGCTCAACCTGGGCTACCGGTTCGACTACCAGATTCTGACCCCAGGCCTGCGCCGCTTCGTGCGCAACGCTCGCCTGCCGCGTCAGCCGCGCTTCTCGCAGCATGCGCCGTTGATTGTCGACTATGACTGGACGTTGACCATCTGATCCCCTGAGGGCTGCCCTGCAGCCCTAATCGCCGGCAAGCCGGCTCTAACACATACAGCGCAGGCCTCAAGGCCAGTGGAGTACCTGTGGGAGCCGGCTTGCCGGCGATTGGGGACACAGAAAATCTACTTGATCGGCCGCCAGATCAAGGGATACCGATAAGGCTTCCCTTCATTGGCCCTGACCGCCGCAATGACGATCAGGATCAGCACCGCCACCATCAGCATGGCGAACAGCACCAGCCCGATGAAAACGAACATCAGCAAGAAACAGACGAACCCGGCAACGGTCACGCTGATCTGAAAGTTCAGCGCCTCTTTGCCCTGGGCATCGATGAAAGGGTCTTGCTCGCGCTTCAGGTGCCACAGCACCAGCGGGCCCAGCAGGTGCCCCAGGGGCACCACCAGGCCAAGCAGCGCGCTGAGGTGACAGAACATCGCCCATTGCCGCACATCGGCATTGGGCGGGGTGACCGACAGTTGAGGATCGCTCATGCCCCGCACCTCCCTGGCTGGGTTCAGTCGGCCAGTGCGGCCTTCTGCAGTTCGAAGATCTCGTCCATGCCCTTTTGCGCCAGCGCCAGCATGGCGTTGAAGTCTTCAGGCTGGAACGGCTTGCCTTCGGCAGTGCCCTGTACCTCGATGAAGCCACCGGCACTGGTCATGACCACGTTCAGGTCGGTTTCGGCGGCGGAGTCTTCCAGGTAGTCCAGGTCGAGCACCGCTTCGCCCTGGTACATGCCCACCGAAACGGCAGCGATCATGTGCTTGAGCGGGTTGCCGGCCTTCAGGCCACCACGTTTCTTGATCACCGCCAGGGCATCGCACAGGGCGACCATGGCGCCGGTGATCGATGCAGTGCGGGTACCGCCATCGGCCTGGATCACGTCGCAGTCGATGTACAGGGTGATATCACCCAGCTTGCTCATGTCCAGCGCAGCGCGCAGGGAGCGGCCGATCAGGCGCTGGATTTCCAGGGTGCGGCCACCCTGTTTGCCACGACTGGCTTCGCGCTGGTTACGCTCGCCGGTGGAACGCGGCAGCATGCCGTATTCGGCGGTCAGCCAACCTTGGCCCTGGCCTTTGAGGAAGCGGGGAACACCATTCTCGACGCTGACCGTGCAGACGACCTTGGTGTCGCCGAACTCGACCAGTACCGACCCCTCGGCGTGCTTGGTGTAGTTGCGGGTGAGGCGGATCGAGCGGAGCTGATCGGCGGCGCGACCACTTGGACGTTTCATCTGGGATACCTGTACTGGGATTTTGAATCTGCCAGCATTATAGAGCCCGCTGCCCGGCGAAGACATGCCTATTGTCGCGCCCCGGGACAGCCTGTCGCCTTTTCCCATCGTTTCAGCCTTGCTCTGTAACATGGCTGGATTGGGCGCCATGGCCCCCACTGCGCTACAATCCTGCGCCTTGCAGCCGTAAGGCTTCCCCCGTTCACTCCATCTACGCGAGGTACTCCCATGGTGCACAGCATGACCGCTTTTGCTCGTGTCGAGCGCGCAAGCAGCCAAGGCACCCTGGTCTGGGAACTGCGCTCGGTCAACCACCGCTACCTGGAACCCCACTTGCGCTTGCCGGACGCCCTGCGCGACCTCGAAAGCGCCGTGCGTGAGGGCCTGCGCCAGGGTCTGTCGCGAGGCAAGGTCGAATGCACCTTGCGCCTGCACGAAGACAGCAACGGCAAACCGCTGAAAGTCGACCGTGAGCGCGCCGCGCAGCTGGTCGCCGCCGCCGAAGAGGTGGCCGGCCTGATCAGGCAACCGGCACCGCTCAACCCGCTGGAAGTGCTGTCCTGGCCAGGTGTGCTGGTGGCCGATGCCAGCGACCCGCAGGCGCTGAATGCCGAAGCCGTGGCGCTGTTCGACGAGGCGCTGGCCGAACTCAAGGCCGGGCGCTTGCGCGAAGGCCAGGAGCTGGCCCGGCTGATCAACGAGCGCCTGGACAACATGGCCAGCGAGGTCACCACCCTGCGCGCCCTGGTGCCGCAGATGCTCGCCGCACAGCGGCAGAAGATCATCGACCGTTTTGGCGACCTGAAGGCCGAGCTCGACCCGCAGCGCCTGGAGCAGGAGATGGTGCTGCTGGCACAGAAGAGCGACGTCGCCGAAGAGCTGGACCGCCTCAGCACCCACGTCAACGAAGTACGCCGGGTGCTCAAGTCCGGTGGTGCCGCTGGCCGGCGCCTGGACTTCCTGATGCAAGAGCTCAACCGCGAAGCCAACACCTTGGGCTCCAAAGCCTTTGACCCCCGCAGCACGCAAGCAGCGGTCAACCTGAAGGTGCTGATCGAACAGATGCGTGAACAAGTACAGAACATCGAGTAAGGCCTCCCCTACCATGAACCACAGCAGCGGCACCCTTTATATCGTTTCGGCACCGTCGGGCGCCGGCAAGACCAGCCTGGTCACCGCCCTGACCAAGGACGACCAGCAGATCCGCGTCTCGGTCTCGCACACCACCCGCGCCATGCGCCCGGGCGAGCAGCACGGGGTCAACTACCACTTCGTGGTGCACGAGGAATTCAAGGCACTGATCGAGCAGGGCGACTTCCTTGAGCACGCCGAAGTGTTCGGCAACTTCTATGGCACCTCGCGCAGCGCGCTGCAGCAGACCCTCGACCAGGGCTTTGACCTGATCCTGGAGATCGACTGGCAAGGTGCCCAACAGGTGCGCAAGCTGATGCCCGAGGCGTTGTCGGTGTTCATCCTGCCGCCGAGCCAGGAGGCCCTGCGTCAACGTCTGGACGGACGTGGACAGGACAGCGAAGAGATCATCGCCGGGCGCATGAAGGAAGCAGTCAGCGAGATGGTGCACTACGACGAATACGACTACGTCATCATCAACGATGACTTCGGCGTGGCACTGGAGGAGTTGAAGGCGGTGTTCGTGGCCAACCGGTTGCTGCTGAAGAAGCAGCAGCAGCGAAACAGCGGGCTGCTGAAAGAACTTCTCTCCTGATAGACCGAAAGGGGCCGCTTTGCAGCCCCTTTCAATTATTCCTGCAGCTGCAAGGTCGCCTGCTGACGCAGGGTAGCCCCCAGGAAGTATGCCGGCGCGCGCATCCGCGACAGCAGCATCAGCACGATCCCCAGTACCGAGATGATCGCTGCAATCACGAACACCAGGCCCAGCCCACCCACATGCGAGCCACTGCCGAAGTCTGGCGAGGCGCTGTCGATCGCCGTACGCACGAAGATCACCGACAGGATCACCCCACCCACCAGCGGGCACAGACCACGCATGAAGAAGTGGCGCAGGCTGTCGAACAGGCTGTTGCGGAAGTACCAGACACAGGCAAACGCTGTCAGCGAATAGTAGAAGCAGATCATCATGCCCAGCGCGGTGATGGTGTCAGCCAGCACGTTCTCGCTCAGGGTACGCATGGTCACGTAGAACACGCCTGCAGCCACACCTGCACAGATAGTCGCGTAACGCGGCGTCTGTGAACGTGGGCAGACGCTGGCAAACTTCTGCGGCACCGCGCCGTAGTAACCCATCGCCAGCAGGGTGCGCGCCGGCGAGACAAAGGTCGACTGCAGAGAGGCGGCCGTACTGGCCAGCACCGCGATGGACATCAGGATCGCCAGCGGCCCCATGACCGGACCGGCCAGGTGGGCAAAGACGTTTTCCTGGATACGCGGGTTGTTCAGGCCCAGGCCGTCCTCGCTGATCCCGGCGAACTGCAGGGTAGCGATGGCGGTGAGCAGATACAGGCCGAGAATCAGCAGAACAGTCCAGGTCGCCGCCTTGCCCGGCACTTCCTCGCTGCCGATCGACTCTTCACTGACAGTCAGGCACACGTCCCAACCCCAGAAGATGAAGATCGACAACGACAATCCGGCCGCAAAGGCCGAGAACGACTCGACGCCGAACGGGTTGAACCAGGCCAGATCGAACGCCAGCGGTGGCGGCGCGGTGGTTTCGCTGAACGCGGCGAAGGCAAAGCCGATCAAGACCAGAAGCTGCAAGGCCACCAGGCCATACTGAACGGTCATGGTCGTGGTCATGCCGCGACAACAGATCCACACCGCCAAGGCAATGAACACGCAACACGTGCTGATGTTGACCAACAGGTTGTCGGCCAAAGCCGACAGCTCATGGTTGCCGGTGATCTGGGCGAGGAACAGGTAGAAGAAGTCGACCGCCACCCCTGCCAGGTTGGAGAGCACGATGGTGGTCGCGACCACCAGCCCCCAGCCGCCGATCCAGCCGATCATTGGCCCAAAAGCGCGGGCCGACCAGGTGAACGACGTGCCGCTGTCCGGCTCTGCAGAGTTCAGCTCGCGGTAACCGAGGGCGACCAGCAGCATCGGCAGGAAGCCGACGATGAAGACGGCTGGAAGGTGAGCACCGACCTCCCGCACGGTGGGGCCGAGGGCGCCGGTCAGGGTGTAGACCGGGGCAATGGTGGAAATGCCCAGCACCACGCTGGCCAACAGGCCAAGACGGCCCTTGGCCAGGCCTTTGCTGCGTTGAGTACTGCCCGAGTCGGCCGCGTCGGGTGGGCGGCCGGCTTCTGTGTAATTGCTCATGAGAAAATGCCGTAACTATTGGAATTGTTGTCACAGGCCCTGCAAGCAAGGCGCTTTCACTCATCGAAAGCTTGCGATTCGGGGTTAGTCATCCAGGACTTTCGTGTCACGCTCCTTCCGTGCAGCGTATGCATTGCAGGCCTCGCGAAACGCCTGGAATAGGCTCCGCGAAACCGGGTTTTCGGCGAAACGCCATTCCGGGTGCCACTGCACACCGAGCACGAAGCCCGGGGCGTCAGGCATCGACACCGCTTCGATCAGGCCATCCGGCGCCCGTGCTTCGACCCGCAGAGATGGGGCCAGACGGTCGATGCCCTGGCTGTGCAGCGAGTTGACCTCGAACTGCGCTGCCAGGCCCAAGCGCTCGAACATCCCGCCAGGTGTCACGCTGACAAGGTGCCGAGGGCCGTATTGCACCTCCAGGGGCGCCTCTTCCGGTTCACGGTGATCCAGGTAACCGGGCAGCTCCTGCACGCGCTGGTGCAGGCTGCCACCCAGGGCCACATTCAGCTCCTGGTAACCACGGCAAATGCAGAATACCGGCACGCCGGCGGCAATCGCGGCCTGCAGCAACGGCAAGGTCAACCGATCACGCGCGAGGTCGTGCCGGGTACCTTCCGCGCTGGGGGCGCCATTGTAATGATGCGGCTCGATATTTGAAGGCGAGCCGGTAAAAAGAATGCCATCGAGCGGGTCCAGCAGCGCCCGGGTGTCGCTGCCCCCGTCACGCGCCGGCAGGATTAGCGGTAGCCCGGCAAACCCTGCCGCCTCGACATACTTGTCGCCAACCGTGTGCGAGGAGTTCTTCCCAACCTGCTGGCGGCAGGCGCTGATACCGATCAAGGGGACAGCTTTTGCGCTCATGGGCTTACACCGTGTGCAGGTACCAGTTGTACTCGAGGTCAGAGATCGACACTTCGAACTCGGCCAGCTCGCTTTCCTTGCAGGCGACGAAGATATCGATGTAGTCCGGGCTGATGTATTGGTTGAGGACTTCGCTGTCATCCAGTGCGCGCAGGGCGTCGCGCAGGTTGTTCGGCAGGCTCTGCTCCAACTGCTCGTAGGAGTTGCCTTCGATCGGCGCGCCCGGCTCGACCTTGGTGGTCAGGCCATGGTGGATGCCGGCGAGGATCGCCGCGAGCATCAGGTACGGGTTGGCATCGGCGCCGGCCACGCGGTGCTCGATGCGCACGTTTTCGCTGCTGTCGGTCGGCACGCGAACCGCCACGGTGCGGTTGTCCAGGCCCCAGCTCGGCGCATTGGGCACGTAGAACTGCGCACCGAAGCGGCGGTAGGAGTTGATGTTCGGGCACAGGAAGGCCATCGACGCCGGCATGGTTTCCAGTACACCGCCGATGGCATGGCGCAGCGTATCGCTTTGCAGCGGGTCATCGCTGCTGAAGATGTTCTTGCCGGTTTTCTTGTCCAGCAGCGAGATATGCACGTGCAGACCGTTGCCCGCCTGGCCCGGGTAGGGCTTGGCCATGAAGGTGGTGTCCATCTCATGGTCGTAGGCGACGTTCTTGATCAGACGCTTGAGCAAGATCGCGTAGTCGCAGGCCTTGAGCGGATCAGCAACGTGGTGCAGGTTGACTTCGAACTGCGCCGGGGCGCTTTCCTTGACGATGGCATCGGCCGGCAGACCCTGCTCCTTGGCCGCTTCCAGCATGTCCTGCAGGCAGTCGGCATATTCGTCGAGGTCGTCGATCAGGTAGACCTGGGTCGACTGCGGGCGCTTGCCGGAAATCGGCGAACGCGGTGGCTGCGGGCGACCGTTGAGGTTGTCCTGGTCGATCAGGTAGAACTCCAGTTCGAACGCGGCGCAGATATCCAGGCCCAGGTCGTCGAACTTGCTCACCACCTGACGCAGCACTTCACGCGGGTCGGCGAAGAACGGGGCGCCGTCCAGCTCGTGCATGGTCATCAGCAACTGGGCGGTCGGGCGCTTTTGCCAAGGCTCGTCGGACAGCGAGCCGGGGATCGGGAAGCAGATGCGGTCAGCATCGCCGATGTCCAGGCCAAGCCCGGTGCTCTCGACGGTCGAACCGTTGATGTCCAGCGCGAACAGCGACGCCGGCAGGTTGATACCCTTTTCGTACACCTTGTGCAGGCTAGCCCGCTCGATGCGCTTGCCACGTACCACGCCGTTCATGTCGGAGATCAGCAGATCGACGTACTGGGTGTCCGGATGGGCCTGGAGGAAGTCTTTCATCTCGCTGGAAGAACTGGCGCACGGGTTAACCGACGTCATGGTGTACATCCTTTGAAGGTGCTGCGGCGATGTGGGGATACGGCTGGCGCCACACGGGCGACGATGGTTGCAGCTGTTGTTCTTTTCACTTTTCCCATCGTGGGGACTGGTTACCCGACCGGGCGCATTGATTCCCGGGGGCCGTTTCACTATAAAATGGCCGCAACGCAACAGACATTGGCAATTCGGCAAGCAGAGCGTGCATCAATGCAATATCAGATTACCCACGCCGACCTCTCCCTGGTCCTGGCCCTGGAACGTGGTCGCTCGTTGGCCAAGGCCGCCGAGCTGCTCAAAGTCGACGTTTCCACGGTGTTCCGTTCGATCCGTCGCCTCGAGTCGGCGCTCGGCACCGCGCTCTTCGTCAAGAGCCGCAAAGGCTACCTGCCGACCGATACCGCCCAGGCCCTGGCCGAGCAGGCCGAACGCGCCGAGCAGGCGCTGGATGCCGCGCGCATTGCCATGAGCAGCGGTGAACAAGTGGTCAGCGGCACCGTTCGTCTGACTTGTACCGAAGCGGTGATGCACAGTCTACTGCTGCCGGCGTTGGCGGACTTCATGCCGAATTACCCGGCCTTGTCGCTGGAGATGGGCACCTCCAACACGTTCGCCAACCTCAGCCGACGCGATGCCGATATCGCTCTGCGGCTGACCAATACCCCCCCAGAGCATCTGGTCGGGCGCTGCCTGGGCTCCACGTCCTATGTGATCTGCGGTCAGCTCCAGTGGCGCGAACGCCTGACCGAATCAGCCGGCAGCGTGCCGTGGATTGCACCGGACGACTCGATGCAGGACCACCCCACGGTGGTCTGGCGCAACCAACAGTACCCCGGACTGAGCCCGCGTTATCAATGCAGCAGCATGTCGACCATCGCCCAGCTGGTGAGTACCGGGCTTGGGGTGGCGGCGTTGCCTGACTATATGGTCGATGCCTTGCCTGGCGTCGAGGCGCTGAGCGGGCCCTTGCCCGGTTGCGATACCCAGCTGTGGTTGCTGACACGGCCGGATTGCCGGGCATTGCGCTCGGTGCAGACGTTGTTCGAGGAGCTGACGCCGCGGTTGCGGGATGCCATGTTGTAAGGGTGTTGTGTTTCCGGGGCCGGAAACGTTATCGTCGAGTTCAAGCATTCAAGGTGTCTGTTGCGGCCCTTTCGTCGGCAAGCCGGCTCCCATGGGTATCGCAGTGTTCTTGGCAACTGTGGGCGCTGGCTTGCCAGCGATGCAGCCACCGCAGGTCCACCCGGTAAAACAGCGCTTCCCTATTGGCTGGTGATTTTTTAAACTATCGAGTCCGCCTGCCCATATTGGGCTGCACGCCCATCGCATTTGCTACTGAGGAAGACCATGGCCCGCGTAACTGTTGAAGACTGCCTGGAACACGTGGATAACCGTTTTGAGCTGGTCATGCTCTCGACCAAGCGCGCCCGTCAGCTGGCTACCGGCGGCAAAGAGCCGCGCGTAGCGTGGGAAAACGACAAGCCGACCGTGGTCGCCCTGCGCGAGATCGCCGAAGGTATCGTCACCCCTGAGTTCATCGCCGCCGAAGAGATCGTCACCGAGGATCCGGTCTTCGCCGCGTTCGAGGACGAGAACAACGAGGCTGTCTGATCCATGCCTGGTCGACGTCGCGCGGCACAAGGCCCTCTTCCTCGGCAAGAGGTGAAACCATGCCGGGCATAGAAGTCTTAGCCGAACGGCTGTCGACCTACCTGGGCCCCGAACAGGTCAACCTGGTTCGCCGGGCCTACTTTTACGCCGAACAGGCGCACGATGGGCAGCGCCGCCGTAGCGGCGAGCCCTACGTGACCCATCCGCTGGCCGTGGCCAGCATCCTCGCCGACATGCACATGGACCATCAGAGCCTGATGGCGGCCATGCTGCACGACGTGATCGAAGACACCGGCATCGCCAAGGAAGCCCTCAGCCAGCAGTTTGGCGAGACGGTTGCCGAACTGGTCGATGGGGTCAGCAAGCTGACCCAGATGAACTTCGAGACCAAGGCCGAAGCGCAGGCCGAAAACTTCCAGAAGATGGCCATGGCCATGGCCCGCGATATTCGCGTGATCCTGGTCAAGCTGGCCGACCGCCTGCACAACATGCGCACGCTGGAAGTGCTGTCCGGCGAAAAACGCCGGCGCATCGCCAAGGAAACCCTGGAAATCTACGCCCCCATCGCCAATCGCCTGGGCATGCACACCGTGCGCGTTGAATTCGAGGACCTCGGTTTCAAGGCCATGCACCCGATGCGCTCGTCGCTGATCCACCGGGCAGTCAAGAGCGCACGCGGCAACCGCAAGGAAATTGTCGCCAAGATCGAACACTCGCTGGCCAACTGCCTGGCTGCCGACGGCATCCAGGGCGAGGTCAGCGGCCGGCAGAAACACCTCTATGGCATCTACAAGAAGATGCGCGGCAAGCGTCGCGCCTTCAACGAGATCATGGACGTGTATGCCTTCCGCATCATCGTCGACAAGGTCGACACCTGCTACCGCGTGCTCGGCGCCGTACACAACCTGTACAAGCCCCTGCCCGGCCGCTTCAAGGATTACATCGCGATTCCCAAGGCCAACGGCTACCAGTCGTTGCACACCACCCTGTTCGGCATGCACGGTGTGCCCATCGAAATCCAGATCCGCACCCGCGAAATGGAAGAGATGGCCAACAATGGCATCGCCGCGCACTGGCTGTACAAGTCCAACGACGACGAACAGCCCAAGGGCAGCCATGCCCGCGCACGTCAGTGGGTCAAGGGCATCCTTGAGCTGCAGCAGCGCGCCGGCAACTCGCTGGAATTCATCGAGAGCGTGAAGATCGACCTGTTCCCGGACGAGGTCTACGTCTTCACCCCGAAAGGGCGGATCATGGAGCTGCCCAAAGGCTCCACCGCCGTCGACTTCGCCTACGCGGTACACACCGACGTCGGCAATAGCTGCATCGCCTGCCGCATCAACCGGCGACTGGCGCCGTTGTCCGAACCACTGCAGAGCGGTTCGACGGTCGAGATCGTCAGCGCCCCTGGTGCGCGGCCGAACCCGGCCTGGCTCAACTTCGTGGTCACCGGCAAGGCGCGCACGCATATTCGCCACGCGCTCAAGCAGCAACGCCGCTCCGAGTCGATCAGCCTTGGCGAACGCCTGTTGAACAAGGTGCTGACCGGATTCGACAGCAGCCTGGAACAGATCCCTCAGGAGCGCATCCAGGGCATTCTGGCCGAATACCGCCTGGAACTGATCGAAGACCTGCTCGAAGACATCGGCCTGGGCAATCGCATGGCCTATGTGGTCGCCCGTCGCCTGCTGTCGGCCGAAGGCGAGCAGCTGCCGGCCCCGGAAGGCCCGCTGGCGATCCGCGGCACCGAAGGCCTGGTCCTGAGCTACGCCAAGTGCTGTACACCGATCCCTGGCGACCCGATCGTCGGCCACCTGTCTGCCGGCAAGGGCATGGTCGTGCACCTGGAGAACTGCCGCAATATCAGTGAAATTCGCCACAACCCAGAGAAGTGCGTGCAACTCTCCTGGGCCAAGGACATCACCGGCGAATTCAATGTCGAGCTGCGCGTCGAGCTCGAGCACCAGCGCGGCCTGATCGCGCTGCTGGCCAGCAGCGTCAATGCCGCCGACGGCAACATCGAGAAGATCAGCATGGATGAACGCGACGGTCGTATCAGCGTTGTCCAACTGGTGGTCAGCGTGCACGACCGCGTGCACCTGGCTCGTGTGATCAAGAAGCTGCGTACGCTGACCGGCGTGGTCCGCATCACCCGCATGCGTACGTAGTCCGCCAACCGCAAGGAGTCATCATGAGCAAGACCGTCATCAACAGTGACAAGGCCCCAGCCGCCATCGGTACCTACTCGCAAGCGATCAAAGCTGGCAATACCGTGTACATGTCCGGCCAGATCCCGCTGGACCCGAAAACCATGGAACTGGTCGAAGGCTTCGAAGCCCAGACCGTACAGGTGTTCGAGAACCTCAAGGCCGTTGCCGAAGCCGCTGGCGGTTCGTTCAAGGACATCGTCAAGCTGAACATCTTCCTCACCGACCTGAGCCACTTCGCCAAGGTCAACGAGGTAATGGGCCGTTACTTCGAGCAGCCTTACCCAGCCCGCGCCGCCATCGGTGTTGCCGCGCTGCCGAAAGGCTCCCAGGTCGAAATGGACGCCATCCTGGTCATCGAGTGATGCCGCTGGTGACGGGCGCCCTGCCCGTCACCTTCCTGTTCAAGGTTACCCCATCATGCGTCAAGCACTGCCCCTCGCGCTGGCAGCCCTGCTTCTGAGCGGTTGCGCCAGCCACAAACCCGAAGATTTCAACGGCACCTGGATCAACCAGAATGCCATCAAGGCCGCCACCAAAAGTGGCAACCTGCGCCAAGCCCTGAACGAGCATGGCCCGGTATTCGAGTGGAAGCTCGACGTGGCCAATCAACAAGCCAGCTTCAGCAATGGTTTCGAGGCCGCCGACGGCCAGTTGAGCGCCAACGACAAACAATGGCAGGCCACCTTCCAGGGCGGCCAGACCGAACAGCTGGCACTCGATGGCAATGAACTGAAAACCACCGACTCGTCTGGCGTCGAACAGACCTTCGTGCGCGCCAAGCAACCGGGCAATGCGCCACTGGGCGGCAGCTTCGAGAAAGCGCTGTACCAGGCGTACCTGGGCGGTGAGTGGAAGATTGTCGAAGGCCAGGGCACCGGTAGCAAGGTGCACTTCGCCGACAACGGCAGCGTGACCGGCTTGCCGGGCCCGGACCGCTACGCCCTGTGCCTGGCCGGCGACTGCGCCAGCATGGGTGGCAGCAACGACAGCCTGTGGCTGGAGCGCAACCAGCGGGGCGCACCGTTCATCTTCAAACGCGAGGGTGACAAGCTGGAGATTTTCCAGGCGGTGAACCGTGCGAAGCCGGATGAGATGCCACAATTGGCTGCCGGTAATCGTCAGTGGGTGCTGGAGCGCTAGTTTCAGGTCTGGGCTGATTTCATTGGCCCTATCGCCGGCAAGCCGGCGATAGGGCCGTTAGACTCAGCCTCTATCTTGCAGAATGGCCGCATAACCTTCCTTGTAGCTCGGATATGCCGGCACCCAACCCAACGCCCGCACCCGTGCATTGCTACAGCGCTTGCTGCCAGTCCGTCGCACCCGCTGCTCATCCGACCACTCGGTAACGCCCATGTATGCCCGCAGCCAGGCCACCACATCGGCCAGCGGCGCCGGGTCGTCATCCACACCGATATAGCAATCGTCGAGCGCCACGCCATCGGCGTCGGCCTGTAGCAGGAACGCCAGCAGGCTTGCAGCGTCCTCGGCATGGATGCGATTGCCATACAGCGGCGGCTCTTCAGCCACTCGATACCCTTGGCGCACCTGGCTCAGCAACCACTCGCGGCCGGGGCCATAGATCCCGGTCAAACGCACGACACTGGCCGGGATGCCACTTTCCAGCGCCAGCCGTTCGGCCTCCAGCATCACGCGCCCGGAATAGCCCTCCGGCTCGGTGGCAGCGGTCTCGTCGATCCACTCCCCGTCCTTTTGCGCAAACACACTGCTGCTGGAGACGAACAGCAAGCGCCGCGGGTGCTGCCCACGCGCCGCCAGCCACGCCAGCACATGGCGCATACCGTCGACATAAGCCGCTTGATATCCCGCCTCATCGTGCTGGCTGGCCGCGACGCAATACACCAGGTAATCAGGCGAACGCTGTGGCCAGGCCTTAGGGATACGCGCATCCGAAAGATCGGCGGCGATAGCTGAAACACCCTGCGGGAGCTGCTCGACCGAGCGCCGCAGGCCGCTCACCTGCCAGCCAGAGGCCAGCAGTTGCTGGGCCAGGCGACTGCCTACATCACCACAACCCACAATCACAGCGGAAAGGTCTGACATCGAAATAGTCCTTTTCCCAAAGGGTCAGACTATATGGATTACTCGATAGGCGGCTAGACCATAGGCGAAAAAAGCAACGAGATTACTTTTGTTAACAAGAATTACTTGCAATAATGCGGGCCTATCTGTTCTCGGCCTATCTCGAGGCCTTGGAGAACGCTCACTTTTTTCTTCATCAGGTCCGGCCAGCATGACACGTACTCAACCTTCCGCTTCGCCAACCCCGTCGCGCGCCTGGCGCGCCATCGCCGCGCTGATGTTCAGCCTGGTGCTGGCCCCAGTGGCCATGGCCGATGAGCCAACCGCCAATGCCAGCGCTCCGGCCGCCGCCACCGCTCCGGCTACCCCAGCCGCCGAAGGTCAGGCGCCTGCTGCCGCCGCCCAAGCCGCAGCTGCGGCCGATGCACCGGTCGTCGTGGACCCAGCTACCGAAGCGCTGGTTGAGGACACCTCCCTGGGCATGGCCCACGACCTGTCCCCGTGGGGCATGTACAAGAACGCCGATGTGGTGGTGAAGGCCGTGATGATCGGCCTGGCCATCGCCTCGATCATCACCTGGACCATCTGGATCGCCAAAGGCTTCGAGCTGATGGGCGCCAAGCGCCGCCTGCGTGTCGAGATCGCCCAGCTGAAGAAGTCCGCCACCCTCAAGGAAGCCAGCGACGTCTCCAACAAGGAAGGCACCCTGGCCCACACCCTGGTCCACGACGCCCTCGAAGAGATGCGCCTGTCGGCCAACGCTCGCGAGAAAGAAGGCATCAAGGAACGCGTCAGCTTCCGCCTGGAGCGCCTGGTGCATGCCAGCGGCCGTAACATGAGCAGCGGCACCGGCGTACTGGCGACTATTGGTTCCACCGCGCCGTTCGTGGGTCTGTTCGGTACCGTGTGGGGCATCATGAACAGCTTCATCGGCATCGCCAAAACCCAGACCACCAACCTGGCCGTCGTAGCCCCTGGTATTGCCGAGGCCCTGCTGGCCACCGCCCTGGGCCTGGTCGCCGCGATCCCGGCCGTGGTCATCTACAACGTCTTCGCTCGCTCCATCGCCGGCTACAAGGCGCAGGTGTCCGACGCGTCGGCGCAGGTCCTGCTGCTGGTCAGCCGTGACCTGGACCACCAGGGTAGCGAACGCGCTACCCCGCACATGGTGAAAGTGGGGTAAGCCATGGGCCTGCATCTCAACGAAGGTGGCGACGACCTCGCCGAAAACCACGAAATCAACGTCACGCCGTTCATCGACGTGATGCTGGTGCTGCTGATCATCTTCATGGTCGCCGCCCCCCTGGCCACGGTCGACATCAAGGTCGACCTGCCGGCCTCGACCGCCAAGCCGGCGCCGAGGCCCGAGAAACCGGTGTTCGTCAGCGTCAAGGCCGACCAGAAGCTGTATGTCGGCGACGATCAGGTACCTGCCCCCGCACAGCTTGGCCCGATGCTCGATGCCAAGACCAAGGGTGACAAGGAAACCACCATCTTCTTCCAGGCCGACAAGGGCGTGGATTACGGTGACCTGATGGAAGTGATGAACAACATGCGCGCGGCCGGCTACCTCAAGGTCGGTCTGGTAGGTCTCGAGACGGCAGCCAAGAAATGACGAAACCGCGCTCAAACATGGCGCGCTACGGTGGCAGCCTGGCGATCGTGCTGGGCGTGCACGTAGTCGCTGTGCTGCTGACGCTCAACTGGTCGGTGCCCCAGGCCATCGAGCTGCCCCCGGCAGCCATGATGGTCGAGCTGGCACCTCTGCCCGAGCCCGCACCGCCACCACCACCCAAGGCCGCCCCACAGCCGCCGGCACCGGTCGAAGAACCGCCGTTGCCCAAGCTGGTAGAGGCGCCGAAACCGAAAATCGCCATCGCCAAGCCACCGAAGCCCAAGCCCAAGCCACAGCCGCCCAAGCCTGAGAAAAAGCCTGAGCCGCCGAAGGACGAGCCACCGGCCAAGGAAGAAGTGGTCGATACGCCGCCAAGCAACACGCCACCGCAGAAGTCGGCGGCACCGGCGCCGAGCATCGCTTCCAACAGCAAAGCATTGCCGAGTTGGCAAAGCGACTTGCTGCGCCACCTGGCGAAGTACAAGCGTTACCCGGAAGACGCGCGCCGCCGTGGCCTGCAGGGCATCAACCGCCTGCGCTTCGTGGTCGACGCCGAAGGCAAGGTGGTCTCCTACTCCATGGCCGGTGGTTCCGGCAGTGCAGCACTGGACCGGGCGACCCTGGAGATGATCCGCCGGGCCGGCACGGTACCCAAGCCGCCACCGGAGCTACTGAACAATGGCACGATCGAGGTCGTGGCACCGTTCGTCTACTCGCTGGACCGTCGCTGATACTTTTGTTTCTGTCACAAATCAGCAAGTCTGATAACGTGCGTCTATCGATTGCAGCCGCTATGCTGGGCCCGCAACTTCATGGACGCACGTTATGACCCTCACAGAACTTCGCTACATCGTCACCCTCGCCCAGGAGCAGCACTTCGGCCACGCCGCCGAACGCTGCCATGTCAGCCAGCCGACCCTGTCGGTCGGCGTGAAAAAGCTGGAGGACGAGCTTGGTGTGCTGATCTTCGAGCGCAGCAAGAGCGCGGTACGCCTGACCCCGGTCGGCGAGAGCATCGTCGCCCAGGCGCAGAAGGTTCTGGAACAAGCCCAAGGTATCCGCGAGCTGGCCCAGGCCGGCAAGAACCAGCTGACCGCCCCACTCAAGGTCGGTGCGATCTACACGGTCGGGCCCTACCTGTTCCCGCACCTGATCCCGCAGCTGCACCGCGTGGCGCCGCAGATGCCGCTGTACATCGAAGAAAACTTCACCCACGTGCTGCGCGAGAAACTGCGCAACGGCGAACTGGACGCGGTGATCATCGCCCTGCCCTTCAACGAAGCCGACGTGTTGACCCTTCCGCTGTACGATGAGCCATTCTGTGCCTTGATGCCCGCCGACCACCCCTGGACGGCGAAAAAGACCATCGACACCGCCATGCTCAACGACAAGAGCCTGCTGCTGCTCGGCGAGGGCCACTGCTTCCGCGACCAGGTTCTGGAAGCCTGCCCGACGCTGAACAAGGGCGGTGAGGGCGCCAAGCACACCACGGTCGAGTCCAGCTCGCTGGAAACCATCCGCCACATGGTCGCCTCCGGCCTGGGCGTGTCGATCCTGCCGCTGTCTGCGGTGCACAGCCACCACTACGCGCCAGGGGTGATCGAAGTTCGCCCACTGACAGCACCGGCACCGTTCCGTACCGTGGCCATCGCCTGGCGCGCCAGCTTCCCGCGGCCGAAGGCCATCGAGATCCTCGCCGACTCGATTCGCCTTTGCTCGGTGGCCAAGCCGCCCGTGGAACAATCGGCCTGATCCATGAGTGAGCTGTCGAAGGTCTCGGTCACCGCGCTCAAGGGCGTTGGCGAAGCCATGGCGGAAAAACTCGCCAAGGTAGGCCTGGAGAATCTGCAAGACGTGCTGTTCCACCTGCCCTTGCGTTACCAGGACCGCACCCGCGTGGTACCCATTGGCCAACTGCGCCCAGGGCAGGATGCGGTGATCGAAGGCGTGGTCAGCGGTACCGATGTGACCATGGGCAAGCGCCGCAGCCTGGTGGTGCGCCTGGGCGATGGCAGCGGCGTGCTCAGCCTGCGCTTCTATCACTTCAGCAATGCGCAGAAGGAGGGCCTCAAACGCGGCACTCACCTGCGCTGCTACGGCGAGGCGCGCCCAGGTGCCTCGGGCCTGGAGATCTACCACCCCGAGTACCGCGCGCTCAACGGCGACGAGCCAGCGCCACCGGTCGAGCAGACCCTGACGCCTATCTACCCGTCCACCGAAGGGCTCACCCAGCAGCGCCTGCGCCTGCTCTGCCAGCAGAGCCTGGGCATGCTTGGCCCGCGCAGCCTGCCGGACTGGCTGCCCGACGAACTGGCCCGCGACTACCACTTGGCGCCGCTGGACGATGCGATCCGCTACCTGCACAACCCACCGGCCGATGCCGACCTCGACGAGCTTGCCGAGGGCCAGCACTGGGCCCAGCATCGCCTGGCCTTCGAAGAGCTGCTGACCCACCAGCTGTCGCAGCAACGCCTGCGCGAGAGCCTGCGCAGCCTGCGCGCGCCGGTGCTGCCCAAGGCCAAGCGCCTGCAGGCGCAGTACCTGGCGAACTTGGGCTTCCAGCCCACCGGTGCGCAGCAGCGGGTGGCCAACGAAATCGCCTATGACCTGAGCCAGGCCGAGCCGATGATGCGCCTGGTACAAGGCGATGTCGGCGCCGGCAAGACCGTGGTCGCTGCCCTTGCCGCGCTGCAGGCCCTGGAAGCCGGCTACCAGGTGGCGCTGATGGCGCCCACCGAGATTCTCGCCGAACAGCACTACATCACCTTCAAGCGCTGGCTCGAACCGCTGGGCCTCGAAGTCGCCTGGCTGGCCGGCAAGCTCAAGGGCAAGGCCCGCGCCAGCGCCCTGGAGCAAATCGCCAAGGGTGCGCCGATGGTGGTCGGCACCCATGCGCTGTTCCAGGAAGAGGTGCAGTTCAAGCACCTGGCCCTGGCGATCATCGACGAACAGCACCGTTTCGGCGTTCAGCAGCGCCTGGCCTTGCGCAAAAAGGGCGTGGCCGGCGAACTGTGCCCGCACCAGTTGATCATGACCGCCACACCGATCCCGCGCACCCTGGCCATGAGCGCCTATGCCGACCTCGACACCTCGGTGCTCGATGAACTGCCGCCAGGCCGTACACCGGTAAATACCGTGCTGGTGGCTGACAGTCGCCGCTTCGAGGTGGTCGAGCGGGTGCGCGCCGCCTGTGCCGAAGGCCGCCAGGCCTACTGGGTATGCACCCTGATCGAAGAATCCGAGGAACTCACCTGCCAGGCCGCCGAAAGCACCTATGAAGACCTCGGCAGTGCGTTGGGCGAGCTGCGCGTAGGCCTGATCCATGGGCGCATGAAGCCCGCGGAAAAAGCCGCGGTGATGGCCGAATTCAAGCAAGGCAACCTGCAACTGCTGGTGGCCACCACGGTGATCGAAGTGGGCGTCGACGTGCCCAATGCCACCCTGATGATCATCGAGAACCCCGAGCGCCTGGGTCTGGCGCAGTTGCACCAGCTGCGCGGCCGGGTTGGCCGGGGCAGCGCGGTGAGCCACTGCGTGCTGCTGTATCACCCACCGCTGTCGCAGATCGGTCGCGAACGCCTGGGGATCATGCGGGAAACCAACGATGGTTTCATCATCGCCGAAAAGGACCTGGAGCTGCGCGGCCCAGGCGAAATGCTCGGGACGCGCCAGACCGGCCTGCTGCAGTTCAAGGTCGCCGACCTGATGCGCGACGCCGACCTGCTGCCGGCGGTGCGCGACGCCGCCCAGGCCCTGCTGGCGCGCTGGCCGGAGCATGTCAGCCCATTGCTCGACCGCTGGCTGCGTCACGGCCAGCAATATGGCCAGGTGTGACGCCTGTCCCAGAATGGATCCAGCTTTGCGATCAGGCTGGTTATACTTCGCGTTTCAAAGAATTTGTGGATACAGACCATGACTGAAGTTGCCCTGGACACCGCAACCCCGCACGCCCCGTCTGTCATCCGGCTGTTGCTCGAAAAACTGGGCGTGGCGTACCGCGAGGTGCCAGATCATCCGCACTTGCCAGCCGCCGCACGCGTGCAGGCGATCCTGCTCGACGACGAGATCGGCGCCTTGATGGTCCTGTTCCCACAGACCAAGCTGCTCGACCTCAATCGCCTGGAAGAGCTGACCGGCCGCAAGCTCAAGGCCGTACCCGTCGCACGCCTCAAGCAGATGCTCGACAAGCACCAGCTCAAGGCCCTGCCTGGCATTCCGGCACTGACCAGTTCGCCATGCCTCTACGAAGGCAAGTTGCTCGATGCCGAACACCTGCTGATCCAGTCTGGCGAGGCGGGCCTGTTGCTGGAAATCAAGCGTGACGATTACAAGCGCATGCTGGCCAAGGCCAGCGCCGGCGGTTTCGGTCAACCGGTCAGGGAGATTCGCCCTAATCTCGACCGGCCAGACGACGACTCCAGGGAAATTACCCAGGCCGTCCAGGCGTTCACCGCCCGCCGCATCCAGAAGCGCCTGGAAGAAACCATCGAGATCCCACCGCTGGCCGACACCGCGCAGAAGATCATCAAGCTGCGCGTCGACCCTAACGCCAGCATCGACGACATCACCGGCGTGGTCGAAACCGACCCCGCCCTGGCCGCCCAGGTGGTCAGCTGGGCCGCATCGCCCTACTACGCCTCACCCGGCAAGATTCGCTCGGTGGAAGATGCCATCGTTCGCGTGCTGGGCTTCGACCTGGTGATCAACCTGGCCCTGGGCCTGGCGCTGGGCAAGACCCTGAGCCTGCCCAAGGATCATCCGCAGCAAGCTACGCCCTACTGGCAGCAGTCGATCTACACCGCGGCAATCATCGAGGGGCTGACCCGCGCCATGCCGCGCGCCGAACGCCCAGAGGCCGGCCTGACCTACCTGGCAGGCTTGCTTCACAATTTTGGCTACCTGTTGCTGGCCCATGTGTTCCCGCCGCACTTCTCGCTGATCTGCCGGCACCTGGAGGTCAACCCGCATCTGTGCCACACCTTCGTCGAGCAGCACCTGCTGGGTATCAGCCGCGAACAGATCGGCGCCTGGCTGATGAAGCTGTGGGATATGCCTGAAGAGCTGTCCACCGCGCTGCGTTTCCAGCACGACCCTACGTATGACGGTGAATACGCCGCGTATCCGAACCTGGTGTGCCTGGCGACTCGCCTGTTGCGCACGCGGGGTATTGGCTCGGGGCCGCAGGAAGCGATTCCTGATGAACTGCTCGAGCGCCTTGGCATCACCCGGGAGAAGGCCGAGGACGCGGTGAACAAGGTGCTGGAGGCCGAGACCTTGTTGCGTGAGCTGGCTTCGCAGTTCAACGCACCGCATTAAGGCCGTTGGGGCTGCTTTGCAGCCCTTTCGCGACACAAGGCCGCTCCTACAGGGGAACGCGGTGCTTTTGTAGGAGCGGCCTTGTGTCGCGAAAGGGCCGCAAAGCGGCCCCGGCGATATCAGCCCTTCTTCTTCGGTTTCAGGTACTTCATCAGCCCCTGGAACCACATCACCAGCGCCGGATTGCCCTTGATCTGGATGCTCTTGTCCTGAATCCCCTGCATGAACGCCAGCTGCTTGTTGCCCGCCTGCAGCGTGGCGAAGCCATAAGCCGCGTCCTTGAAGGCAATCGCGAAGGCCGGCTGCGCGTGCACACCGCCTTTGCTGCTGATGCGCTGGTCACTGACGATGAAGTGCCGGGCGACCCTGCCGTCCAGCGTCTGCATCTGGAACACCAGGTCCTTGTCTTTGAGTTGCTGCTGAAACGCCGGGTTGTTGCGGCTGGCCCTGGCCATCAGCAGTCCCATGGCCCAGAGAAGAAAGCGGAACTTCATCAACGCGCCTCGAATGAAATATGACTGAAGCGCGCAGTTTATCCTTTTCCTGAACTAATTATGCAAGTTCGCCGCACGTTGCCTGCAGAACGCACAACGGGCGCCCGAAGGCGCCCGTTGTGCTGACACTGGGGATGTCAGGAATCGATCACTTGCCTTTCTTGGCCGGCTTGGCAGGTGTGTTGACGCTGTCGCGCAGGTTCTTGCCAGGCTTGAAGGCAACGGTGTTGCTGGCCTTGATTTTCACCGGCTGGCCGGTTTGCGGGTTTTTCCCGGTGCGGGCACCACGATGGCGTTTTTCAAAGGTACCGAAACCGACCAGCGTGACGGTGTCCTTGTCCAGGGCACCGGTGATGCTGTCGAGAATCGCGTTCAGCACCTGGTTGGCCTTTTCCTTGGTCAGATCGGCCTTTTCGGCGATGACGGCGGCGAGTTCTGGTTTACGCATAGTGAAGCCTCTTTGACGGGATTTCTTGTTGTTATTGCCGTGCTGCCATTGAAGCAGCGTTCAAGGCACCGCAGGCTCTAATCTGCGGCAGACGGAAGTGAGAATGGCACGCCCACCGAGGCCGCGCCAGTATCAGGGCGGCCATTGTGTGATCAACAACAGGATAAATCCGACAGAACGCCCGCCGTTTACGCCATAAGGGCGGGCAACTGCCTATTGAGCGCCAGTTTTTCCATGACGGCGCTGCCCGTCAGGGCGTAACCCAGCAGTTGGCCGTCAGCAGCGTGGCAGAGCACTTTCAGGTCACTGCCCTGCCCTTCCACCTGCCAGGTGCCTTCACGGCCCTGAGGCGCAGGTGACACTACCAGGGGGCAAGCCGGCGTCTTGACGGTGATTGGCATCGGCCCGTAGCTGACAGTTGTCGGGTTGCCGGCCAGGGTCTGGGCCAAGGCACGGGCGCAGGCCATCAGCGGCATCACGTAGAGCAGGTTGATGCCCTCGACTTCGGCACAATCGCCCAGCGCATAGATATTGCCGTGGGAAGTGCGCAACTGGCGGTCCACCGCCACGCCACGATTGATCTGCAGCCCGGCGGCCGCGGCCAGGTCCGTGCGTGGACGCAGGCCAATCGCGGATACCACCAGGTCACAGGCGATCACACTGCCGTCGGACAGGTGCGCTTCGAGCCCATCACCTTCCTGCTGCAGAAGGGTCAGCACCGGGCCGAGGTGGAAACGTACCCCCAAGCCTTGCAACCCGGCTTGCACCGCAGCGGCCGCGGCTGGGTGCAGCAGGGTCGGCATGATCTGCTCGCAGGGGGCCACCACATCGACCTGAAAACCGCCCAGGCTCATGTCATTGGCGAATTCACAGCCGATCAATCCGGCACCGAGGATCAACACACGCTGCTTGCCAGCGGCCGCGGCACGGAAACGTGCGTAATCCTCCAGATCATTGATCGGGAAAACCCAATCAGCACCATCGCCTTCGATCGGCACCTGCACGGTTTGCGCGCCCCAGGCCAGCACCAGGTCGCGGTACTCGACGGCCTCTTCACCGATCCACAGGCGATTGTGGCCGGGGTCGATGCCGCTGATGCGGGTATGGGTGCGGACTTCGGCCTTGAGCTGCTCGGCCATGGCGCCCGGCTCGGCCATGCACAGGCCGTCGGCGTCCTTTTGCTTGGCGAAACCTGTGGAGAGCATCGGCTTGGAGTAGGAGCGACCGTCATCGGCCGTGATCAGCAGCAGCGGCGTCTCGCCATCGAGCTTGCGAAATTCACGGGCCAGGTTATAGCCCGCCAGGCCAGTACCGATGATTACCACGGGGGACGTCATGTCGTGCTTTCCTCTCGTATGTGCAAACAGGTTGGGGATCAGCCGATGGCGATCATTTCGAAGTCGCTCTTGCCGACACCGCAGTCGGGACACAGCCAGTCCTGCGGCACATCTTCCCAGCGGGTGCCGGGGGCGATGCCGTCATCCGGCCAACCTTCGGCCTCGTCGTAGATCAGGCCACAGACAATACATTGCCACTTCTTCATGGGGTGTCGTTCCTCGGTACAGGCTCAGGCTTTGTCATACGGGCTCAAGGCCCTTTCGCGGGCATTATGCAAGCAGTCGGGGCAATCATGCTAAGCTCGCCGCCTCTCTGGCTGTAACAAAGCATACCGACGTGTCGTACGAATCCCCGCAAGCAGCCGCTGTCGCGTGGCTGCCGTATTCACAGCTGGCGACCGATATCGACCAGCCTACCCTTGACTGGCTGTTCGACGAAGGCTCCCTGACTCGCCGGCTGACCCACCTGTCCCACGATCACTTCAGCGTTACCCCACTGTTCGAGGGCTGGCAGCCGCTGCGCGATGACGAATGCCAGGCACTGCGCATCGCTCCGGGCGCTGAGGGCTGGGTGCGCGAAGTGTACCTGCGCGGCCATGGCCAACCCTGGGTATTCGCCCGCAGCGTGGCCAGCCGCAGTGCGCTGGAGCGCGGCGGTCTGGACCTGGAAACCCTTGGCAGCCGTTCGCTGGGCGAGTTGCTATTCTGCGACCAGGCGTTCATCCGCCACCCCATCGAAGTGTGCACTTATCCACAGCCCTGGCTGCCTGCCGAAGCGGCCCATGAAGGCTTGTGGGGGCGCCGCTCGCGCTTCGAACGCAACGGCCTCGACCTGCTGGTGGCCGAGGTATTCCTGCCGGCACTGTGGCAAGCGGCCAAGGAGGACAACCGCTGATGTACCTGCAACTGCTCAAGTCGCTCAACCGCGTGCACCCGCGCGCCTGGGACTTTGTCCAGCTCAGCCGCATGGACCGGCCTATCGGCATCTACCTGTTGCTGTGGCCGACCCTGACCGCCGTATGGATTGCCGGGCAAGGTTCGCCAACCTTGGCCAACGTGCTGATTTTCGGCCTCGGCGTGGTGCTGATGCGTGCCGCCGGCTGCTGCATCAACGACTTCGCCGACCGCAAGGTCGATGGCCACGTCAAACGCACCGCCGACCGCCCATTGGCCAGCGGCCGGGTCAGACCGCGCGAAGCGCTGGCGCTGTGCGCCATTCTGGTGGCCGTGAGTTTCCTGCTGGTGCTGTGCACCAACAGCCAGACCGTGTGGCTGTCGCTCGGCGCGGTGGCCCTGGCGTTCTGCTACCCGTTCATGAAGCGCTACACCTACTACCCGCAGGTGGTGTTGGGCGCCGCGTATTCCTGGGGCATTCCCATGGCGTTCACCGCCGCGGGCGGCGAATTGCCGGCCAGTGCCTGGCTGCTGTACATCGCCAACCTGTTGTGGACGGTGGGTTATGACACCTACTACGCCATGGTGGATCGCGACGATGACCTGAAGATCGGTGTGAAATCGACGGCGATCCTGTTCGGCGACGCTGACCGAGTGATCATCCTGACCTTGCAGCTGCTGTCACTGGGTTGTCTGTTGCTGGCAGGCAGCCGCTTCGAGCTGGGGGGCTGGTTCCACCTCGGGCTGCTGGGGGCGGTGCTGTGCTTTGCGTGGGAGTTCTGGTCGACGCGCAAGCTGGACCGGGAGTCGTGCTTCAAGGCGTTTCTGCACAATCACTGGGCGGGGTTGCTGATCTTCATCAGCGTGGTGCTGGACTACGCCCTGCGCTGAATTCATCGCCGGCAAGCCGGCTCCCACAGAGCCACCGCAGTACATGTGGGAGCCGGCTTGCCGGCGCATGGGCCGCAAAGCGGCCCCGGCAATCTCACGGTTTGGCGATATGCCAGACGTCCTTCACGCCATCACCGGTCTTGTCTCCGGCTTTCTTGTCCTTGATGAAGGTGTACAGCGGCTTGCCGTCATAGGCCCACTGCATCGAACCATCGTCTCGCGTCACATGGGTCCATTTGTCCTTCGGCGCTTCATCGTCCTTCTTGACCATCAACGGCGGCCAGTTCTTGGCACACTCGTCATTGCATACCGACTTGCCACCTGAATCCTTGTCAAAGGTGTACAGGGTCATGCCAGCGTGATCGACCCACATGCCATCCTTCTCCATGGCATGGTGGGCAGACGCTACCCCCGGAAGCGCCAGTGCAGCAAAAAGGGCCATCCAGCTCAGCGTGTGTCGTGTCATTGGAATCACCATTGTTTCGGGGGTGGAATGAGTTCAGGTTGCCGTCGCAACGGCCCTGTGTAGCCTAGCCCAGTCACGCAATGTCGCCAGAACGGCCAACGCCCTGTCACACAGCTGCAATAATTCCGTTATCTAATGCGGGCCAGACACGATTTCCCAGGAGAGGTTTTGAGCATGGTTGGCAGGAACATTCTGATCGTCGACGACGAAGCGCCTATTCGCGAGATGATCGCCGTTGCATTGGAAATGGCCGGCTATGACTGCCTGGAAGCGGAGAATTCCCAGCAGGCCCATGCGATCATCGTCGACCGCAAGCCGGACCTGATCCTGCTCGACTGGATGCTGCCCGGCACCTCCGGCATCGAACTGGCGCGCCGCCTCAAGCGAGACGAGCTGACCGGTGACATCCCGATCATCATGCTCACCGCCAAGGGCGAGGAAGACAACAAGATTCAGGGCCTGGAAGTGGGTGCCGACGACTACATCACCAAGCCGTTTTCCCCGCGCGAGCTGGTTGCCCGCCTCAAAGCCGTGCTGCGTCGCACCGGCCCGAGCGACAGCGAAGCGCCGATCGAGGTCGGTGGCCTGCTGCTCGACCCGATCAGCCACCGCGTGACCATCGATGGCAAGCCTGCCGAAATGGGCCCTACCGAATACCGCCTGTTGCAGTTCTTCATGACCCACCAGGAACGCGCCTACACCCGTGGCCAATTGCTCGACCAGGTGTGGGGCGGCAACGTGTATGTCGAGGAACGCACCGTCGACGTGCACATCCGGCGCCTGCGCAAGGCACTGGGTGAAGCCTATGAAAATCTGGTACAAACCGTGCGCGGCACTGGCTACCGCTTCTCGACCAAAAGCTGATCGAGCCCCCAGCGCCAAGCTGCACGTCGTTGTACAAGGACCGTCAATTGAACCAGAACTGGCACGCGACCCTGATTCGCCACCTGCTGTTGTTGATCACTGTCTGCCTGATCGGCGGCCTGGTCAGCGGTTACTACGGCTGGAGCCTGGCCATCGGCCTGGCGCTCTACCTGGGCTGGACCCTCAAACAGCTGCTGCGCCTGCATGACTGGCTACGCAACCACCAGCCCGACGAAGCACCGCCTGACGGCTACGGCCTGTGGGGTGAAGTGTTCGACAGCATCTACCACCTGCAGCGCCGTGACCAACGTGTGCGCGGGCGCCTGCAGGCAGTGATCGATCGGGTGCAGGAATCCACCGCCGCACTGCGTGACGCGGTGATCATGCTCGACAGCGATGGCAACCTGGAATGGTGGAACCGCGCCGCTGAAACCTTGCTCGGTTTCAAGACTCCGCAAGATGGCGGCCAGCCAGTGACCAACCTGGTACGCCACCCGCGCTTCAAAGAGTACTTCGAGTCGGAAAACTACGCCGAACCGTTGGAAATCCCTTCGCCGATCAACGATCGCCTGCGTGTCCAGCTGCACCTGACCCGCTACGGCAACAACGAGCACCTGATGCTCGTGCGTGATGTCACCCGCATTCACCAGCTCGAACAGATGCGCAAGGACTTCGTGGCCAACGTTTCCCACGAATTGCGCACGCCGCTGACGGTCATCACCGGTTACCTGGAAACCCTGCTGGACAACGTCGAAGACGTGAACCCGCGCTGGGGCCGGGCGCTGCAACAGATGAACCAGCAAGGCTCACGGATGCAGACGCTGCTCAACGACCTGCTGCTGCTGGCCAAGCTGGAAGCCACCGACTACCCCTCGGACAACCAGCCGGTCGCCGTCGATGCCCTGCTGCAGGCGATCTACAACGATGCCCAGGCACTGTCCGGGCCGCGTAACCAGCGCATCACCCTGGAAGCTGCGCCCGGGATCAAGTTGAAGGGCAGCGAGTCGGAACTGCGCAGTGCCTTTTCCAACCTGGTGTTCAACGCGGTCAAGTACACCCAGGACGAAGGCAGCATCCGCATCCGCTGGTGGGCCGACGCCCAAGGCGCGCACTTGTCGGTGCAGGACTCGGGGGTCGGAATCGACGCGAAGCACCTGCCGCGCCTGACCGAACGCTTCTATCGAGTCGACTCCAGCCGCGCGTCCAACACCGGTGGCACCGGGTTGGGGCTGGCGATCGTCAAGCATGTGCTGATGCGTCACCGGGGCAAGCTGGAGATCAGCAGCGTGCCAGGGCATGGCAGTACCTTTACTTGCCACTTTGCGCCCTCGCAACTGGCTAACGACAAGGGGTGAGCTGGGGCTGCTGCGCAGCCCGATCGCCGGCAAGCCGGCTCCCACCGCCCTTGAACTGTGGGAGCCGGCTTGCCGGCGATTGGGCCGCAAAGCGGCCCCATAGCACCACCACCCTTTGCTTTTATCGCCCCAGCCGCTACATTGGATCCCCTGTGCCAGCAAACGCTGGCACTTTCTTTTCGACCATTCTCAAAGACGGACCCCGTAAAAACTCCATCATGGACCCTTCCCCTGGTATCAGCCTCACCTCGCTCTTCGCCGATTTCGGCATGATTCTCTTTGCCTTGTTCCTGGTGCTGCTCAACGGCTTCTTCGTTGCCGCCGAGTTTGCCATGGTCAAGCTGCGCTCCACGCGTGTCGAGTCCATCGCCGAGCTTCACGGCTGGCGCGGCAGCATCCTGCGCAAGGTGCACAACCAGCTCGACGCCTACCTGTCGGCCTGCCAGCTGGGCATCACGCTCGCCTCGCTGGGCCTGGGCTGGGTCGGTGAGCCGGCCTTCGCCCATCTGCTCGAACCGCTGCTGGCCTACCTGGGCGTGGACACCCCCGAGCTGATCAAGGCCGTGTCGTTCTTCGTCGCCTTCTTCGTGATCTCGTACCTGCACATCGTGGTCGGCGAACTGGCGCCCAAGTCCTGGGCCATCCGCAAGCCCGAGCTGCTGTCGCTGTGGACGGCCGTGCCGCTGTACCTGTTCTACTGGACGATGTACCCGGCCATCTACCTGCTCAACGCCAGCGCCAACACCATCCTGCGCATCGCAGGCCAGGGTGAGCCAGGCCCGCACCATGAGCACCATTACAGCCGCGAAGAGCTCAAGCTGATCCTGCACTCCAGCCGTGGTCAGGATCCAAGCGACCAGGGCATGCGCGTGCTGGCCTCGGCCGTGGAAATGGGCGAGCTGGAAGTGGTCGACTGGGCCAACTCGCGGGAGGACATGGTCAGCATCGATGCCCACGCACCGCTGAAGGAAATCCTCGCCCTGGTGCGCCGTCACAAGTTCAGCCGCTACCCGCTGTACGACGCCGAGCGCGAGGAGTACACCGGCCTGCTGCACATCAAGGACCTGCTGCTGGAGCTGGCCGAGCTCGAGCACCTGCCCGAAACCGTCGACCTCGAAGACCTGGCCCGGCCGCTGGAGCGCGTTACCCGGCACATGCCGCTGGCCCAGCTGCTGGAGCAGTTCCGCAAGGGCGGCGCGCACTTCGTGCTGGTAGAGGAAGCCGACGGCAACGTGATCGGTTACCTGACCATGGAAGACGTGCTGGAAGTGCTGGTTGGCGACATCCAGGACGAGCACCGCAAGACCGAGCGCGGCATCCTCGCCTACCAGCCCGGCAAGCTGCTGGTACGCGGCGATACGCCGCTGTTCAAGGTCGAGCGCTTGCTGGGTATCGACCTCGACCACATCGAGGCGGAAACCCTGGCCGGTTTGATCTACGAGACCCTCAAGCGCGTGCCTGAAGAAGAGGAAGTGCTGGAAGTCGAAGGCCTGCGCATCATCATCAAGAAGATGAAAGGGCCGAAGATCGTGCTGGCCAAGGTGCTCAAGCTCGATTGACCTGCCTCACGGGTTGCCGGCGGTAAAGTCCGGCAACCCGCCGATTGGCCGGTCGAACTGAAACGGTATCGACTCCAGCGCCAGGCCGACGTTGCGCTGCACCACGAAGTGCAGGTGCGGGCCGGTGCTGTTGCCGGTATTGCCGGACTTGGCCAGCGCCTGCCCCAGCGCCACCTGCTGCCCCTCCGCCACCACCACCGAGCCACGCATCAGGTGCAGGTAGACGCCCATGGTGCCGTCCGGGTGCAGGATGCGCACGAAGTTGCCCGACGGGTTGCTCCCGCGTCCACTCTGATCGTTCTCGACTTTCACCACCCTGCCGCCGCGCGCCGCGATGATCGGTGTGCCCTCGGGCATGGCGATGTCCATGGCATAGCGGCCCTTGGGGCCGAAGTGGCTGAAGCGCCCGTTGGGGCCTTGAGTCAGGCGAAACGGCCCGCCCTTCCACGGGAAGGGATAACGATAGGCCTGCGAGCGCTGGCCGGGGTCACCCATGGCGTACTGGAAGCTGCTGGCGTATTGCAGCTTGCCACCCGGAGCCGCCAGCACCGAGCTCAGCACCTTGGTAGAGCGTGGCCCCACTACCGCGCGAATACTGCGCGGCTTGTTGCCACCAAAGGCATTGGCCAGCTGGTCGATGCGCAACTCGACCTGCATCGGCACGTACAGCTCGTTACGCACCAGAAAGCGCACGCCGCCGGGGAAGGTCTCGGCCTGCAGGCGCACCTGGCCATCGATGCGCTCGAGCATGGGCTCGTTCAGCTCGAAGGATTTCGCCCCTGGGCTGTAACGGTCGGAGTACGAGGCCACGCCGAAGTTGTCGACGGTCTTGTAGAGCGTCACGCCAAGGCTCGATGCCGAGGCCGAGAGCAACGCACAGAACAGCAGCAAGCGGGCGGCGGCGGGCATGATAGTGGCTTTTTGACAGTTGCGATCTGTCGAAGCCTAGCAGCGCGATCCGGGAGTGGTATGGCAGTTGGTCGGGTGGTTGTCTGCAAGGGCCTCATCGCCGGCAAGCCGGCTCCCACACAGAGCAGATCAGCACTGTCCCTGTGGGAGCCGGCTTGCCGGCGATAGGGCCCGCTCAGGCCCCGGGCGTGAAATGCTTCTGGGCAGTGCCGCGGGCAATCAGCCGCGACAGGTAGTCGAGCTTCTGCGCGTCTTGGTCGACGAACTTGAAGGTCAGTTGCAACCAGTCGCTTTCAGGCTTGGGCTCCAGCGCTGCGACGGCATGCAGGTAGCCGTTCAAGCGAGCTACCTCGGCGCTCTCACCCTGCTCCAGGTCCAGCACCGCCCCTTCGAGCACCTGTGGCAATGCTGCGCTGCGGCGTACCACCAGCAGCGCTTCCTTGAGGCTCAGCGCCTTGATCACGCAGGGCTGGATACCGCTTGCCAGGCGCAACTGGCCTTGACCCCGCCCGGACTGCGCGGCGGACGCGGCGGTTTGCGGCACTGGCGCATTGAGCAACGGCTTGGCCGGGGCTGCCACCTTGGCCGCTTCCACCTTGCCGCCGGTCAGGGCGCTGAGCGAGTCATTGGCGAACGCCGAGTTCACCCGCGCCGGGGCGCCGCCCATCGCGCTCTCCAGCTTGCCGATCTTGCTCAGGGCCTTCTTCACCTTGGTCAACAGCTGCTCATTGGTGAACGGCTTGCCGACAAAGTCGGAAACCCCGGCCTGGATGGCCTGGATCACGTTCTCCTTGTCACCGCGGCTGGTCACCATGATGAACTGCAGCTGTTTCATCTCGGGCTGCTGGCGGCACCAGGTGAGCAGCTCCAGGCCGGACATTTCCGGCATTTCCCAGTCGCACAGGACCAGGTCGAAGGGCTCCTTGGCCATCATGGCCATGGCCTTGCGACCGTTCACCGCATCTTCGATGACCATGCCCGCAAAGGCATTGCGCAGGCACTTCCTGACCAGGTCACGGATGAACGGGGCGTCATCCACCACCAGCACATTCACTTTACTCATCGATACTCCTCTTGAATCGCGGGTGCTTGCCTGCTGCTCAAGCACAAACGAAAACGCCCGGCCAAGGCCGGGCGTCGATGCTCGGGAGCAGTCTTATTTATCGTCCGGTTCAGCCGGAACATTAGCGATTTCAGCATCGAAGCCGGCAGTGCCTTCGACTTCTGCCTTCATGCGCTTGAGACCCAGGTGGCGCACGTCGGTGCCGCGAACCAGGTAGATCACCAGCTCCGAGATGTTGCGTGCGTGGTCGCCGATACGTTCCAGCGAACGCAGGGCCCAGATCACGCTCAGCACCCGCGAGATCGAACGCGGGTCTTCCATCATGTAGGTCACCAGCTCGCGCAGCGCTGTCTTGTACTCACGGTCGATGGTCTTGTCGTACTGGGCCACCGACAGTGCCAGGTCGGCATCGAAGCGGGCGAAGGCGTCGAGCGCATCGCGCACCATGTTGCGCACCTGGTCGCCGATGTGGCGCACCTCGACGTAACCACGCGGCGACTCGCCTTCCTCGCACAGCTGGATGGCACGGCGGGCGATCTTGGTCGATTCGTCGCCGATGCGCTCCAGGTCGATCACCGACTTGGAGATGCTGATGATCAGGCGCAGGTCGGAAGCCGCCGGCTGGCGGCGAGCGAGGATGCGCACACACTCCTCGTCGATGTTGCGCTCCATCTGGTTGATCTGTTCATCGACTTCACGCACCTGCTGGGCCAGGCCCGAGTCGGCCTCGATCAGCGCGGTGACGGCATCGTTGACCTGCTTCTCGACCAGGCCGCCCATGGCCAGGAGGTGGCTGCGCACCTCTTCGAGTTCGGCGTTGAACTGCTGGGAAATGTGGTGTGTAAGGCTTTCTTTGTTGATCATCGTCTGGCTCCGCGAAGCAGCTGCAAGCTTCAAGTGGTTCGTGTCGTTCCCTGGCAAGGCTGCTTAGCCGTAGCGACCGGTGATGTAGTCTTCGGTCTGTTTCTTCGCCGGGTTGGTGAACAGGGTGTCGGTATCACCGAATTCGACCAGTTTGCCCATGTACATGAACGCGGTGTAGTCGGAGACGCGCGCGGCCTGCTGCATGTTGTGGGTGACGATGACGATGGTGTACTTGGATTTCAACTCGTAGATCAGCTCTTCGACCTTGAGGGTCGAGATCGGGTCCAGTGCCGAGCAGGGTTCGTCGAGCAGCAACACTTCAGGCTCGACGGCGATGGTGCGGGCGATCACCAGACGCTGCTGCTGGCCGCCGGACAAGCCCAGCGCCGATTCGTGCAGACGGTCCTTGACCTCGTCCCACAGGGCCGCGCCCTTCAACGCCCACTCGACCGCTTCGTCGAGCACGCGCTTCTTGTTGATGCCCTGGATGCGCAGGCCGTACACCACGTTCTCGTAGATGGTCTTGGGGAACGGGTTGGGCTTCTGGAACACCATGCCCACGCGGCGGCGCAGCTCGGCAACGTCTTCGCCCTTGCGGTAGATGTTGTTGCCATACAGGTTGATGGCGCCTTCCACGCGGCAACCGTCGACCAGGTCGTTCATGCGGTTGAAAGTACGCAGCAGGGTCGACTTACCGCAGCCCGACGGGCCGATGAAGGCGGTCACGCGCTGCTTGGGGATATTCATGCTGACGTCGAACAACGCCTGCTTGTCGCCGTAGAACAGGCTCAGGCCGGGGACTTCGATGGCCACGGTTTCTTCGGCCAGGCGCAGGCTTTGCTTGTCGCGACCCAGGGCAGACATGTCGATGCCGTGGGTGTGGGATTCTTGCTGCATGGTCAACTCCATACGCTATCAATTCGTTTCAAAGGGCCGCCCGACTCACGGGCGGCACGCTTGCAATCAGGTTCAGCTGTCGAGGGCCTTGTACTTCTCGCGCAGGTGGTTACGGATCCACACCGCCGAGAGGTTGAGGGTGGCGATCACCATCACCAGCAACAGCGCGGTGGCGTATACCAGCGGCCGCGCGGCCTCGACGTTGGGGCTCTGGAAGCCGACGTCGTAGATGTGGAAGCCCAGGTGCATGATCTTCTGGTCCAGGTGCAGGTAAGGGTAGTTGCCGTCCACCGGCAGCGACGGCGCCAGCTTCACCACACCCACCAGCATCAGCGGTGCCACTTCGCCGGCGGCGCGGGCCACGGCGAGGATCATGCCGGTCATCATGGCCGGGCTGGCCATCGGCAGGACGATCTTCCACAGGGTCTCGGCCTTGGTCGCGCCAAGCGCCAGCGAGCCTTCGCGCACGGTGCGCGGAATACGCGCCAGGCCTTCCTCGGTGGCGACGATCACCACCGGCACCGCCAGCAGCGCCAGGGTCAGCGACGCCCACAGCAGGCCCGGGGTACCCAGGGTCGGTGCTGGCAGCGCTTCAGGGAAGAACAGCCGGTCGATCGAGCCACCCAGCACGTAGACGAAGAAGCCCAGGCCGAACACGCCGTAGACGATCGCCGGGACGCCCGCCAGGTTGTTCACGGCGATACGGATCAGCCGAGTCACCGGGCCCTGCTTGGCGTATTCGCGCAGGTAGACCGCGGCCAGCACGCCGAACGGGGTGACGATCACCGCCATGATCAGGGTCATCATCACGGTGCCGAAGATGGCCGGGAAGATACCGCCTTCGGTGTTCGCTTCACGCGGGTCGTCGCTGAGGAATTCCCAGACCTTGGCGAAGTAGCTGCCCATCTTGGTGAAGCCGGACATGGCGTTCGGCTGGATGGCGTGCACCACCTTGCTCAGGTTGATCTCTACTTCGCGGCCGTTGCCGTCACGCGCCACCAGGCTGTCTCGGGCAAAGGCCTGGTGCAGGCCGCTCAGGCGCTCTTCGATGGCCTTGTAGCGGCTGTTCAGCTCGGCGCGCTCGGTTTCCATGTCGGCCTGGGCGGCGGCGTCCAGCTTGCCGTCCAGCTCCAGCTTGCGGCTGTGCAGGCGCAGGCGTTCGAGGCCATGGTTGATGGCACCGATGTCTTTCTTTTCCAGGGTCTGCAGTTCGGCGTTGAGCTGGTTGGCACGCTTGAGGCGCGTCTGCAGTTCGTTCCAGGCGGCAGGGCCTTCGGCGACCACGCGGCCTTCTTCCTTGACGCTGACCAGGTAGCCGTAGAAGTTGCCCCACTCGCGGCGCTCCAGGGCGATCAGGTCGGCCGGACGCTGCTCGTCCACCAGCCACTCGCCGACCACCCAGGTGAAGTCGCTGCCGTTGAGATCGCGGTTACCTACCTTGATCAGCTCGCGGGTCATGAACTCCGGGCCTTCGTCCGGTACCGGCAGGCCGGCACCCTTCAGGCGAGCCCGCGGTACTTCTTCCTTCTGTACCACTTCACCGATGACCACATGATCAGCCTGGCCCGGCACCTTGTAGGTGGCCTGGACCAGGTCGGCCGGCCAGAAGTGGCCAAGGCCGCGCACGGCGATCACAGCCAGCAGGCCGACGGTCATGATGACCGCCATGGCGACCGCGCCACCGCTGATCCAGACGCCTGGGGCGCCGCTCTTGAACCAGCCTTTGAGGGAATCCTTTTTCACGGATCTCTACCTTTCTATCAAAGCGACGAGTATTTCTTGCGCAGACGCTGGCGAATCAGCTCGGCCAAGGTGTTCATGACGAAGGTGAACATCAGCAGCACGAGCGCGGCGAGGAACAGCACGCGATAGTGGCTGCCGCCGACTTCCGATTCAGGCATCTCCACCGCCACGTTGGCCGCCAGGGTGCGCATGCCTTCGAACAGGTTCAACTCCATCACCGGGGTGTTGCCGGTGGCCATGAGCACGATCATGGTCTCGCCCACCGCACGACCCATGCCGATCATCAGCGCCGAGAAGATACCCGGGCTGGCGGTGAGGATGACCACGCGGGTCAGGGTCTGCCACGGCGTCGCACCCAGGGCCAGGGAGCCCAGGGTCAGGCTGCGCGGCACGCTGAACACGGCGTCTTCGGCAATCGAGTAGATGTTCGGGATGACCGCGAAGCCCATGGCGATACCGACCACCAGTGCGTTGCGCTGGTCGTAGGTGATGCCGAGGTCGTTGGTGATCCACAGGCGCATGTCACCGCCGAAGAACCAGGTCTCCAGGAACGGGCTCATGTACAGGGCGAACCAGCCAATGAACAGGATCACCGGGATCAGGATGGCCGCTTCCCAGCCATCCGGGACGCGCAGTCGGATCGACTCCGGCAGGCGGCTCCAGCCAAAGCCCGCCAGCAGGATGCCAACCGGCATGACCACGAACAGGCTGAACACGCCCGGCAGGTGCCCTTCCAGGTACGGCGCGAGGAACAGGCCGGCGAAGAAACCGAGGATCACCGTCGGCATCGCTTCCATCAGCTCGATCACCGGCTTGACCTTGCGGCGCATGCTCGGGGCCATGAAGTAGGCGGTGTAGATGGCCGCGGCAATGGCCAGCGGGGCTGCCAGGATCATTGCGTAGAACGCTGCCTTCAGGGTACCGAAGGTCAGTGGCGACAGGCTCAGCTTGGGTTCGAAGTCGGTGTTCGAAGCGGTCGACTGCCAGACGTACTTGGGTTCGTCGTAGTTTTCGTACCAGACCTTGCCCCACAGCGCGCTGAAGGACACTTCAGGGTGCGGGTTCTTCAGGCTCAGCGGCAGCAGCTTGCCGCCTTCTTCGATGAAGATGCGGTTGGCACGTGGCGACAGGGCCAGCACGCCGGCGCCTTCGGCCGCGGGCTCGACCAGCAGGGTGCGGTGCGCGGTGCTGTGGAACACACCGAGCTTGCCTTCGGCGTCCAGGGCGATGAAGCCCTTGCGACGCTCCTCGGCATCGATCTGCACGATTGGTGCCTTGCCCATCTGGAAGGTACGGATCTGCTTGAAGCGCTGCTCGCCATCCGGGTCGCGGGCCATGAACCACTGGGCCAGGCCGCCCTTGGAGTCACCGATGATCAGCGAGATACCACCGACCAGCTGGGCCGTGGCAGTGATTTCGGTATCGGCGCTGTCGGACAGCTTGTAGCGACCATTCAGGCTCTTGTCGCGCAGGCTGAAGACATCAGCGGTGGCGCGGCCGTTGATCACATACAACCACTGCTGACGCGGGTCGATGAAGATGTTCTTCACCACCTCGGTCATCTGTGGCAGCTCGATGCGATTCTGCTCGGTGGTGACCTCATCGGTCATCATGTTCTCGGTGCGCGTCAGTTCGAGCACCTGCAGGTGCGCACCGGTGGAACCGGCCAGCATCAGGGTATCGCCATTGACGTTGACGCTGACATGTTCCAGCGCACGGCCCTGGTCGTCGAGCGCGAACGGCTCTTGCCCATACGGGTAGTCGATACCAGGGGTGATGGTTTTCTTGTTGTCCGGGTAGGTGATCTTGTAGGTGTGGTGGAACACCAGCGCCTTGCCGTTGGACAGGCCCAGCACCACCATCGGGCTACCCGGCTGGTCGGTGCTGATGGAGGTTACTTGCGTTCCTGCCGACAACGGCAGGTCGACGCGTTTGAGTTCGTTACCGGTCTTGGTATCGAAGAACAGCGCCTGACCCTTATCCGAAACGCGCATACCGACCAGGTTCTGCTCTTCAAGGGCGATCAACAGCGGCTTACCGGCATCCTGCTGCAGCCAGGTGGGCTCCAGGGCCTTCTTGCTGGTCAGTTCGGCGCCCTGGAACAACGGCAGCACCACATAGGCCAGGTAGAAGAAGATCAGGGTGATGGCTGCCAGCACGGCAAGCCCACCCACCAGTACATACCAGCGGGTGAAGCGATCCTTGAGGGCGCGCATGCGGCGCTTGCGTTGCAACTCCGGCGTATTGAAATCAATGCGCACGGGAGGAGAATTTTGGGTCATTGTGGAGTTGGCCAGATCATTCATGCGCACACCCTAGCGGTCCCGTATGACAAAAACATGACAGTGCGTTGACGCAAAAAAGCCCGCCGCTCAGGAGCCCTGGCTTCGGACCAAGAATGCTTGGAAGAAGCCGGGCATTGGCACCGGCCTCTTCCTCAGTTAGTTACTTCTTTGCAACGTTACCGGCGTGGGACAGGCCCAGGTCAGCCAGGGTCTTGTCGACCACTTTGGCCGGCAGCGGGATGTAGCCATCCTTCACCACGACCTGCTGGCCCGCTTGCGACAGCACCAGCTTGACGAACTCGGCTTCCAGCGGCGCCAGAGGCTTGTTCGGTGCCTTGTTGACGTAGACGTACAGGAAGCGCGACAGCGGGTACGAGCCGTTCAGGGCGTTGGCTTCGTTGTCTTCGATGAACTCGCCGCCTTCTTTCTTGGCCAGAGGCACGGTCTTCACGCTGGCGGTCTTGTAGCCGATGCCCGAGTAGCCGATGCCGTTCAGCGAAGAGCTGATCGACTGCACGACCGAAGCCGAGCCAGGCTGTTCGTTGACGTTAGGCTTGAAGTCGCCTTTGCACAGGGCTTCTTCCTTGAAGTAGCCGTAGGTGCCCGATACCGAGTTGCGGCCGAACAGCTGCACGGGCTTGTTGGCCAGGTCGCCCGTCACGCCCAGGTCGCCCCAGGTCTTGACGTCGGCTTTGCCACCGCACAGGCGGGTGGACGAGAAGATCGCATCGACCTGGGCCATGGTCAGGCCTTTGATCGGGTTGTCCTTGTGGACGAAGACAGCCAGGGCGTCAACGGCGACCGGGATGGCGGTCGGCTTGTAGCCGTACTTCTGCTCGAAGGCCTGCAGCTCGACGTCCTTCATCTTGCGGCTCATCGGGCCGAGGTTGGCGGTGCCTTCGGTCAGCGCGGGTGGCGCGGTGGAGGAACCGGCAGCCTGGATCTGGATGTTTACGTTCGGGTATTCCTTCTTGTAGGCCTCGGCCCACAGAGTCATGAGGTTCGCGAGGGTGTCGGAACCGACGCTGGAGAGGTTGCCCGAAACACCGGTGGTCTTGGTGTAGGTCGGGATCGCAGGGTCGACAGCGGCTACCGCGTTGGCGGTCGCAACGCCAGCGGCGGCAAAGGTGAGGGCCGCCATCAAACGCTTCAGTTTCATGCCTTGCTCCTAGCAGGAATATTGGGGGTGTTAGATGGATCGGGGCCCAGTATCTGCAGGCCGCATGAACACGATATGACTTCAATATGACAATTGGATGAAAGGCCATCACTGGTAGCCCAGGATGGCCTTTCAAAATGTTGCAGGACAGGTCTGGCCCCATCGCCGGCAAGCCGGCTCCCACAGGGTTCGGCGGTCGAGGCCTTAGCGTTTATTGGCGAGCAGATAGAGGCCGACGATCAGACCGACGGCGCACAAGCCGGCAACATAGTAGGCCGGTGCCATCGGGCTGACCTTGAGCAGCGCAGTCACCACCATCGGCGTAAGACCGCCGAAGATCGCATAAGCCACGTTGTAGGAGAACGACAGCCCACTGAAGCGCACCACCGCCGGGAATGCCTTGACCATCACATAAGGCACCGCACCGATCACGCCCACGCACAGACCCGTTACGGCGTACAGCGGGAACAGCAGCTCCGGGTGGGTCGGCAGGCTGTGGTAGAAGGTCCAGGAGCTCACCAGCAACATCAGGCTGCCGATGACGAACACGCGCCCTGCACCGAAACGATCGGCGAGGCTACCCGAGGCAACGCAGCCAAGGCTCAGCAGCACGATGGCCAGGCTGTTGGCCTTGAGCGAGTCGGTCGGGCTGATGTGATAGATGCTCTGCAGCAGCGCCGGGGTCATCAGGATGACCACCACGATGCCTGCCGACAGCATCCAGGTCAGCAGCATCGACAGGATGATCGGCCCACGGTGATCGCGCAGCACCGCACGCAGGGGCAGCTCCTCGGCAAGCGCCTTGCGCTGCTGCATCTCGGCGAACACCGGAGTTTCATGCAGCCAGCGGCGCAGGTACACGGCAAAGAACCCGAACACACCACCCAGCAGGAACGGCACACGCCAGGCGTAGTCAGCCACTTCTTCAGGGGTGTAGACGGTGTTGATCAGCGTCGCCACCAGCGAACCCAGCAGAATGCCCGCCGTCAGGCCGGCGGTCAGGGTGCCGCAGGCATACCCGGTATTGCGTGCAGGCACGTGTTCGGAGACGAACACCCAGGCCCCCGGCACTTCCCCGCCAATCGCCGCGCCCTGGATCACGCGCATCAGCAGCAACAGGATCGGCGCCCACATGCCGATCTGTGCATAAGTCGGCAGCAGGCCCATGATCAGGGTCGGCAGGGCCATCATGAAGATGCTCAGGGTGAACATCTTCTTGCGCCCCAGCAAGTCGCCGAAGTGCGCCATGACGATGCCGCCCAGCGGCCGCGCCAGGTAGCCGGCGGCGAAGATGCCGAAGGTCTGCATCAGGCGTAGCCATTCGGGCATGTCGGCCGGGAAGAACAGCTTGCCGACCACGGTGGCGAAGAACACGAAGATGATGAAGTCGTAGAACTCCAGGGCTCCGCCCAGGGCGGACAGTGAGAGGGTTTTGTAGTCACTGCGGGTCAGCGGCCGCGAAGGCTGCTCGATACTGCTCGGCACGGAGGTCATCGCTGGTTGTTCTCTTGTAGGTCATGCAGGCCGCTTGCAACGCGGCTTCTGGATTGGGCGAACTGGCGAAGATAGCAAATTGCCGAGCTACGCCGAAAGCGACACAAAATCCCTATAGATATTCATGAATACGCGGTCGTCGCTGGTCGTTTGGCTATATATACTGGCCGTTCGTAGGAAAAGGTTGCTGTCGCCCTTGGGATATTGTGCGAAATCGCCGGTCTTGATGTCAGACGGTTTCGCAGAATTTCCCTATGGCCGTCCAGCGAAGCGATATCGGCGTAGTATCTTTTACAGCTGGATCGTTTTCCCTCGCCACACCAACGAAAGCGTCACGGGTCAGAGGCCCCACCGCATGATTGAACTCGAACAAGAAGATCCCATCCCGCAAGGCGACCTGGCCTTGCAGATCACCGCATTGCCACGCGAGACCAACGGTTTCGGCGACATCTTCGGCGGTTGGCTGGTTGCCCAGATGGATCTGGCCGGCACAGCCATGGCCAGCCGCGTTGCAGGTGGCCGGGTGGCCACGGTAGCCATCGACCGCATGGCCTTCCTGGTGCCTGTAGCCGTGGGCGCGCAACTGTCGTTCTATACCCAGACCCTGGAAATCGGCCGCAGCTCGATCCAGATGATGGTGGAAGTGTGGAGCGATGACCCGTTGTCCAGCGAATGGCGCAAGGTCACCGAAGCGGTGTTCGTGTTCGTGGCCATCGATGGCAGTGGCCGTACCCGTTCGGTGCCTCGTCGCTGAGCCATGCGAGCGTTAAACTCATTGCAGGTCATCGGGTCGAAGACCCACGGACAATCAATGAGAAGAGCGCAATGGCTACCTTCAAGGTCGAAACCGAGCAACACGGCGAACTCAACTGCTGGCGCATCAGCAGCGACCGCGCCGAACTACTGATCGCCCAGCAGGGTGCGCAGATCCTCAGCTACCAGCGTGTTGGCGAGCCACCGCTACTGTGGCTGAGCGACCAGGCCATCTTCCGCCAGGGCAAGTCGGTGCGCGCCGGTGTGCCGGTGTGCTGGCCGTGGTTTGGCAACCTGCAGCGCAACCCGCAATCGGTTCAATCCATGTTCCGCGGTGAGCAGGCGCCTGCCCATGGTCTGGCGCGCACGCGTGACTGGCAATTGCTGGGCATCGAGGAGTCGGGCAGCGAACTGCGCATCGAATTCGGCCTGCCCGAAGCCCAGGGCGACCTGGCGGATTGGCCGCATGACGTTGAATTGAAGCTGCTGGTGGTGCTGGGCGATGCGCTCGAACTGAGCCTGACCAGCCGCAACATGGGCAATACCCCTGTGACCATCAGCCAGGCTCTGCACAGTTACTTCGCGGTCAGCGACGTACGCCAGGCGCGGGTCGAGGGCGTCGAGGGGCTGGCGTACATCGAAACCCTGGCCGACTGGGAGCAGCGCCAGCAACAAGGTGCGTTGACCTTTGCCGGTGAGACCGACCGAATCTACCTCGATACACCGACCACGCTGAGCATCGTCGACCCACACTGGAGCCGACGCATCACCTTGACCAGCAGTGGCTCGCGTTCGGCGGTGATCTGGAACCCGTGGACCGAGCGGGCCAAGGAACTGGCGGACATGGCCGATGATGGCTGGCAGCGGATGCTGTGCATCGAGACGGCGAATGTCTGGGATGACGTGGTGGCGTTGCGGCCTGGGGCGAGCCATGCGCTGAACGTGATCGTGGCCAGCGAAGCACTTTGACAGGAGGTCCCTGGGGCCGCTGCGCGGCCCTTTCGCGACACAAGGCCGCTCCTACAGGCGAGCGCTATCCCTGTAGGAGCGGCCTTGTGTCGCGAAAGGGCTGCAAAGCAGCCCCAATACCTCAAAGGTCAGCGTCTTCCACCACCCTCACCTTCCCCGCCTCCAGCGCATAGGCCGCATCCGCCAGGTCATTGCTGACCTTCTCCACCTTCAACGTCCCGCTGACCCACAGCGGCGTGTAGATATCGTCGATCTTCAGCCCCTTCGGATAACGCACCAGCACCAACTGGTTCGGCGGCGGCGGCGGTACGTGAATGCAGGCGCCTGGGTAAGGCACCAGGAAGAACAGCGTGCTGTTGCCCTTGGCATCGCTTTCCAACGGCACCGGATAACCGCCCAGGCGGATGTCCTTGCCATTCATGGCCGCCACGGTCTTGGTCGAGTACATCACCGCCGGTAGCCCTTTGCTCTGCTTGAGGCCACCCTTGTCGGTGAAGGTGCCCATGGCCTCGGGTGAGTCGTGATCGATTTCGGGCATTTGCTCCAGCGCCTGCTGGTCCGACTCGGGCATCAGCTCCAACCAGTCGGTTTCAGGCAGCTCGGCATGGGCCAGGGTGCTGGCAAGCAGCAAGGGGATGAGGAAAAACGCACGCATGAAAATGCTCGGCAACTCGGTTGAATTGCCGGGCATTCTAACCAGTAATCAGCGCTTCTTGATGAATCCGTAGATCACCAGAACGATCACCGCGCCTATCAGCGCGCCAATGAAGCCCGCCGCCTGGCCTGCCTGATAGATCCCCAGCGCCTGGCCGCCATAGGTGGCGAGCAGGGAGCCGGCGATACCCAGCAGGATGGTCATGATCCAGCCCATGCTGTCGTCGCCCGGCTTGATGAAGCGGGCCAGCAGGCCAACGATGAGACCGATGAAGATAGTTCCGATGATGCCCATGGCAACCCCTCTGTGATGAAGATGGAACAAGCCAAAGCCTAGACAGCGCTTTGACTTGTTGCCATTTCTGAGGGCAAGCCGCTTGCAGAAGTTCGAACGAAAGCGCGATCAGTTGCTGATCAGCGCCTCTACTTCGGCAATCTTGCAGCGCAGAGTAGCCATGTCCTGGCAACGCAGGGTGGCGTGGCCGACCTTGCGCCCGACCTTGAAGGCCTTGCCGTAGTGGTGCAGGTGGCAGTCGTCGATGGCAACGACCTTGTCCACTGCTGGCACTTCACCGATGAAGTTGAGCATCGCGCTTTCGCCGACCTTGGCAGTCGAGCCCAATGGCAGGCCGGCAACGGCGCGCAAGTGGTTCTCGAACTGGCTGCACTCGGCCCCTTCGATGGTCCAGTGCCCGGAGTTGTGCACACGCGGGGCAATTTCGTTGGCCTTCAGGCCACCGTCGACTTCAAAGAACTCGAACGCCATCACGCCAACGTAGTCCAGCTGCTTGAGCACACGGCCGACGTAGTCTTCGGCCAGCGCCTGCAGCGGGTGCGCCTCACTGGCCACGGACAGGCGCAGGATGCCGCTCTCGTGGGTGTTGTGCACCAGCGGGTAGAAGCGGGTTTCGCCATCGCGGGCACGCACGGCCACCAACGATACTTCGCCGGTGAACGGCACGAAGCCTTCCAGCAGGCAGGGCACGCTGCCCAGCTCAGCGAAGGTGCCGACCACATCCTCAGGTTTGCGCAGGACCTTCTGGCCCTTGCCGTCATAGCCCAGGGTACGGGTCTTGAGCACCGCCGGCAGGCCGATGCTGGCTACCGCGGCATCGAGGTCCTGCTGCGAAAGAATGTCGGCGAAGGCCGGGGTCGGAATGCCCAGGTCGCGGAACATGCTCTTTTCGAACAGACGGTCGCGGGCGATGCGCAGCGCCTCGGCGCTCGGGTAGACCGGGACGAACTGCGAAAGGAAAGCCACGGTTTCGGCCGGGACGCTTTCGAACTCGAACGTTACCAGGTCAACTTCGTCGGCCAGCTGGCGCAGGTGATCCTGGTCGCTGTAGTCGGCCCGCAGGTGTTCCCCCAGGGGCGCGGCACAGGCGTCTGGCGCCGGGTCGAGGAAGGCGAAGTTCATGCCCAGCGGAGTACCCGCCAGGGCCAGCATGCGGCCGAGTTGGCCGCCACCGATTACACCGATCTTCATGGAGTCAGCCTCAAGCCTGGCGTGGATCAGGATTGTCCAGCACGGTGTCGGTCTGCTCCGTACGGAACTGCTTCAGCGCGACGTGGTACTGCGGGTACTTGGCGCCGAGGATGCTCGCCGACAGCAGCGCAGCGTTGACCGCGCCCGCACGGCCGATGGCCAGGGTGGCAACCGGCACACCTGCCGGCATCTGCACGATCGACAGCAGCGAGTCGACACCCGACAGCATCGAGGACTGCACCGGCACGCCCAGCACCGGCAGGTGGGTCTTGGCGGCGCACATGCCTGGCAGGTGGGCAGCGCCACCGGCACCGGCAATGATCACCTCGATGCCACGCCCTTCTGCCTCTTCGGCGTACTGGAACAGCAAGTCCGGGGTGCGGTGGGCGGAAACCACCTTCACTTCGTAGGGAATGCCGAGTTTTTCCAGCATATCGGCGGTGTGGCTAAGGGTGGACCAATCGGACTTGGAGCCCATGATCACGCCAACCAGTGCACTCATCGTCGAGCCTCTCCTGCAAGCGCCTTCTGGCGCGCTAAAAGCAACAAGCCACGCAGGTGGACCGGCGTGGCTTGTCATACGGATTCTGAATCGACCAGGTTGGCCGAAGGCGCGGGATTATAGCGTATGGATGAGTAAACCGCCCAGCCCTGTATGCACATTGGCAGATCAAAGGCAAGCTGTCTCGCGGGACAAGTTTTTTTGGGGGTGCATGGCTTTCTCTTCAACGCCTCAAACAACCCCTTCAACCTGAGCACTGGACTCCAGCTTGCGCCACAACAGCCGGACGTTGGCCTTGCGCACCAGGGCGCAACGGTACAGGCGTATTTCCAGTGGCACATGCCATTGACTGCCCCCGCAAATGGCCAGCTCACCCCGCGCCAGCTCGCCACGCATCGACAGATGCGGCACCCAGGCAATGCCCATGCCTTCCAGGGCCATGCTCTTGAGACTGTCGGCCATGGCAGTTTCGTAAACCGTGGTGTAGCGCAGGCTGCGCTGGCGCAGCAGGAGGTTGACCGAACGGCCGAGGAACGCACCGGCGCTGTAAGCCAGCAACGGCACACTGCTATCGCCTTCGAGGTCGAACAAGGGCTTACCGTCGGCACCCACGGCGCACACCGGCAGCATTTCGGTGGTGCCCATGTGCAGCGACGGGAAAATTTCGGCGTCCATCTGCAGCGCTGCATCGGGATCGTAGAAAGCCAGCATCAAATCGCATCCGCCCTCACGCAAAGCATGCACGGCATCTCCGACGTTAGTCGCAACCAGGCGGGTGGCGATGTTCAAACCTTCGTTGCGCAACTGAGCAACCCAACGTGGGAAAAAGCCCGATGCGAGGGAGTGTGCAGCGGCCACCTGGATCACCTCGCCCTGCCCGCCTTCGAGGTGATGCAGGTGGCGAAGAACCTCACCCAACTGGTCGACAACCGTCCGTGCCGTTACCAGAAACAGCTGCCCCGCCTCGGTCAATTCAATCGGGGTGCGGGAACGATTCACCAAGGTCAGCCCAAGGGCTGCCTCCAGGCTGCGAATCCGCCGGCTGAAGGCCGGCTGAGTCACGAAACGGCGCTCCGCCGCCTGGGAAAAACTGCGGGTAGCGGCCAGGGCACTGAAGTCTTCCAGCCACTTGCTTTCGAGGTTCATGAAGCAGGTCTCCCGGCGTGCACCAAATTGGAACACGCTCGTTTGTCAATTAGCGTCACACGAATCACTATGCCGTTTGTGCATAGGTTAGCGTGCATCAGCATTGGCCGCAAAATCCCCTTCAGGCCTAGGATTGGCGCCATTCCGGCATGTGCCGGGTCAAAATCGAGATGATATCCATCATGTCCTCCGCTGCATCGTTCCGCGTCGAAAAAGATCTGCTTGGTACCCTTGAAGTCCCTGCCGATGCCTACTACGGCATCCAGACTCTGCGCGCTGCCAACAACTTCCACCTCTCCGGTGTTCCGCTGTCGCACTACCCGAAACTGGTAGTCGGCCTGGCGATGGTCAAGCAGGCAGCTGCTGACGCCAACCGTGAGCTGGGGCACCTGAGCGATGCCAAGCACGCCGCGATCAGCGCAGCCTGCGCACGACTGATCAAGGGCGACTACCACGAGCAGTTCGTGGTGGACATGATTCAAGGCGGTGCTGGTACTTCTACCAACATGAACGCCAACGAAGTCATCGCCAACATCGCGCTGGAGGCCATGGGTCACCAGAAGGGTGAGTACCAGTACCTGCACCCGAACAACGATGTGAACATGGCACAGTCGACCAACGACGCCTACCCGACCGCCATCCGTCTGGGTCTGCTGCTGGGTCACGACGCCCTGCTGGCCAGCCTCGACAGCCTGATCCAGGCCTTCGCTGCCAAGGGTAAAGAGTTCGACCACGTACTGAAGATGGGCCGCACCCAGCTGCAGGACGCCGTGCCGATGACCCTGGGCCAGGAATTCCGCGCCTTCGCCACCACCATGACCGAAGACCTGCAGCGCCTGCGCTCGCTGGCGCCGGAACTGCTGACCGAAATCAACCTGGGCGGTACCGCCATCGGTACCGGCATCAACGCCGACCCGGGCTACCAGGCCCTGGCCGTACAGCGCCTGGCCACCATCAGCGGCCAACCGCTGGTACCGGCTGCCGACCTGATCGAAGCCACCTCCGACATGGGTGCCTTCGTGCTGTTCTCCGGCATGCTCAAGCGTACCGCGGTCAAGCTGTCGAAGATCTGCAACGACCTGCGCCTGCTGTCCAGCGGCCCGCGCACCGGCATCAACGAGATCAACCTGCCAGCGCGTCAGCCAGGCAGCTCGATCATGCCAGGCAAGGTCAACCCGGTTATCCCGGAAGCGGTCAACCAAGTGGCCTTCGCCATCATGGGCAACGACCTGGCCCTGACCGTCGCCGCCGAAGGTGGCCAGCTGCAGCTGAACGTGATGGAGCCGCTGATCGCCTACAAGATCTTCGACTCGATCCGCCTGCTGCAACGCGCCATGGACATGCTGCGCGAGCACTGCATCGTCGGCATCACCGCCAACGAACAGCGCTGCCGTGAACTGGTCGAGCACTCGATCGGCCTGGTCACCGCCCTGAACCCGTACATCGGCTACGAAAACGCCACCCGTATCGCTCGCGTTGCCCTGGAAACCGGCCGCGGCGTCCTGGAACTGGTGCGCGAAGAACAGCTGCTGGACGAAGCGATGCTCAACGACATCCTGCGTCCGGAAAACATGATCGCTCCACGTCTGGTTCCGCTGAAGGCGTAACCCGACCGCTGCAAACAGTCTCACCAGGTCGAGGGACTAGACACCTCTCAACCTTTCAAGGGCCCGAGCGCACGCTCCGGGCCCTTTTTTTATGCCCGCCGCTGCCCGGCACACAACTTGCTCCATAATGCCTCCCAGGCAAACGGGATTACCGAGCATGCTGCATAGCCACCTGACCACCCTGAACGCGGTTTCGCTGATCCTCAACCTGTTTCAGGAAGACGGTTGCGAAGCGGCGGCGTTGCTGGCCGGCAGCGGCATTGGCCCGCAAGACCTTGGGCATGCCGATGCACGCATCACCACCCAGCAAGAGCTGCAGGTGTGCGCCAATGCCGTGGCGCGGCGCGAGGACATCGGCCTGGAACTGGGCCGGCGCATGCATGTGTCGTGCTACGGCATGCTCGGTTACGCGCTGCTCTCCAGTGCCACTTTGGGTGACGCCTTGCGCGTGGCGCTGCAGTATCCGGCACTGCTGGGAACAGTCTTCCAGCTACGCCTGATCGACGATGGCCAACGGGTCTGGTTCAGCGCCAGCGACTATGGTGACAGCCCGGCACTGGCCGCCTTCAATGCCGAGTTCTGCCTGGTTTCACTGAAAGTCATCTGTGACGATCTGCTCGGTCGCCCACTGCCGTTGCTCGGCGCCCGCTTCGAACACGCTCAACCCGGCTATCACGGACTTTATACCCGTGCATTCGAGTGCCCCTTGAGCTTCGCCGACAAAGACAATGCATTTGCCTTCGAGCGGCGCTGGCTCGACACCCCCTTGCCGCTGGCCGACCCGATTACCCACAAGGCCATGAGCGAGCGTTGCCGACGGCTGAACCTTGAATTCACTGGGCGCCAGGCCTGGCTAGGACGGATTCGCCAGCTGTTGCTGCAGCAACTGGATGCCGCGCCGGGCCTGGAAGGGCTGGCGCGGCAGATGAACTGCTCGTCGCGAACCTTGCGCCGGCACCTGCAGGCACTGGGCAGCAGTTATCAACAGCTGCTCGATGACCTGCGCTTTGAAAGGGCCAAGCAGTTGCTGGCTGATGAGCAGATGCCGATCTATCGGATTGCCGAGACCTTGGGTTTCAGTGAGACGGCCAGTTTTCGGCATGCGTTCCAGCGTTGGAGTGGTGTAGCGCCAAGCCATTTCCGCGGCTGACTGTACTGGCCCTATCGCCGGCAAGCCGGCTCCCACAGGGATAGCGCCGCTCTTGAGGCTGGCGGGGTACCTGTGGGAGCCGGCTTGCCGGCGATGAGGCCGGTACCGGCCAGCGACCTTGGCCACATCGATCCCCTTTTGGCCGTTTGCGTCGTTCTCCCCCTGCGGGTCGCCCATGAAAATGGGCCCACGCCTGTCCCCCCAGAGAACAACAAAATGCTGACAATCTATTCCGATGACCACCGCCTGCACCACGGCCGCTGCGAGCTGATCGACGGCAAGCTGATGCCCTGCTTCGAAATGCCTTCGCGCGCCGACCATGTGCTCGACCAAGTGAAAAAGCGCAACCTCGGCGAGGTCGCAGGCCCGACCGACTTCGGCCGCGCACCGTTGCAACGCATCCACAGCGCCGACTACCTCGACTTCTTCGAGGGCGCCTGGGCGCGCTGGGCGGCGCTGGGGCACGAGGGCGATCTGCTGCCCTTCACCTGGCCAGCGCGCACCCTGCGCCAGGTCAAGCCGACCGGCCTGCACGGCGAACTGGGTTACTACAGCTTCGATGCCGGCGCCCCCATCACCGCCGGCACCTGGCAGGCCGCCTACAGTGCCGCGCAGGTTGCCCTCACCGCCCAGGCCGCCATCCAGCAGGGCGCGCATTCGGCTTTCGCCCTGTGCCGCCCACCAGGGCACCACGCCGCTGCAGAAGTCATGGGCGGCTACTGCTACCTGAACAATGCCGCCATCGCCGCCCAGGCCTTCCTCGACCAAGGCCGTGCGAAAGTGGCCATCCTCGATGTCGATTACCACCACGGCAACGGCACCCAGGACATCTTCTATCAGCGCAGCGACGTGTTCTTCGCCTCGATCCACGGCGATCCGCAGGCCGAATTCCCGTTCTTCCTGGGCTATGCCGACGAAACCGGTGAGGGCGCCGGCGAGGGCTGCAACATCAACTACCCATTGCCCGCCGGCAGTGACTGGGCCGCCTGGAGCGCCGCCCTGGAAGCCGCCTGCCAGCGCATCGCCGACTACGATGCCGATGTCCTGGTGATTTCGCTGGGCGTGGACACCTTCAAGGACGACCCGATCTCCCAATTCAAGCTGGACAGCCCGGACTACCTGGAAATGGGCAAGCGCATCGCGCAACTGGGCAAGCCGACCTTGTTCGTGATGGAAGGTGGCTACGCTGTGGAAGAAATCGGCATCAACGCCGTCAACGTGCTGGAAGGCTTCCAGTGCGCCCAGCCAGGAGCCCGGTAATGGTCCGACTCAAGCGTCTGCTCGCCCCGTTCATCGCTGCCACCCTGCTCACCGGCGCCCTGCAGGCCCAGGCTGAACAGCGCACCCTGCGGGTCTACAACTGGTTCGACTACATCACCCCGCAGACGCTGACCGACTTCCAGAAGGACAGCGGCGTCAAGCTGATCTACGACATCTTCGACACCAACGAAGCGCTGGAAGCCAAGCTGCTGACCGGTAACTCCGGCTATGACGTGGTGGTGCCGTCCAACGTGTTCCTCGCCAAGCAGATCGAAGCCGGCGTTTTCCAGCCGCTGGACCGCAGCAAACTGCCGAACTGGCAGCACCTGGACCCGGCGCTGATGAAGCTGATCGAGGCCAACGACCCCGGTAACAAGTTCGCCGTGCCCTACATGTACGGCACCGTGCTGATTGGCTTCAACCCGGACAAGGTCAAAGCAGTGCTGGGCGGCAACGCGCCGGTGGACAGCTGGGATCTGATCTTCAAGGAAGAGAACATCGCCAAGCTCAAGCAATGCGGCGTGGCGCTGCTCGACTCACCTTCGGAGATCCTGCCGCTGGCCCTGCAGTACCTGGGCCTGGACCCCAACAGCGGCAAGCCGGACGACTACAAGAAGGCCGAAGCCCTGCTGCTGAAGATCCGCCCGCACATCACGTACTTCCACTCCTCGAAGTACATGGCTGACATCGCCAACGGTGACATCTGCGTGGCCGTCGGTTATTCCGGCAGTTTCTCCCAGGCCGCCAACCGCGCGCGGGACGCGAAGAATGGCGTAGTGGTGGACATGCGCTTGCCCAAGGAAGGCGCGCCGATCTGGTTCGACATGCTGGCAATTCCGAAGAATGCCGCCAACCCGGAGGATGCGCATAGCTTCATCAACTACCTGCTGCGCCCGGAAGTGATTGCGCCGATCAGCGACTTTGTCGGGTATCCGAACCCGAACAAGGATGCGACCGATAAAGTCGCCCCGGCGATTCGCAACAACCCGAACCTGTACCCGACCGCCAAGGCCATGACCAAGCTGTATACGCTCAAGCCATTGTCGCGTGACGCAGAGCGGGCACGGACGCGGGCGTGGACCAGGATCAAGTCCGGGACCTGATGCTGCATCAATCTGTGCGATCCCTGTAGGAGCGGCCTTGTGTCGCGAAAGGACTGCGAAGCAGTCCCAGCAGATTTTGCAGGCTGCTGAAATCCTGGGGCTGCTTCGCAGCCCTTTCGCGACACAAGGCCGCTCCTACTTCCAGACCTTGCGCAACCGCATCAAGGCTTCGGCCATTTCCCCCTCCGGCACCGCCGCAAACCCCAGCACCAGCCCTGCGCGCTTATCCAAAGGCACCGCGCTGTCTTCCATCCAGTAGCTGCTCAGCGGATTGACCTCCACCCCCACCGCCTCAGCCCGCGCAACCAGTTCCTGCTCGCGCGCAAAGCTATCCACATCCACCTTCACGTGCAGCCCCGCTGCCACTTCCGGCATCCCGCCCAGCCCCGGCACATCCACAGGCCAACCGGCTTTCAGCACATTGCGCCGGCTCAATGCCGCCCGCCGCATGCGCCGGATATGCCGCTGGAAGTGTCCCTGGGCCATGAACTCGGCCATCACGCACTGCGTACCCACCTCGGAATGCCGCATCGCCAGCGCCCTGCCCTGACTGAAGGCCTGTACTAGCCGCGCCGGCAGCACCAGGTAGCCAAGGCGCAGCGACGGGAAAGCGATCTTGCCGAAGGTGCCGACATACAACACCCTCCCCTGACGGTCCAACGCCGCCAACGGGGCCAACGGCGCGCCGCTGTAGCGGTACTCACCGTCATAATCGTCCTCGATGATCCAGCCATCGCCACGCTCGGCCCAGGCCAGCAACGCCAGGCGCCGGGCCAGGCTCATGGTCACCCCGGTCGGGTACTGGTGAGCGGGGGTGACATAGGCGAGCCGACAATCCTGTAGCGGCTCCAGGCGGCTGCAATCCATGCCTTCCTCGTCCACGGGTATGCCGATCACTTTGCCGCCAGCCACGGCGAAGGTATGACCGGCAGCCCTGTAGCCTGGGTTTTCCACAGCCACGCCGTCGCCCGGCTGCAACAGCAACTGTGCACAAAGGCTGATGGCCTGCTGTGCGCCACTGGTGATCACAATTTGTTCAGCCGTGCAGGACAGGCCACGTGAGCGGCGCAAGTACGCCGCAATCAGTTCGCGCAGTGCCCGCTCGCCTGCTGGGTCACCATAACCCAGCTGTGCAGGGTCGGGATTGCGCCAGAAACCCGCCTGCAGCTTGGCCCAGACGTCAAACGGGAACAGGTCGAACGCTGGAATTCCCACGCGAAAAGCGCGCGGCGCACCACTTCTGGGCAGCGGTAGATGGTTACTTTTCAGACGCTCCAAGGGCTCGCTGGACGGGGTTTTGCTGGATAAATCCTCAGTGTTTTCCGGCGAATTTGTGGATAACCCTGTTGATAAACCCCGGGATAACCCTGTGGATAGTTGTGTGGATAGTTTTGCGTGTCGGCTGACATAGGTGCCATCCCCTACCCGGCTTTCGATGTAGCCCTCGGCATACAGCTGATCGTAGGCACGCACCACGCTGTTGCGCGAAAGCGCCAGGGTAGCCGCCAGGTCGCGAGTGGCCGGCAGCCGCGTGCCGCTGCCCAGCCGCCCATCCAGCACGCGCGCGCGCAAGGCTTGATACAGCTGCTGACTCAATCCGCGACGGCGGTCGAGAACGATCCCGGCAGGGTCGAAAGGCGACAGGAGAGGACGCTCGCTCATGGCATTGGACCTATGAAAATAGCCGTTAATGGATCTTACTCCGAGCCAATAGCCTGCCTAGGATGGAGTCATTCGACAAGGAACCTGCGCATGTACAACAGCAAACCTCACCAGGAACACGACCTGCACCGCCTGCACCAGCACATGCTCGACACCCGCCTGGCCGTGCTGGTCAGCCACGGCGAGCAGGGTTTGCTGGCCACCCACCTGCCGGTGCTGGTCGACGCGGCTGAAGGTGAATTCGGCACCGTCTACGCTCACTTGGCACGTGCCAATCGCCAATGGCAGGACCTTGAACAGGGGGGTGAAGCATTGCTGGTGTTCCCAGGCGCCGATGCCTACGTCAGCCCCAGCTACTATCCCAGCAAGGCCGAGAACCCCAAGGTGGTGCCGACCTGGAACTACCTGGCCGTGCACGCCTACGGCCCCGTCGAAGTGATTCACCAAGCCGCGCCGCTGCTGGACATCGTCAGCCGACTGACCGAGCGCCATGAACAAGACCGCAATGAGCCGTGGAAAGTGGCCGATGCGCCCCGCGATTATCTCGACGGCATGCTCCGCGCCATCGTCGGTATCCGCCTGCCCATCGCCCGCTTGCAAGGCGCGCGCAAGCTCAGCCAGAACCGTTCGGCGCAAGACATCGCCGGCGTACGCGACGGCCTGAGCAGCAGCCCCGATTACCTCGACAACCAACTCGCGGCGCAGATGCGCCAGCTCTGAAGGAAAAGCCCCATGCCCAGCGTCACCCTGCGCCCTGTCGGCGCCAACGACCATGCTGCCTGGCTCGCCCTGTGGCAGGCCTATCTACGCTTTTATGAAACCGAGTTGCCCGAGGCCGTCAGCGCCAGCACCTGGCAGCGCCTGCTCGATTCCAGCGAACCGACGAACTCGGCCCTGGCCTGGGTCGATGGCAAGGCAGTGGGCATGGTCAACTGGATCTACCATCGCTCCAACTGGAGCATCGAGAACGCGTGCTACCTGCAGGATCTGTACGTGGACAGCGCCCAGCGCGGCCTGGGCATCGGCCGCCAGTTGATCGAACACGTCTATGCCACGACCAAGGCCGCTGGGTGCATCAAGGTGCACTGGCTGACCCACGAAACCAATGCCACCGCCATCAGCCTGTACGAACAGGTTGCCGAGCGCCCAGGCTTCATCCAATTCCGCAAAGGGCTGTAGGCTGAACATGACTGACGCACTGAACTGGAAACCGGCTGCAACGCCTAGGGCAGAGCCGCTCGAAGGCCGTTTCATTCGCCTGGAGAAGCTCGACCCGGCGCGCCACGGCGATGATCTGTGGGACGCACTGCAGGGCCCGGCTTGCGATCCGGTCCTGTGGGACTATCTGCCCTACGGCCCGTTCACCGAGCGCGCCGCCTTCGACCGCTGGCTCGAGGGCAATGCCGCAGGCCACGACCCGCTGTACTTCACGGTCCTCGACCGCGCCAGCGGCCAGGCCCAGGGCGTACTCACGCTGATGTCGATCGTGCCCGACCACGGCCGCATCGAAATTGGCCATATCGCCTTCGGCGCCCCCATGCAGCGCACGCCCAAGAGCACCGAAGCGGTGTACCTGCTGGGCAAACTGGGTTTCGAGCTGGGCAACCGCCGGCTGGAATGGAAGTGCAACAACGCCAATGCCCGCTCCAAGCGCGCAGCGGAGCGGTTCGGCTTCCAGTTCGAAGGGGTGTTTCGCAAGCACCTGGTGGTCAAGGACCACAACCGGGATACGGCGTGGTATTCAATTACCGATGATGAATGGCCGCAGGTGGCGGCGGGGTTCGAGCGGTGGTTGAGCGAGGAGAACCAGCAGCCTGAGGGGCAGGTGCGGACGCTGGAAGCTTGCCGCAAAGACTGAGTGCTCCTACTGGCCCTATCTGCGGCTTGCCGGCGATAGGGCCAGTAAAATCAGCACAAAAAAAGGGGAGCATCCGCTCCCCAGAGGTAAACCGCTTGCAGATGAAGGCTTCTGTCAGCCTTCGATCTCGATCAGGATTTCACCCGGCGTCACGCGATCGCCCTTGGCCACGTGGATGGCCACGACCTTGCCGGCGATGGCCGCCTGCACTTCGGTTTCCATCTTCATCGCTTCGGTGATCAGCACGGCCTGGCCGGCCTTGACCATGTCGCCTTCCTTGACCAGCACATCGACGATGTTGCCCGGCATGTTGGTGCTGACGTGGCCCGGGGCGCTGGCCTGCTTGCGCTTGCTGCCGCCGCCGCCGCCGACGAACTCGTTGAGCGGCTCGAACACCACTTCTTCCGGCATGCCGTCGATCGACAGGTAGAAGTGGCGCTTGCCTTCGGCCTTCACGCCCACGCCGGTAATGTCGACGCGGTAGGTTTCGCCGTGGACGTCGATCACGAACTCGGTAGGTACGCCTTCGCCACCATGGGCTGCGACAGCGCCGGCTTCCGGGATCGGCAGCAGGGCTTCAGGGGTCAGGGTGCCGGCTTCGCGTTCTTCGAGGAACTTGCGGCCAATGTCCGGGAACATGGCGAAGGTCAGGACGTCTTCTTCGCAACGGGCCAGGGCGCCGATGTCGGCACGCAGCTTGGCCATTTCTGGCTTGAGCAGGTCGGCCGGACGCACGTCGATCACTTCTTCGCTGCCGATCGCCTGGCGGCGCAGTTGCTCACTGACCACACCTGGCGCCTTGCCGTAACCGCCTTGCAGGTACAGCTTCACCTCGTTGGTGATGGTCTTGTAGCGCTCACCGGCGAGCACGTTGAAGAACGCCTGGGTGCCGACGATCTGCGAGGTCGGGGTCACCAGCGGCGGGAAGCCGAGGTCTTCGCGAACCCGTGGGATCTCAGCCAGCACTTCGTTCATGCGGTTGAGAGCGCCCTGCTCCTTGAGCTGGTTGGCCAGGTTGGAAATCATCCCGCCCGGTACCTGGTTGACCTGCACGCGGGTATCCACGGAGGTGAACTCGCTTTCGAACTGGTGGTACTTCTTGCGCACAGCGTAGAAGTACAGACCGATTTCCTGCAGCAGTTCCAGGTCCAGGCCGGTATCGAACTCGCTGCCCTTGAGCGCCGCGACCATCGATTCGGTGCCCGGGTGGCTGGTGCCCCAGGCGAAGCTGGAGATGGCGGTGTCGATGTGGTCGGCGCCATTTTCCACAGCCTTGAGCTGGCACATGGCGGCTAGGCCGGCGGTGTCGTGGGAATGGATGAACACCGGCAGCGACTGCTCGGCTTTCAGCGCCCTGACCAGCTCGCCGGTAGCGAACGGCGTCAGCAGGCCGGCCATGTCCTTGATCGCGATCGAATCGCAACCCATGGCTTCCATCTGCTTGGCCTGAGCTACAAAGGCGTCGATGGTGTGCACGGGGCTGACGGTGTAGGCGATGGTGCCTTGGGCGTGCTTGCCGGCAGCCTTGACCGCTTCGATGGCCACACGCAGGTTACGTACGTCGTTCATGGCATCGAAGATGCGGAACACGTCGATGCCGTTGACTGCAGCCTTGGCCACGAACGCCTTGACCACGTCATCGCTGTAGTGGCGGTAGCCCAGCAGGTTCTGTCCGCGCAGGAGCATCTGCAGGCGGGTGTTGGGCAGTGCATTGCGCAGTTTGCGCAGGCGCTCCCACGGGTCTTCCTTGAGGAAGCGCACGCAGGCGTCGAAGGTGGCGCCGCCCCAGACTTCCAGCGACCAGTAGCCGACCTTGTCGAGCTTGTCGCAGATCGGCAGCATGTCTTCGGTACGCATGCGGGTGGCCAGCAGGGACTGGTGGGCGTCGCGCAGGATCGTGTCGGTTACGTGAATTTTCTTGGACATTATAAGGTTCCTCACAGGCCTGCGTGGGCGGCGATGGCGGCGGCGATGGCCAGGGCCAGCTCTTCGGGTTTGCGCTTGATCGAGTAGTTGGTCAGTTCAGGATGGCTTTCGACGAAGCTGGTATTGAACTGGCCGCTACGGAATTCCGGATTGCGCAGGATTTCCTGGTAGTACGCGGCGGTGGTCTTCACCCCTTGCACGCGCATGTCGTCCAGGGCCCGCAGGCCGCGGTCCATGGCTTCTTCCCAGGTCAACGCCCACACCACCAGTTTCAGGCACATGGAGTCGTAGAACGGCGGAATGGTGTAACCGGTGTAGATCGCCGTGTCGGTACGCACGCCCGGGCCACCGGGGGCGTAGTAACGGGTGATCTTGCCGAAACTCGGCAGGAAGTTGTTCTTCGGGTCTTCGGCGTTGATACGGAACTGCAACGCGTAACCGCGGTGGTGGATGTCTTCCTGCTTGACCGACAGCGGCAGGCCCGAGGCAATACGGATCTGCTCGCGGACGATGTCGATACCGGTGATTTCTTCGGTGATGGTGTGCTCCACCTGCACCCGGGTGTTCATCTCCATGAAGTACACCTCGCCATCGGCGAGCAGGAACTCCACGGTACCGGCGTTCTCGTAGTTCACCGCCTTGGCTGCACGCACCGCCAGGTCGCCGATGTAGGCGCGCTGTTCGGGGGTAAGCTGTGGGCTCGGGGCAATTTCGACAAGCTTCTGGTTACGGCGCTGGATCGAGCAGTCGCGCTCGAACAGGTGCACCACGTTGCCGAAGCTGTCACCGAGGATCTGCGCCTCGATGTGCTTGGGGTTGACGATGCACTTTTCCAGGAACACTTCGGCCGAGCCGAAGGCCTTGGTAGCCTCGGAAATGACCCGCGGGAAGTTCTGCTCCAGCTCTTCGCGGCTGTTGCAGCGGCGAATGCCGCGACCGCCACCGCCAGAGGTGGCCTTGAGCATCACCGGGTAACCGATGCGCTCGCCTTCGCTCAGGGCTTCATGGATGTCGGCAACGTTGCCTTCGGTGCCCGGGGTTACCGGTACACCGGCCTGGATCATGGTGCGACGCGCTTCGGTCTTGTCGCCCATGCGGCGAATGACGTCGGCGGCCGGGCCGATGAACTTGATCCCGCGCTCGGCGCAGATCTCTGCCAGCTCAGCGTTTTCCGACAGGAAACCGTAACCCGGGTGCAGGGCATCACAGCCGGTTTCCACAGCAAGGTTGACCAGCTTGCGCGGGTTCAGGTAACCCTCAAGAGGCTCGGCGCCAATGCTGTAGGCCTCGTCGGCGCGCTTGACGTGCAAGGCGTGACGGTCGGCGTCGGAATAGATCGCGACAGAGCGAATGCCCATCTCGGCGCAGGCACGCACGATCCGAACTGCGATTTCACCCCGGTTGGCGATCAGGATTTTTTTTATCACTGGAGTCTTCCCAAAGCCGTAGGAACAGACGAGCCGGTTCTACCGGTCGGCGCGTGACCAGATGTTGCTGGCCAGTCGCACATTCACCCTAGCGCTGTAGGTCGATAAACAAAAATCAATATTTGTTAGGGGCAGTATTAGCAAAGGCTTATAGTTGAGTAACAAGGTTTTGCCGGAGCCTGAAAAAAATGCGTAAGTCCCTGATGCGTATGACATTGCGTCAATTGCAGATCTTCAACGAGGTGTGTGATTTACGTTCCTACAGCCGCGCCGCGGAAGAAATGGCACTGACACAACCCGCCGTAAGTCTACAGATCCGCCAGCTCGAAGAGCTGGTCGGCCAGCCGCTGTTCGAGTACGTGGGCAAGAAGCTGTACCTGACCGAAGCGGCCGAAGCGCTGCAGCGGGCCAGCCGGGACATCTTCGGGCGCCTGGATAGCCTCGACATGCAGTTGTCGGACATGCAGGGCTCATTGCAAGGTCAGTTGAAGCTGGCCATCGAATCCAGCGCCAAGTACTTCGTGCCACACCTGTTCGCCGCCTTCAAGCAACGTCACCCGGAGGTCAACCTGACCCTGACCGTGGTCAACCGTGCCCAGGCGATTCGGCGCCTCTCGGACAACCGCGACGACCTGATCATCATGTCCATGGTGCCGCAGGACATGGGCCTGGAGTTTCTGCCTTTCCTGAACAACCCGATCGTCGCCGTGGCGCCACCTGACCACCCGTTGGGCAAGCTCGACAATTTGCGCCTGCAGGACCTGGAGCCTCATACCTTGCTGGTCCGTGAACAGGGTTCGGGCACCCGCAAGGCGTGCGAGGAGTACTTCAAGGACAAGCGCGTGCACTTTACCCAGACGCTTGAAGTCGCCTCGGCCGACGCCCAGCGCGAATGCGTGATTGCAGGGCTGGGCATCGCCTTGCTGACCCGCCATGCCGTGAACATGGAGCTGGCCACAGGCATGCTCCAGGAGTTGCCGGTGGAGGAACTGCCGTTGTACCGCAGCTGGTGCGTGGTGCAGTCGAAAGCCAAGCGGCAATCGCCGGTAGCCTTGGCATTTCTGGCGTTCATCCGCAGCGAACGTGCGCTGATCAGCGCGATTGTTGAACGTTTTTCGGGGAAGTTGCCGCCGACGCCTGCCACACCGTGAGTTCTTGCAACTCGGGGTAATCTGCCAGTTCGCGTAGCAGTTGGCGTTGGTCGCAGTAGCTTTCGATCGCACGGCGATACTCCATGCGACGCTGATCCTTTTCCTGCTGCTTGCGAGTCTTGGCGCTGGGTTGGTAAGAGCCATCGAAGTCACGAGTCATTGTCTGTCTCCCTGATCGAGTGCGGGAGTTTCAGACTGGCTCCAGTGGTTTACCGTTTGGCTGTGGAACGGTGACAAAAACATGAAATTTTGTGGGAGCCGGCTTGCCGGCTCCCACAGGGGAAACCAGCGACTGCAAAGCATGTAGCGTGCGTTCAGTCATCCATCGCCTTGATCGATTTTGGCGACAGGCGCAGGCTGCGCAAGCTGCGCTTCACGCTCTTGAGGTGATTGACCAGGCTCGGCCCGCGCGCCATGGCCACGCCCATGGCCAACACGTCGATCACCACCAGGTGGGCGATACGCGAGGTCAACGGGGTGTAGATCTCGGTGTCTTCGTGCACATCGATCGCCAGGTTGACGGTCGACAGTTCCGCCAGCGGCGTCTGGCTCGGGCACAGGGTAATCAGGTTGGCACCGCTCTCACGCACCAGGTTGGCAGTGATCAGCAAGTCCTTGGAGCGCCCCGACTGGGAAATGCACACGGCCACGTCACCCGGCTTCAGGGTTACCGCCGACATCGCCTGCATGTGCGGGTCGGAATAAGCGGCAGCGTTGAGCAGCAGGCGGAAGAACTTGTGCTGGGCATCGGCGGCCACCGCACCTGACGCGCCAAAACCGTAGAACTCCACACGCTGGGCCTGAGCCATGGCGCTCACGGCCTGCTGCAACGCGTGCGGGTCAAGCTGCTCGCGCACTTCCATCAGGGTGTGCAGCGTCGTGTCGAAAATCTTCAGGCTGTAGTCGGCGACCGAATCGTCTTCGTGAATGGCGAACTGACCAAAGCTGGCGCCCGCCGCCAGGCTCTGCGCCAGCTTGAGCTTGAGGTCCTGGAAGCCCGAGCAACCGATCGCCCGGCAAAAGCGCACGATGGTCGGCTCGCTGATGCCCACGCTGTGCGCCAGGTCGGCCATGGAACTGTGCATGACGGCAGCCGGGTCCAGCAGCACATGGTCCGCGACTTTGAGTTCCGATTTGCGCAGCAGGTGGCGCGATTGGGCGATATGTTGCAACAGATTCACGGGCTGGACTCGGTTATGATCGGCTGGCCGGGATGTAGCTTTCTTGTAGTTATACTACATGGACGTCAACCCGCCCAGTTAAACGAACGTGGAGAGTGGTGGTTTGACTATTCCTTGCGACATTCTGGTGTTCGGTGGCACCGGTGACCTGGCCCTGCACAAGCTGCTGCCGGCGCTCTATCACCTATATCGCGAGGAGCGTCTGAACATTGCCGTGCGCATCATTGCCCTGGCCCGACGTAATTTTTCGCGAGACGAGTACCTCAAGCTCGCCGAACGCCATTGCCGGGCTCAGGTCGCCCGCAATGACTTCGAAGAAGATGTGTGGCGGCGTTTTTCCGCACGCCTCGACTACTTTCCCATGGACGCGTCGCAGAGCGCCGACTTCGGCCGCCTGGCACGCTACCTCGGCGAGCCCGGCGGGCTCACCCGCATCTATTACCTGGCCACCGCCCCCAACCTGTTCGTGCCCATTGCCAAGCACCTGCGCATCGCTGGGCTTGCCGACAGCGAAGCACGCATCGTCCTGGAAAAACCCATTGGCCACTCGCTGGAATCGGCCATCGCCATCAACGAAGCGATCGGCACCGTGTTCGAGGAGCGCCAGGTATTTCGCATCGACCACTACCTGGGCAAGGAGACCGTGCAGAACCTCATGGCCCTGCGCTTCGCCAATGCCCTGCTCGAACCGGTATGGCGCAACGGCCAGGTCGACCATGTACAGATCAGCGTCTGTGAAACGCTGGGCGTAGAAAACCGCGGCGGCTACTACGACCGAGCCGGCGCGACGCGCGACATGCTGCAGAATCACTTGCTGCAGCTGTTGTGCCTGGTGGCCATGGAGCCTCCTGCGCAGTTCGAAGCCGAGGCCGTGCGCGACGAAAAGGTGAAGATTCTGCGCGCGCTGAAGCCGATAAACGGCCAGGACGTGCAGGACAAGACCGTGCGTGGCCAATATGGCGCCGGCTACATCGGTGGTCAGGAAGTGCCGGCTTACTACTTCGAAAAGGACGTGGACAACGACAGCGATACTGAAACCTTCATCGCCGTGCAGGCGCATATCGACAACTGGCGCTGGGCTGGCGTGCCCTTCTACCTGCGCACCGGCAAGCGCATGGCGCGCCGTTCCTCTCAGATCGTCATACAGTTCAAACCCGTGCCCCATGAGCTGTTCAGTGGTGGCCAGGTCAATCAATTGCTGATCCAGCTACAGCCGGATGAACGCATCAGCCTGCGCATGATGACCAAGAGCCCGGGCAAGGGCATGCGCCTGGAGCCGGTGGACCTCAACCTCAACCTGGCCCAGGTGTTCAGCCAGACACGTCGCTGGGAAGCCTACGAGCGCCTGTTGCTGGATGTTCTGGAAGGGGACTCGACCTTGTTCATGCGACGCGATGAAGTGGAAGCCGCCTGGGCCTGGATCGACGCCATCATCAAAGGATGGGATGAGCACTTCCAGCCGCCCCGCCACTATGCAGCCGGCAGCAATGGCCCCGAGCAGGCCAATAGCCTGTTGGCCGGGCACGGCAGGCACTGGTACAGCTGAAAGCCTGCCCGATTCCAGTGCTCCCTTTGCAGCAATGAAAGTAGCGCGGCGCCAGACGGCGCTACTTTCTACTGCAAGGGCATTGATCATGAGCAAAATCGAAAACCTCTACGCGTACAACAACGATGTGCCAGGCCAGCCAACCTGCTTCGAAGTACAGGGAACCGTGACCGTTGCCCACCCGGGCATCGAACCTGTTCTGGTAGAACCCAAGATCCGCCATCGGGGAGGCTGGGAAGTGCTCCAGCTGACACTGGTGGACAATGGCGAGCCGGCTCTTCAGGTATTGACCGAGAAGCCGGTGACCTTCCGGCGCGAAGGCGCCTGTTCGTGGAAAAGACTGGAAATCATTTCTGCCGAAGGGTCGCAAATGGTTGAGATCGGGCACCGCGTAGCCGTCAACTGACGGCTGGCCATGCCAGATCGGCATCAGGTGTCGATCTGGCATGGCGCGTTGTAACAAACCGATGAGCGACAGTGCCTTAAGGTGAATATTTATACAGTAGGTGTTTGCCCCGTAACCGGCCTCCCCCTAGAATGGCCGGATGCACACAGATGACCTCTCCCTCCTGCTCAATTCCCTCAACGATGCCCAACGCCAGGCCGTCGCGGCCACGCTCGGTCGTCAGCTGGTGCTTGCGGGCGCCGGTTCCGGTAAAACCCGCGTGCTGGTGCACCGCATCGCCTGGCTGATCCAGGTCGAGCAGGCCTCGCCGCATTCGATCCTGTCGGTGACCTTCACCAACAAGGCGGCCGCCGAGATGCGCCAGCGGATCGAACAGCTGCTGGGTATCAACCCGGCGGGCATGTGGGTCGGCACCTTCCACGGCCTGGCGCACCGCCTGCTGCGAGCGCACTGGCAGGAAGCCCGCCTGGTGCAGAACTTCCAGATCCTCGACAGCGATGACCAGCAGCGGCTGATCAAGCGAGTGATGCGCGAGCTCGGCCTGGACGAGCAGAAATGGCCTGCGCGCCAGGCGCAGTGGTTCATCAATGGGCAAAAGGACGAGGGGCTGCGACCACAGCATATCCAGGCCAGCGGCGACCTGTTCCTGATGACCATGCGCGACGTCTACAGTGCCTATGAACAGGCCTGCGAACGCGCCGGCGTCATCGACTTCTCCGAGCTGCTGCTGCGTGCCCTGGACCTCTGGCGCGATCACCCCGACCTGCTCAAGCACTACCAGCGGCGCTTCCGTCATGTGCTGGTGGACGAATTCCAGGACACCAACGCCGTGCAATACGCGTGGCTGCGTTTGCTCGCGGGCGGGGGCGACAGCCTGATGGCGGTAGGCGACGACGACCAGTCGATCTACGGCTGGCGCGGTGCCAAGATCGAAAACATCCACCAGTACACCGCCGACTTCCCCGACGCCGAAATGATCCGTCTGGAGCAGAACTACCGCTCCACCGGTGGCATCCTCAAGGCCGCCAACGCCCTGATCGCCAACAACAGTGGGCGCCTGGGCAAAGAGCTGTGGACCGATCTGGGCGAAGGCGAGCCGCTGACGCTGTACGCCGCCTATAACGAGCACGACGAAGCACGTTATGTGGTGGAGACCATTGAGAGCCTGATCAAAGACGGCAACGCACGCAGCGACATCGCCATCCTGTACCGCTCCAACGCCCAGTCGCGGGTGCTGGAAGAGGCCCTGCTGCGCGAACGCGTTCCCTACCGCATCTATGGCGGCCAGCGCTTCTTCGAACGCGCCGAAATCAAGAACGCCATGGCCTACCTGCGCCTGCTCGAAGGCCGTGGCAACGATGCAGCGCTGGAGCGGGTGATCAACGTGCCACCCCGCGGCATTGGCGAGAAAACCGTCGAGGCCATCCGCGAACATGCCCGCCACAGCCAGCTGTCGATGTGGCAAGCCATGTGTCAGCTGATTGCTGCCAAGGCACTCAAAGGCCGTGCAGCCAGTGCCTTGGGTGCCTTCATCGAATTGATCGAAAGCCTGGCCGGCAAGGTCGCCGACATGCCTCTGCACACGATGACCCAAACGGTCATCGAGCAGTCCGGGCTGATCATCTACCACCAGGAAGAAAAAGGCGAAAAGGGCCAGGCACGGGTAGAAAACCTTGAGGAACTGGTCAGCGCCGCGCGCAACTTCGAGGCCAGCGAAGACGACGCCGAGCTTTCGCCGCTGTCGGCCTTCCTCGGCCACGCCTCGCTGGAAGCGGGCGATGCCCAGGCCGACGAGCACGAAGACAGCATCCAGCTGATGACCCTGCACAGTGCCAAGGGCCTGGAATTCCCCTACGTGTTCCTGGTGGGCATGGAAGAAGGCCTGTTCCCGCACAAGATGAGCCTGGAAGAGCCCGGCCGTCTGGAAGAGGAACGCCGCCTGGCATACGTGGGCATCACCCGTGCCATGCGCCAGCTGATCATGACCTATGCCGAAACGCGCCGCCTTTATGGCAGCGAGACCTACAACAAGGTGTCACGTTTCGTACGGGAGATTCCGTCGGGGCTGGTTCAGGAAGTGCGCTTGTCCAATAGCGTCAGTCGCCCGTTCGGTGGCTCGAAAAGCAACACGAGCAGCCTGTTCGCCAACGCCAGCATTCCGCAGACTGCGTTCAATCTCGGCCAGCGCGTGCAGCATTCGGTGTTCGGTGAAGGGGTTATCCTCAACTTCGAAGGTTCCGGCGCCCAGGCACGGGTGCAGGTGAACTTTGCCGAAGGCAGCAAGTGGCTGATGCTGGGGTATGCCAAGCTCGAAGCCATTTGAGGCCTTCAATGCCGCTATCGCCGGCAAGTCGGCTCCCACAGGGGCCGGCTCAGCCAGGCTTGTAACATCCAGGCAAAAGCTCGAAACATTATGTCGCTGGTCATGTGCCCGGGAACCTGTGCACCATGACGCGCGTGCAATCCACAACAGGGGATATCCCACTTATGCAACGTTTTCTTAGCATCGCACTGGCGCTCTGCGTCGGCCTGACGCTGAGCCTGGACGCCAACGCCAAGCGCTTCGGCGGCGGCAAGAGCTCGGGCTCCGCGCCTATCCACCAGACCCGCCAGGCCACGCCCACCACGCCTGCAGCCGCGCCGACCGCTCCAGGCCGCGCACCGGCCGCCGCCAGCGGTGCTTCGCGCTGGCTGGGTCCACTGGCCGGCCTCGCCGCCGGTGGCCTGCTGGCGTCCATGTTCATGGGTGACGGCTTCGAGGGCTTCCAGATCATGGACTTCCTGATCGTCGCGCTCATTGCCTTCCTGGTGTTCCGCTTCATCGCCGCGCGCCGCCGCCAGCAGCAGCCACAAATGGCCGCACCGGGCCATGCGCCGTTCCAGCGTGAAGTCCATGCCCAGCCTGCGCAGCCGTCGGTCTTCGGTGGCTCGGCCGCACCTGCAGCTGCAGCTGCAGCTGCTCCGGTGATCAACGCCCCGGCCTGGTTCAACGAGCAGAGCTTCCTGGCTGCCGCTCGCAACCACTTCCAGTCGCTGCAGCAGCACTGGGATGCCAACGAGATGGACAAGATCGCCGAGTTCGTCACGCCGCAAATGCTCGAGTTCCTCAAGCGCGAGCGCGCTGACCTGGGTGACGGCTTCCAGTCCACCTACATCGATAACCTCGATGTGCAGCTGGACGGTGTCGACGATCGCTCGGACCGTACCGACGCTACCCTGACCTTCCGTGGCCTGTCGAAGACCTCGCGCTTCGACCAGGGCGAAGCCTTCAGCGAAAGCTGGCACATGGTTCGCGCCAAGGGCGAGAACCAGCCCTGGCTGGTCGCCGGTATCCGTCAGAACGGTTAACCGTCGCACGTTTGCACAAAAAACCCCGGGCCTGTCCCGGGGTTTTTGCTTTTGCCAGAGCGGCCTACTAGGGTATAACGCGCAGCGTTGTCATCAAGGTAGAGGATGTGAACCGTGGAAGAAGTGATCGAACAACTCCGTGAAGCCAATGAACCCGTACCGGTGCCGCTGGAGCTTCCCGACGAAGACCAACTGGTTGAGATCGAGGAACAGCTGTTCATCAACATTCCGTTCGTGTTCAAAGAGTTCCTGTTGACCGTCAGCGATGTGGTGTATGGCACGCTGGAGCCGGTGACCGTTACCGATCCGCAATCGCACACCTACCTGCCCGACGTGGCAGCCAATGCCTGGGACGCCGGTGTTCCGCGTGAACTGATCCCGCTGTGCCAGGACGGCGACAACTACTACTGCGTCGAGGAAGACGGCACCGTGGTGCTGTGGGATGGCGACGAAGAAGCCGTCGGCGAAGACAGCTGGGAATCGGTGTGGCACTGGGCGCGGGATGTCTGGCTGGAAAGCTGATTGAGAACCAACCGCAGAAAGTAATGGCCATCAGCCATCCACTCTCGTAGAATCGCCAGGCTTTCTGCGCCTGGCGACATCGCTACCGCTCCATCCCCTCGGACTTCGATGAAATCTCGCGCAGAGGGCAAGCCCTCAGTGGGTATGATCGCGGCTGTTTTCCAGCGTCTCCAGCAAGGCGATCTGCATACGCGAATGCACGCGGATGAACCAGCGCCACAACAGTGCCACCACCGCCGCCGCCACAACCGCAATGATCAGCAACAACTCGTTGGTCGGCAGGATGCTTGCTGACAGGGCCGAGAGCAGCAGGAATATCACCAGCAGCGACAACAGTGGAATCACTTCGGCGACCACGCGGCGCACACGCTGAGTATGACGACCTGCCATTTCCGGCTTGACCCCCATCTCCGCCAGCAGCATCGACAGCGCCTTGAGCTTGCGGTACGCCGCAATCAGGAACGGCAGTGACAGCAACAGTGCCGCCCCCCAGATCACTGCCTTCTGCTGGCTCACATCACTGACCCATTCATTGAGCCAATCACCGATACGGCCAGCGAAATAGCCGCCGCTGAAGAAAATCGCGATCACCAGTGCCAGGTTGACCCCTACCTGCAACAGGATGCGTCGGATCATCGCGGCCAACATGGCACTTTCACCTTGCGGTTGAATGCTGCGCAGCCACTCACCATAGAGCGACAGAACCCGCGAAAGCCGGCTAGGCATCACCTTGCCAAGCTTCAGGGACAGCGGGTCGGCGGCGCGGATCAGGTACGGCGTCAGCAGCGTGGTGATGGCCGAAACCGCCACGGCGACCGGATAGAGGAAGTCGCTGGTCACCTGCAGGGTCATGCCCAATGCCGCGATGATGAATGAAAATTCGCCAATCTGTGACAGCCCCATGCCCACACGCAACGAAGTTCGCCCGTCGTTACCGGCGATGAAGGCGCCCATGCCGCAGGAGAGCATCTTGCCCAACACCACCGCCAGGGTAATGACCACGATCGGCCAGGCATAATCGAGCAGCACCTGCGGGTCGATCATCAATCCAATGGCGACGAAGAAAATGGCGCTGAACAGGTCACGCACCGGCTCGATCAGTTGCTCGATCTTCAATAGCTGACGCGACTCGGCCATGATCGCACCGATCAGGAAAGCGCCCAGCACCATGCTGTACTCAAGCTTGACCACCAGCAGGCAGAAACCAAAACACAGGCCCAGCACGGTAATCAGCAACATCTCGTTGCTCTCGAACTTTGCCACATAGGCCAGCAGCCGCGGCACCAGCAGAATGCCGATGACCAGCGCGACGATCATGAACAGCGACAGCTTGCCCACGGTGGAGAACACTTCCCCGGAGCTGACCGTTCCGCTGACCGCGATGCCCGAAAGCAAGGCAATGATGCCGATACCAAGAATGTCCTCGACGATCAGAACGCCAAAGATCAGCTGGGCAAAACGCTCGTTCTTCATCTTCAGGTCGTTGAGCGCCTTGACGATGATGGTGGTCGAGGAAATGGCCAGAATGGCGCCCAGGAACAGCGAATCCATGGTGCTCCAACCGAACCAGCGGCCGATCTCGAAGCCGATCCAGATCATCAGGACGATTTCCAGGAACGCCGCAATGAACGCCGTGGCCCCCACCTTGAACAGCTTGCGCAGGCTGAACTCAAGCCCCAGACAGAACATCAGGAAGATCACACCCAGTTCGGCCAGGATCTTGATCGTGTCTTCGTCGTGAATCAGGCCGAACGGCGGAGTGTGAGGGCCGATGATGAAACCGGCGACGATGTAGCCCAATACAACAGGCTGCTTGAGGCGATGGAAGAGGATCGTCACCACCCCGGCGACCAGCATGATCACTGCCAAGTCCTGGATGAAGCTGATGGCATGCATGGCGCGATTCTCCTTTCTCGATGCCCATTATCTGGATGACCAGGCAGACCGCTCCTCTGCCAGGCAAACCCGAGCGAGCAGCAAGTACATACTGTATTGAATGCCGGAAAGCCCATGTTGCATGGGCGTAGTCAGGTTAACATCGCACCCCGCCGCAAAATGCCGGCGCAATATGTAGAAACAGATCGGCCGGTTAACGGCCTGCGATGGCGTAATAGGCGTGACCATGGCGCGTCAGCCATCGTCCCGTATCAGAAGGCAAATTTCGAAAGGGGAACAGAAGTGTCAGCAGATAACGACCCCGATTGGCCCGATTCAGCGAAACCTCACCGTGAGCACACTATGGAACCTGGAAACGCCCAGCTGAGCATGACCGTCCTGATGACCCCGGACAAGGCCAACTTTTCTGGCAACGTACATGGCGGCACCTTGCTCAAGTACCTCGACGAAGTGGCCTATGCGTGCGCCAGCCGTTATGCGGGTAGCTATGTAGTCACCCTGTCGGTCGACCAAGTGATCTTCCGCGAGCCTGTACATGTCGGCGAGCTGGTGACCTTCCTGGCCTCGGTCAACTACACCGGCAACACCTCCATGGAAGTGGGCATCAAGGTGGTCACCGAGAACATTCGCGAACGCTCGGTGCGCCATTCCAACAGCTGCTTCTTCACCATGGTCGCGGTCGACGACAATCGGCGCCCAGTACAGGTCCCTGCGCTCCAGCCGCAATCGAGTGAAGAAAAGCGCCGTTTCCTTCAGGGCCAACAGCGCCGCCAGATCCGTCAGGAACTGGAAAAGCGCTATCAGGACCTGAAGACCGATTCGATTTAATACGCCAGGCGCTGCGCCTCGAAGCGCACACGCGGATGGGCGATGCGATCCTGGGCCCGCACCAGCTGCAGTTCGTAGCTGGCGCAGGCCTGGGTTTCCAGAAGCACCTCATGCACCGCCGCCGCAGTGAATTCGAATGCCTGTTGCCAGCTGTCGCCCAGCAGCACGCGCGCCAGGAACAAGCCCGAGGTCAAGTCGCCCACCCCCACCGGCTGACGCGGAAACGCCAGCAGCGGGCGGCGCAGGTGCCAGCTCTGGTCGCGGGTCACCAGCAACATCTCGAACATGTCCTGCTCCCGCCCCGGATAGGCCAGGTGCTTTACCAGCACGACTTGCGGGCCGCGCTCGAGCAGGCTGCGCGCCATGCTGACGCAATCCTCCAGGGATTGCGCACGCCGGCCGCAGAAGCTGTCCAGTTCCAGCTGGTTAGGGCAGAGGATGTCAGCCTGTGCCGCCGCCTCGTCGAGCAGGAACTCGCTGACTTCCTGGGGAACGATACAGCCCTTCTCCGGGTGGCCCATGACGGGATCGCACAGGTACAGCGCCTTCGGATTCACGGCCTTGATCCGCGCTACCCCGGCCAGGATCGCCCGCCCCTGTTCGGCGCTGCCCAGATAGCCGGACAGCACGGCATCGCAATGGCCAAGTTCGCCAATGTTGGAAATACCTTCCACCAGCGCAGGAATTTGCGCTGACGCAAGCACTTCGCCCGCCCACTGGCCATACTGAGTGTGATTGGAGAATTGCACGGTATTGAGCGGCCAGACATTGACCCCGATACGCTGCATGGGGAACACCGCGGCGCTGTTTCCGGCGTGGCCGAACACCACATGGGACTGGATGGCGAGCAGGTGCGGGGTACGTTTCATGCGCAAGGTTTCCAAATCTGTTTCAAGGACTGTGCGTTGCGCAGTATGAACTCGATTGCCACCTGTACGACAGGCCAGAGACGCAGTTAAGCTGGTTCGACCTGTTTGGAGCATACGCAAATGTTGACCCTGGAGAATCTCTTCGTCCTGATGCTGGTGGCCACGGCTGGCGCCTGGTTATGGCACAACCATGGGCTACGCGAGAAAGCCCTGGAGCGGGTCAAGCAACACTGCGCCAAACTGGACCTGGAACTGCTTGACGATGCCGTCGCGCTCAAGCGCATCGCCTTCATTCGCGACGCCAATGGCCGCAAGCGCCTGGCACGTGTGTATGCCTTCGAGTTCACCGTAACCGGCGAACAACGCCACCCCGGTACGGTGACCCAGTTCGGTGCCCACAGCGTGCAGATCGAACTGGCGCCCTACCCGTTCGAGATCAAGACGCCGCCTCGGGCCGATAACGTGATCGAAATGCAGCAGTGGCGCCAGGAGCACAATCGCTGGAGCAAATGATCAGCAAACCCGGCATTCATCCAGTGCCCGCTGCAGTGCTTGCTGGGGCTGCGGTTGATCGAAGATCAGCTCGATGCGGGTGTCACGGCGCCATTCACTGGACTGCCAATCTGGCAGGGTGCCATTCAGGCCATTGAACGATTGCCAACCTTCGAGGCTGTGGACAACACCTTTGGCCCGGCGCCATGCCCAGGCTTCGAGGAAGCTACCCAGACGCTGTGCATCAAAACGTTGTGAGGGATGCCAGCGCCAGCCGATGCTCCAACCTCCCTCCCCGTCCTGGGCTGAACAGATTGGCACGCGTGGATCTGCCCACAAACCACCTGTCGGCCTGCTGGGGATATCTATATCCACAGGGAGGTTATCAACAGAAAAGGCATCAATTTCACTTGTGGATGAAATTGGAAGCTGCTGAAAAGCGATCCGTCCGTGATTTGTCCACAACCCCTTTTTTTCAGAAATCCCCTTACTTATCAACAGCTTACATTTTTCATCAACAGCCTCGCTTTTGTTCAGGACGACCCGTGCAGCAGCGTCCAATGCCTGTTGTTGAGCCTCGCAAAGGGGCTCCCCTCGCGCCAGCGCCTGGGCGTCCACGACCATGACCAGTGGCTGCACTGCCAGCACTCCAAGCCAAGGAGCACGGCCCAGCTGATCGAGCAGCTGCAAGGGGTGCCCAAGCCCTGAAGGTTCGATGAACACGCGATCAGGACGCGCCTTGCGCAGCAGCCGACCCAAACCGACCTGAAACGGCATGCCGTTCACGCAGCACAGGCATCCCCCCGCCACCTCGGCGATGGCAATACCGTCCTGGTCATGGGCCAGTAGTGCCGCATCGAGGCCGATCTGGCCGAACTCATTGACCAACACCGCCCAACGCTCAGCGGCCGGGCGTTGAGCCATCAGCTGGCGAATCAGGCTGGTCTTGCCAGCACCCAGGGGGCCGGCGATGACATGGGTGGGGATGTTCTGCAGCATGCGATCACTTTCGGGGGATTTGTCCCCACTATGCCCCGTCACGCCGGCCAGTCAAGGCCAGGATAGGTTTATACATATCCACATACCCACAGGCTGCCGATTTACCATGGCCCGAACGGATCCGCCAGGCGCAGCCAGCCCTTCGGGCCCAGCGCCATCTCGTCATCACTCAGCAGGCAGGCATCCAGCTCTGTGGATAACCTTTCGAAGTGGATATCTTGCCCGATGAACACCAGCTCCTGACGGCAATCACCGCTCTCGCCAGTCCAGTGCCTGAGGATCTCCGCCTGACCTTGTTCATCCTGTGGCCACTGCTCACGCGGCACGAATCGCCACCAGCGGCCGGCCAGGCCATGGCGCATCATGCCGCCCGCCTGTGACCAACTGCCGGCCTCCTGGTATTTGCTGGCCAACCAGAAGAAACCTTTCGAACGCAGCAAACGGCCGTTCTGCCATTCGCTGTGGATGAAATCGAAGAAGCGTTGTGGGTGCAGGGGCCTGCGTGCTACCCAGGTGCTCGCCGCGATGCCGTACTCCTCGGTTTCCGGCATATGTTCACCGCGCAGTTCCTGCAACCAGCCTGGCGCCTGCGCAGCCTGCTCGAAGTCGAACAACCCCGTGTCGAGAATCCGCCCCAACGGCACCTGGCCCATCACCATCGGCACGATCTGAGCGCGCGCATTGAGGCTACGTAAAATGGCCGTGAGCTCTTCACGCTCGTGACGACTGATGAGATCGATCTTGCTCAGCAGCAGCACATCAGCGAACTCGACCTGCTCGATCAGCAGGTCGCTGATCGAGCGCTCATCGTCGTCACCCAAGGTTTCACCACGGCTCGCCAGGCTGTCGGCCGCCTGATAGTCGCGCAGGAAGTTCACCCCATCGACCACTGTCACCATGGTATCCAGGCGCGCCAGGTCGGACAGGCTACGACCCTGCTCGTCGCGGAAGGTGAAAGTCTCGGCGACTGGTAATGGTTCGGCGATACCGGTGGACTCGATCAGCAAGTAATCGAAGCGGCCTTCCCCAGCCAAACGCGCCACCTCTTCCAGCAAGTCCTCACGCAGGGTGCAGCAGATGCAGCCATTGCTCATCTCCACCAGTTTTTCCTCGGCACGGTTCAGGCTGACGTTGCGCTGAACCTCACTGGCATCGATGTTGATTTCACTCATGTCATTGACGATCACCGCGACCCGCAGATGGTCACGGTTGCGCAGCACATGGTTGAGCAAGGTGCTCTTGCCGGCGCCGAGGAAACCGGAAAGCACAGTGACGGGAAGACGATTGGGCATGGCGAGACCTCTTCAGACAGGCGCATTCGAACGATGCATTGCATAATGTTATAAAGTAACAATACAATTTCGCCAAGCCGTATTCGTCGGAGGGTTTCGAGGATGCCGCTAAACATCCCATCGCCTGGTATTGCCATGAACAGCCTGACGCTCCCCGACATCGCCGCACAATCACAGCTGCACACCACGCCTCTGGACTGGGTCGGCATGTGCGCAATCGCCCTGCCCATTCAGGTAGAAGGACGCCAAGTGGCGGCTATGGCCGATGCCGGGGTCAACTTGATAGATGGCAAATCGCGGGGCATTCATATGTCCAGGCTCTACCTGGCGCTGGAGCGTCTGGAACATCAAGCCCTGACGCCTCTTGCCCTGCGTGGTTTGCTAGAGGCGTTTCTCGCCAGCCATGAGGGGCTTTCTACAGCGGCCCATTTGCGACTGAACTTCGAGCATTTACTGAAACGGCCAGCGCTGGTCAGCCCTTTGGCCGGCTGGAAGCGCTATCAGGTGGGTGTGGATGCCAAGCTCGAAAACGAAATGTTCCACGTGGAACTATCCGTGCGTGTGCCTTACTCCTCCACCTGCCCTTGCTCTGCAGCCTTAGCCCGGCAGTTGATTCAGCGTCAGTTCGAGCAAGATTTTAAGGAGGATGAATTGAATCGAGATGCGGTGTTGACATGGCTGGGCAGTAGCCAAGGCATAGTGGCGACGCCGCACAGCCAACGGAGCCAGGCCAGCATCAAGTTACGCCTGCAGGACAACCTGGATGCTTTACCGGTAACCGAGTTGATCGACACAATTGAAGTTAGCCTGGGTACCGCCGTTCAGACGGCTGTGAAACGCGCAGACGAACAGGCCTTCGCCTTGGCCAATGGACAGAATCTGATGTTCTGCGAAGATGCGGCCCGACGCCTTCATCGAGCGCTGCGGGCACTGACCTGGACCACAGGCTTCACCCTCCGCGTGGAACATGCAGAAAGCCTGCATGCCCACGACGCAGTCGCCAGCAGCCAGTGGCAATGGTAGAGATCAGCTGCGGGGTTTGACGGTTCCACAATCACTGCCGAGCCAGACGGCCCGGGTATTCATGCTGCCCTGTTGCTGCACACCGGAAGCATTGAAGTTACCGCTGACCTGCGTGGTGAATTCCTTGTCGCTCAGGAAGGTGGCCTGGCCGGTACCCTGGGCCTTGGGGCAGCTGAACTCGAACTTCCAGACATTCCCGGTTCGGTCGGTAATTTTCTGGGTGCAGCCAGACTTCGGATCCTGCAACGGAATGTCGTTGGTCTGCACCTGCTCCGGTGTCAGACACGAGCGCACGCCATTCCCCCCGACCGTGATGCCTTGCTTGGCCAGTACTCCTTCCATCATTGCGCGTTGCTCGGGCGGCAGGTTCTTAAGCTGCCCCAGCATGAACTGCATGTCAGGCAACGGCTTGCCATCGACCTGCATATTGCTGGTAGTGAGCTCCCACAGGCCGGGTTGCAACATCTGCGCATGCACCAGCGGGCTGCTCAGGCCAAGGGCCAGTGCCAACAGTGGCAGACGAATCTTCATGAACCAACGCTCCTCGAAAAAGCCGGTCAACGGGCCGGGCTGAACCTTAGACGCCAAATCCGCTTTCAGGTTGCAAGGCGGGTCTGGAACGTGTTCTGTTATCCGCTGTGTATTCGGCAAGCAGGATGCGTATGGATTACCACAGCCCCTACTTCTTCGGCTACGTGCTCGGCATCATTCATTTGCTTGGCGCCATCGCGGCGCTGCATGCAGTGTTCACCGTGCGCACCGCCCAGGGCGCAATTGCCTGGGCACTGTCGCTGTTCTTCATCCCCTACTTCACGCTGATTCCCTACCTGATCTTCGGCGCTCGCTCGTTCTTCGCCTACATCCAGGCCAGGCGCCAGGCCAACCAGGAAATGCACGTGGCCATGGCCAACCTCAATTGGCGGCCCTGGGTAGAAGAGGCACTCACTGCCCGCGAGTCGCAGAGCTACGCCGCGTTGCGCGCCATGCCAAAACTCGGCCGCATGCCCTGCCTGGCCAACAACCAGGTAAAGCTGCTGATCGATGGCGAGGCCACCTTCGATGCCATCTTCGACGCCATTGCCCAGGCCCGTGAAGTGGTACTCGTGCAGTTCTTCATCATCCACGACGACAACCTCGGCAAGGCCCTGCAGCAATTGCTGTTACGCAAGGCCGCCGAAGGTGTGCAGGTGTTCGTGTTGTATGACCGGGTGGGCAGCCATGCCCTACCTGCCAGCTACAGCCAGGTACTGCGAGAAGGTGGCGTACAGATTCATGCCTTCGCGACCCGCCGTGGATTGTTCAACCGCTTCCAGGTGAACTTCCGCAACCATCGCAAGATCGTCGTGGTCGATGGTCTGGCCGGCTTCATTGGCGGGCATAACGTAGGGGACGAATACCTCGGCAGCCACCCGCGCCTTTCTCCCTGGCGGGACACCCACGTGCAGATCAGCGGGCCCGTGCTGGCGTGCCTGCAAGAGTCGTTCGCCGAGGACTGGTACTGGGCCACCCGGCAGTTGCCACCGCTGATACTGCCGGACACTTACCCCGACGACGGTGTGCTCTGCCAGGCGCTGGCCAGCGGGCCTGCCGATCCCCAGGAAACCTGCTCGCTGTTCTTCCTTGAAGCCATCCATTCCGCGACCCGGCGAGTGTGGATCACCAGCCCGTATTTCATTCCTGACGAAGCTGTGTTCGCTGCCATGCGGTTGGCCGTGCTTCGCGGGGTGGATGTGCGGGTGTTGATACCGGCCCGCCCGGATCACCGGATCGTCTATGCCGCATCCAGCCTGTTCGCCTTCGAGGCAGTACGCGCAGGCGTGCGCATGTTCCGCTACCAGCCGGGCTTTCTGCATCAGAAGGTGGTGTTGGTGGATGACGAGGTCAGTGCGATTGGCAGCGCCAATCTGGACAACCGTTCGTTCCGGCTCAACTTCGAGATTACCTTGCTGACGGTCGACCGGGCGTTCGCCGATCACGTCGAGACGATGCTGCTGGCCGACTTCGAGCAGTCCAGGGAAATTACCGCAGAGGACAGCCTCGACACCCATCGCCTCCAGCAACTGGGGATGCGTATCGCGCGGCTGATTTCACCGATCCTGTAACGCGACGGGGGCCGCTATTGCGGCCCCCGTTCATTGCTTTCAGCGATAGAGGTCTTCACGTGTCCAGGGCAGATCATGGTGCCCATCGGCGTAAGGCTTCACCGCCAGAATCTGATGCAGGTTGATCCACCCCTTCTGGAATGCATAGGCACAGCCCGCCAGGTAGAGCCGCCAGATGCGCAGGGTTTTCTCCGGCACCAGCGCCGCTGCCTTGTGCAGCTGGTTCTCCAGGTTCTCACTCCAGTGGTGCAAGGTCTTGGCGTAGTGCAGGCGCAGGCTCTCCACGTCCACCACCTCCAGCCCCGCTTCACAGATGCTTGCACTGATCATCGACAGGTGCGGCAGCTCTCCATGGGGGAATACATAGCGGTCGATGAATTCGCCCGCACCTCGCCCGACCGGTCGGCCGTCGATATGCTTGGCGGTGATGCCGTGGTTCATCACCACGCCCCCCTCACGCACGGCACCGAACAGCTTCTGGCAATACAACGCCAGGTTGGCATGCCCGACATGTTCGAACATGCCCACGCTGACCACTTTGTCGAAACGACCATCCTGCGGCAGGTCGCGATAGTCGAGGATCTGCAGGTCGACCAAGTCGGCCAATCCTTCAGCCTTGACCCGCTGCCGTCCCAGCTTCAGCTGCTCTTTGCTCAAGGTGATACCAAAGACCTTGGCGCCATACTCGCGCGCGGCGAACCGTGACAACCCACCCCATCCGCAACCCACGTCCAGCAGATAGTCACCTGCCTGCAGGCGCAACTTGCGGCACAGGTGATCGAACTTGTCCTGCTGCGCCTGATCGAGGGTGTTGTCCGGCTCGCGGAAGTAGGCACAGGAATAGGCCATGTCCTGGTCGAGCCAGAGTTGGTAGAACGCGTTGGAAACGTCGTAGTGGTAAGAGATGGACTTGGCATCGGTGCTCTTGTCATGAGCCACGCGCTGCGGAGGGGCCTTTTCTTCATCGGTCAGCAGCGCTTCGCTGAGCTCGTCGCACACCCGAATGGCTTCGCCAATATCGCCTTCCAGCTCCAGCTTGCCCTCGACGAAAGCGGTGCCCAACTGGTCCATGCTCGGGTGCATCAGCTGATTGATCAGCTGAGGCTCCTTGACCAGGATGGTGACCTGCGGGCTAGGCCCCAGGTCAAACTGGTTACCGTCCCAAAGTTTAAGGCGCAGCGGCAGGTCAAGACTCTGCAATGCCGGCGGAAGTTGCGCGAGCATGAACGATCCTCCTTTCCATGTTTGGCATGGCGCCTGTGTAATTTCGAACGCCACCGAATCAGAGTAGTTCATTCGTGCAAGCTTTCCGCTAAACAAGACCATGGTCTAGAACCGAATGATCTTAACCGAGATTGTATACAATCTGCCTCGCTCAGCTTAACCTTGTGCCCCTCTCGCGCTTCCTCATCTGGAGTAGAAACCCATGAAATCCTATGACGTGGTGATCATCGGTGGCGGCCCTGGCGGCTACAACGCGGCGATTCGCGCCGGGCAGCTTGGCCTCAGCGTCGCCTGTGTGGAGGGTCGCTCGACCCTGGGCGGTACCTGCCTGAATGTCGGCTGCATGCCGTCCAAGGCGTTGCTGCATGCCTCCGAACTGTACGAGGCTGCCAGCGGTGACGAGTTCGCCCACCTCGGTATCGAAGTGAAGCCCACCTTGAACCTCGCCCAGATGATGAAACAGAAGGACGAGAGCGTTACCGGCCTGACCAAGGGCATCGAGTACCTGTTCCGCAAGAACAAGGTCGACTGGGTCAAGGGTTGGGGCCGCCTGGACGGCGTCGGCAAGGTAGTCGTCAAGGCCGAGGATGGCAGCGAAACGACGCTGCAGGCCAAGGACATCGTCATCGCCACCGGCTCCGAGCCGACCCCCCTGCCCGGCGTGACCATCGACAACCAGCGCATCATCGATTCCACCGGCGCTCTCGCCCTGCCGCAAGTGCCCAAGCACCTGGTGGTGATCGGCGCCGGCGTCATCGGCCTGGAGCTGGGTTCGGTATGGCGCCGACTGGGCAGCCAGGTCACCGTGATCGAGTACCTCGACCGGATCTGCCCTGGCACCGATGAAGAGACCGCCAAGACCCTGCAAAAAGCGCTGGCCAAGCAAGGCATGACCTTCAAGCTCGGCAGCAAGGTGACGCAGGCCAGTGCGACGGCCGACGGTGTGAGCCTGACCCTGGAACCGGCCGCGGGTGGTACTGCAGAAACCTTGCAAGCCGACTATGTACTGGTCGCCATCGGTCGCCGCCCTTACACCAAGGGCCTGAACCTTGAAAGCGTGGGACTGGAGACCGACAAGCGCGGCATGCTCGACAACCAGCACCATCGCACCTCGGTCCCGGGCATCTGGGTAATCGGCGACGTCACCTCCGGCCCGATGCTGGCGCACAAGGCCGAGGACGAAGCGGTGGCGTGCATCGAACGCATCGCTGGCAAGCCGCATGAGGTGAACTACAACCTGATTCCCGGGGTGATCTACACCCGTCCGGAGCTGGCCACGGTCGGCAAGACCGAAGAGCAGCTCAAGGCCGAGGGCCGTGCCTACAAGGTCGGCAAGTTCCCGTTCACGGCCAACAGCCGGGCCAAGATCAACCACGAGACCGAAGGCTTCGCCAAGGTCATCGCCGATGCCAACACCGATGAGGTGCTGGGCGTGCACTTGGTAGGCCCGAGCGTCAGCGAGATGATCGGCGAGTTCTGCGTGGCCATGGAATTCTCGGCCTCCGCCGAGGACATCGCCCTCACCTGTCACCCACATCCGACCCGCTCCGAGGCCTTGCGCCAGGCAGCGATGAATGTGCAAGGCATGGCCATGCAGATCTGACCTCGACCAAGCTGCAGCTTGACGCTCCCCGAGGGGGCGTCAGGTTGCCAGCCCCCCTCGCGATGCCGACAATGGCCGCTGCCGCCCTGTCCAGAGATCGCCCCATGCTGCCCCGCTTCGCTGCACTGCTCACCGCGCTGAGTCTTTCCGGTTTCGCCCAGGCTGGCGCCAGCCACTACCCGCTGACGATCGACAACTGTGGTGTACCGCAGACCTTTGCGCAGGCGCCAGAGCGCGCCGTCACCATCGGCCAGGCCGGCACCGAGCTCCTGTATGCCTTGGGCCTGGGCGGCAACCTCGCGGGCACCTCGCTGTGGTTCAACAACGTGCTACCGGAGTTCAAGACGCAGAACGACAAGGTCGAGCGCCTCGCCGACAACGAGCCGAGCTTCGAGGCCGTTGTCAACAAGCGTCCCCAGCTGGTGACCGTGCAGTTCGAGTGGATGGTCGGCCCCCAGGGCGCGGTCGGCACGCGCCAACAATTCAATGAGCTGAACATCCCGACCTACCTCTTGCCTTCCGACTGCGAAGGCAAGGACAACCTGGTCGGCGCCGACGGCACCCGTACACAACCGTTTCGCATCGACTCCGTCTACAAAAGTGTCAGCCAGCTGGCAGAGATTTTTGACGTACAGGACCGTGGCGCCGCGCTGAATGCCGATCTCAAAGCCCGCCTGGATCATGCCAGGCAGCAGCTCGCAGACAAGGACCTGTCGAAAACCTCCGCACTGTTCTGGTTCTCCAGCGCCGACCTCGACACCGACCCCTACGTCGCCGGCCGCGAGGGCGTGGCTGATTTCATGCTGCAGACCCTTGGCGTGCGCAATGTCGTCGCGTCCAATGAGGAATGGCCAACGGTCGGCTGGGAAACGTTGGCCAAGGCCAATCCGACCTGGATCATCATCGCCCGCATGGACCGCCGCCGCTTCCCCGCCGACGACCACCAGAAGAAGCTCGAATTCTTGCGCAACGACCCGGTGACCCGGCAAATGGAAGCGGTGAAGCAAGGGCGCATCGTCATCCTCGATGCCGATGCCATGCAGGCTGGCATCCGCCTGTTCCGTGGCCTCGAAACCCTCTCGAGCGCTTTCGCCACCGGCACGGCGCCCGCCGATCAGTCAGCGGACGTCAGTTTGACTCGCCACATGCCGTAATGGCCAAGATGCAACGGCGACAGCGGTTGCACGTCGATGCGATGAAAAGCCGCCAATGGGCATTGCAGCACATGCAGCATCGCCGCCCGGAGGATCATCGGGTGCGTCACGGCGACCCAATGGCCGGGTGCCGTGAAGCCTTCCAGCCAGTCAGCCACGCGCCGGCAAACGTCGGCAATCGACTCGCCTCCATGCGGCGCTGACTGAGGATCGTTCAACCACGCCTGCAAAAGCTCAGGCTCATCTCGCTGTAGCGCCTTCAGCGACACACCTTTCCATCGCCCGAAATCGCAGTCCCGCAAAGCGGTTTCCACGGTAGGCCGCAGCCCCAACAGCGCTGCCGTTTGCGTGGCGCGCAGCTCAGGGGCGGTGAGGCCAATCGAGCCCTTGGGCAGGACCAAGGGCTGAGCGGTTGTGAGCTGAACCCCGTCCTCATCGGCATGAAATCGCCCTGTCCGCTGCGCTTCGGTCAGGGCGTGGCTGATCAGCGTGAGATGGGTGGCCTTCATGGGTGAACCTTGATGAGCTTGGATCTCGACAAGGTATATCAAACCGTGGCGCGCAGTGCGCGGGCGGCGGCGACCATGTTCACCAGTGCCGCTTCTGTCTCCGGCCAGGCGCGCGTTTTCAAGCCGCAGTCCGGGTTGACCCACAGGCGCTCGGCAGGGATACGCTGGGCGGCCTTGCTCAGCAGCTTGATGATCTCGTCCCTGGTCGGCACCCGCGGCGAATGGATGTCGTAGACGCCCGGGCCGATCTCGTTCGGGTAGTCGAACTTCTCGAAGGCCTCCAGCAGCTCCATGTCCGAACGCGAGGTCTCGATGGTGATGACGTCCGCGTCCATCGCGGCGATCGACTCGATCACGTCGTTGAACTCGCTGTAGCACATGTGGGTGTGGATCTGGGTTTCGTCACGCACACCGGACGCGCACAGGCGGAAGGCTTCGGTTGCCCAGTCCAGGTAGTGAGCCCAGGCGCTCCTGCGCAGCGGCAGGCCTTCGCGGAATGCCGCTTCGTCGATCTGCACGATCTTGATGCCAGCAGCTTCCAGGTCGACCACCTCGTCGCGAATGGCCAGCGCCAGCTGGCGCGCCTGCACTTCGCGGCTCACATCTTCGCGTGGGAAGGACCACATCAGCATGGTCACCGGGCCGGTCAGCATGCCCTTCATCACCTTGTCAGTCAGGCTCTGGGCGTATTTGATCCACTCCACGGTCATTGCTTTGGGGCGACTCAGGTCACCGTAGATGACCGCTGGTTTGACGCAGCGGGAACCATAGCTCTGTACCCAGCCGAAGCGGGTGAAGACGTAGCCGTCCAACTGCTCGGCGAAGTACTCGACCATATCGTTACGCTCGGCTTCACCGTGCACCAGCACATCCAGGCCGAGGTGCTCCTGAATCTCTACGGCATGGCGAATTTCGCTCTGCATGGCTTCGACGTAGTCGCCCTCGGTCAGCTTGCCCTGCTTGAACGACTGACGCGCCAGACGGATCGCCGAAGTCTGTGGGAAGGAACCGATGGTAGTGGTTGGGTAGGCCGGCAGGTCGAGGCCGGCGCGCTGCTTTGCAATGCGCTGCTCGAAGGCCGATTGACGCTGGCTGTCGGCGGGCTTGATAGCCGCCAGACGCGCTTGTACCGCTGCCTTGTGGATCCGCGGCGAAGTGGCGCGGTTGGCCTGGATGGCGCGGCTATGTGCCAGGGCGGCAACAACATCGGCAGCGCCCGGCTGGTTGACGGCCTTGGCCAGCACGGCCACTTCCTCGCACTTCTGCACAGCAAAGGCCAGCCAGCTCTTGAGCTCTGCGTCGAGCTGGTCTTCACGGGCCAGGTCGACCGGGCTGTGCAGCAGCGAGCAGGACGGCGCAACCCACAGGCGATCGCCCAGGCGCTCGGCTGCATCCTGCAGCACGCTAACGGCTTTCTCCAGGTCGGTGGCCCAGACGTTGCGCCCATTGACCAGCCCCAGCGACAGCACCTTGTAGGCGGGCAGGCGGTCGAGGATGGTCGGGTACTGGTCGGGGGCACGCACGAGGTCGATGTGCAGGCCGTCCACCGGCAGATTCGCCGCCAGACCCAGGTTTTCTTCCAGGCCACCGAAATAGGTGGCGATCAGCTTTTTCAGCGGTGCACGCTGCAGGATGTTGTAGACGCGCTCGTAGGCGTTCTTCCACTCCTGAGGCAGGTCCAGCACCAGGATCGGCTCGTCAATCTGTACCCACTCCACACCTTGGGCAGCCAGGCGGTTGAAGATTTCGTCGTACAGCGGCAGCAGACGCTCGACCAGTTCCAGCTTGTCGAACTCGGCACCCTTGGTCTTGCCCAGCCACAGGTAGGTCAGCGGGCCGATCACCACCGGCTTGACGGCATGGCCGAGGGCCTTGGCTTCGTCGACCTCTTCGAACAGTTGCTCCCAGCTCAGGGCAAACTGCTGGTCAGCAGTGAACTCAGGTACCAGGTAGTGATAGTTGGTGTCGAACCACTTGGTCATTTCCTGGGCGTGGGCACCACCGCAGCAGTTATCCACAGCGCCACGGCCCATGCTGAACAGGGTTTGCAGCGTTGGCTTCGCACCTTCGTGGCCACGGAAACGCTGTGGAATCACACTGAAGGTCAGCGAGTGGGTCAGCACCTGGTCGTACCAGGCGAAATCACCGACGGGCAGCAGCTCGATGCCAGCGTCCTTCTGCGCCCGCCAGTGGGCGGCACGTAGCTCACGACCAACAGCGCGCAAACCGGCTTCGCTCAGCTCGCCCTTCCAGAATGCTTCCTGGGCTTTTTTCAGCTCGCGATCACGACCGATGCGTGGAAAGCCGAGGTTGTGCGCCAATGCCATGGTGTCCTGTCCTTATTACGAAAGATTCGATGAAGGGAATTGTCAGGACTCAGCGTGATTGAGACAAACTCATTTTATTTGATCACAACCGTAGTATTTCTCATGATCAACCTAGATCGGGCACGCCAATTTCAGAAACGCAAAGGGAGCCGCGGACGGCTCCCATTGTGTTCAACAGTCCTTTAGGCAAAGACCATCGATCGGCAAACGACTACGCGATTTACTCCACAGTCACCGACTTCGCCAGGTTACGAGGCTGGTCAACGTCGGTACCTTTGAGCACGGCAACGTAGTACGACAGCAGCTGCAGCGGAATGGTGTACAGGATCGGAGCCAGGGCGTCTGAGATGTGCGGCACCTTGACCACGTGGGTACCCTCGCCATTGCTCATGCCGGCCTGCTCGTCAGCGAACACCACCAGCTCGCCGCCGCGTGCACGCACTTCCTGCAGGTTCGACTTGAGCTTCTCCAGCAACTCGTTGTTCGGTGCAACGGTCACCACTGGCATGTCGTTATCCACCAGCGCCAGCGGGCCATGCTTCAGCTCACCTGCCGGGTAGGCTTCAGCGTGGATGTAGGAAATCTCCTTGAGCTTGAGTGCACCTTCCATGGCCACCGGATACTGGGCGCCACGGCCGAGGAACAGGGTGTGGTGCTTGTCGGCAAACAGCTCGGCGATCTTCTCGACGGTAGCGTCCATGGCCAGCGCTTCGCCCAGGCGAGACGGCAGACGACGCAGCTCTTCCACCAGTTCGGCTTGGACGCCAGCTTCCAGGGTACCGCGCACCTGGCCCAGGGCCAGGGTCAGCAGCATCAGCGATACTAGCTGGGTGGTGAACGCCTTGGTCGAGGCCACGCCGATTTCCGGGCCGGCCAGGGTCAGCAGGGTCAGGTCGGATTCACGCACCAGCGAGCTGATGCCAACGTTGCAGATCGCCAGGCTGCCCAGGAAGCCCAGCTCCTTGGCATTGCGCAGGGCAGCCAGGGTGTCGGCGGTTTCGCCCGACTGAGAGATCGACACGAACAGGGTGTCTGGCTGAACCACGACCTTGCGGTAGCGGAATTCGCTGGCCACTTCGACCTGGCAAGGAATACCCGCCAGGCTCTCCAGCCAATAACGGGCGACCATGCCGGCATGGTAGCTGGTACCACAGGCGACGATCTGCACGTTGCGCACTTTGGCGAACAGCTCGGCGGCTTGTGGGCCGAAGGCCTGGACCATCACGTGGTCATTGCCCAGGCGGCCTTCCAGGGTGCGCTGGACCACGGTCGGCTGCTCGTGGATTTCCTTGAGCATGAAGTGGCGGTAGGTGCCCTTGTCGGCCGCTTCGGCACCTTCGTGGTACTGCACGGTTTCACGCTGCACGGCATTGCCGGCCTGGTCCCAGATCTTCACCTGATCGCGGCGAATCTCGGCGATGTCGCCCTCCTCCAGGTACATGAAGCGGTCGGTGACCTGACGCAGGGCCAATTGGTCGGACGCCAGGAAGTTCTCGCCAAGGCCCAAGCCGATTACCAGCGGGCTGCCACTGCGCGCGGCCACCAGGCGATCGGGCTGTTTAACGCTGACCAGCGCCAGGCCATAGGCGCCGTGCAAGCGCTTGATCGCGGCCTTGAGGGCATCGGCCAGGTCAGGGATGGTCTTCAGGGTGTGGTGGATAAGGTGGACGATGACCTCGGTGTCGGTCTGCGAGGCGAACACATAACCCAGGCCTTTGAGCTCTTCACGCAGCGCTTCGTGGTTTTCGATGATGCCGTTGTGCACCACTGCCACTTCGTTGCCGGAGAAGTGCGGGTGGGCATTGCCTTCGGTCGGCGCGCCATGGGTGGCCCAGCGAGTGTGGGCAATGCCCAGCTGGCCAACCAGCGGCTCGGCGGCATTGGCAGCTTCCAGCTCGGCGACCTTGCCGATGCGGCGCAGGCGCTGCAGTTCGCCCTGCTGGGTGTAGACCGCCAGGCCGGCGCTGTCATAGCCACGGTACTCAAGACGCTTGAGGCCTTCGATGAGGATAGCGGTGATATTGCGCTCGGCTACGGCACCAACGATTCCACACATGATTATTGCTCCTGGCTGATCGCGGCACAGATCAGGTTGATGCCGCGGGCTTGAATATGTTCGCGTGCCGCTGCAGGCAGGCGTTCGTCTGTAATGAGGGTGTGCACGCTGCCCCAGGGCAGCTCGAGGTTGGGGATCTTGCGCCCGACCTTGTCGGACTCGACCATCACGATCACTTCCCGCGCCACCTCGGCCATCACCCGGCTCAGGCCGAGCAGTTCATTGAAGGTGGTCGTGCCGCGGGTGAGGTCGATGCCATCGGCACCAATGAACAGCTGGTCGAAATCGTAAGAGCGTAGTACCTGCTCTGCGACCTGGCCCTGGAACGATTCGGAGTGAGGATCCCAGGTGCCGCCGGTCATCAGCAGCACGGGCTCGTGTTCGAGTTCGCTGATGGCGCGCGCCACGTTCAGCGAATTGGTCATCACCACCAGGCCCGGCTGGCGGCCCAGTTCCGGAATCATGGCTGCCGTGGTGCTGCCGCTGTCGATGATGATGCGTGCGTGCTCGCGGATGCGCCCGACGGCAGCACGTGCAATGGCCTTCTTGTAGGCAGACACGGGCTGCGCGGACTCACCGAGCATTTCCTGCGGCACGGGTACTGCGCCGCCATAACGACGCAGCAACAGGCCATTGGCTTCGAGCGCAGCCAGATCCTTGCGGATCGTCACTTCCGACGTTTCGAATCGCTTGGCAAGCGCATCCACACTGACCTCACCCTGCTCGCTGAGCATGGCCAGGATGTTGTGGCGGCGTTGAGGGGTGTTTCGTTTCGACATTAGCGCTTAAGTTTCGATTCGAAAGATAATGGTTGCAATCAAAACCTAAGATCGAGGTTTCGTCAAGCTGGCGATGACCTGTGGATAATTTTTGCCTGCTCTGGCCCTCTCGCCGGCTTGCCGGCGAGAGGGTCCGCGTAGCCAATAAAAAAGCCGACCTATTCTCATAAGTCGGCTTCTCTCGAATCAGCTGTGTATAACTCAGCTCTTCTTGATTTTCTCCGGACGTTTCCACCCCGAGATATTGCGCTGGCGCGCACGTGCCACCGCCAGCTCACCCGCTTCAACGGTCTGGGTAATAGTCGAGCCGGCCGCCGTCGTCGCACCGTCCTTGATATCCACAGGCGCCACCAACGAGTTGTTGGAACCGATGAACACGTCTTCACCCATAACGGTCTTGAACTTGTTAGCCCCGTCGTAGTTACAGGTGATGGTGCCAGCACCGATGTTGGTACGTGCGCCGACTTCTGCATCGCCCAGGTAGGTGAGATGGCCAGCCTTGGCCCCTTCGCCCAAGTGCGCGTTCTTCAGTTCGACAAAGTTACCCACATGGGCCTTGGCATCGAGCACACTGCCCGGGCGCAAGCGAGCGAACGGACCGGCATCGCTGCCTTCCCCCATCACCGCGCCTTCGAGATGGCTGTTGGCTTTGATCACCACGCCTTTGCGCAGGGTGCTGTCCTTGATCACACAGTTGGGGCCGATCTGTACGTCATCCTCGATCACCACCTTGCCTTCGAGGATCACGTTGATATCGATCAGTACATCGCGACCAACGGTGACTTCACCACGCACGTCGAAGCGCGCAGGGTCCCGCAACGTGACACCCTGGGCCATCAGGCGGCGGCCCTCACGCAGTTGGTAGTGACGCTCGAGTTCGGACAGCTGGCGGCGGTCGTTGGCGCCCTGCACTTCCATCGGGTCGTGCGGCTGTTCGGTAGCAACCACCAGGCCATCGGCGACAGCCATGGCGATGACGTCGGTGAGGTAGTACTCGCCTTGGGCATTGTTGTTCGACAAGCGGCCCATCCAGTCGGCCAGGCGCGCGGCAGGCAGGGCGAGGATGCCGGTGTTGCCTTCCTTGATCGCCTTCTGCGCTTCGCTGGCGTCCTTGTGCTCAACGATCGCCGTTACCTGCCCGGCGCCATCACGCACAATGCGGCCGTAGCCGGTCGGATCCTGCAGCGTGACGGTGAGCAGACCCAGCTGGGTGTCACTGACCTTGGCCAGCAGCCGCTGCAAGGTTTCCACCTCGATCAGCGGAACATCGCCGTATAGCACCAGCACTGTGTCGGCGGTAATGGCCGGCAGCGCCTGGGCAACGGCATGGCCTGTACCCAGCTGCTTGTCCTGCATGACGAAGTTGAGGTCGTCGGCGACCAGGCGCTCACGCACCAACTCGGCACCGTGGCCAATGACCACGTGGATTCCCTGAGGCTGAAGCTGACGTGCGCTGTGGATAACATGGCCAAGCATGGAGTTGCCAGCTACCGGGTGGAGCACCTTGGGCAGCGCCGAGCGCATGCGGGTACCTTGGCCGGCGGCGAGAATAACGATATCGAGTGACATTGACTGGCTACCAATCCTGGGTGGTCAGTGAAATGACCGGGAGGGAAAATCGGAAAAAGAAAAAGGGTAGCCGAGGCTACCCTTTTACTCAATCGCTACGGAAGTGATCAGCCGTCGGCCGATTACTTGCCCCGGCGCATTTGCTGGACGGTGCGCAGCTGAGCTGCAGCCTCGGCCAGACGTGCGGCGGCGGCGCCGTAGTCGAAGTCCGCGCCTTTCAGATTCAGGGCGTTCTCGGCAGCCTTGAGGGCTTCCTGAGCCTGAGCTTCATCCAGGTCTCCAGCACGTTGCACGGTATCGGCAAGCACCTTGACCATGTTCGGCTGAACCTCGAGGAAACCACCAGAGATGTAGAACACCTCCTGGGCGCCACCCTGCTTGGTCAGCGTGATCGGACCAGGCTTCAGATTGGTGATCAGCGGCGCGTGGCCTGGAGCGATACCAAGATCACCCAGGTTACCGTGCGCAACCACCATCTCGACCAGGCCGGAGAAGATCTCTCCTTCCGCGCTGACGATATCGCAATGGACTGTCATAGCCATCTGCTTGCCTCAACCTGATAGCGCCCCTTGCGGGGCGCAGGAATTACAGTTTCTTGGCTTTCTCGATCGCTTCGTCGATGCTGCCGACCATGTAGAACGCTTGTTCTGGCAGGTGGTCGTAGTCACCTTTGAGGATGCCGCTGAAGCCAGCGATGGTGTCTTTCAGAGACACGTACTTGCCTGGCGAACCGGTGAAGACTTCGGCCACGAAGAACGGCTGCGACAGGAAGCGCTGGATCTTACGAGCGCGGGCTACCAGTTGCTTGTCGCTTTCGGACAGTTCGTCCATACCCAGGATCGCGATGATGTCCTTCAGCTCTTTGTAGCGCTGCAGAACATACTGAACGCCACGAGCGGTGTCGTAGTGTTCGTTGCCGATCACGTTCGGGTCCAGCTGACGGGAAGTCGAGTCCAGTGGGTCGACCGCTGGGTAGATACCCAGGGAGGCGATGTCACGGGACAGAACGACGGTGGCGTCCAAGTGGGCGAAGGTGGTCGCTGGCGACGGGTCGGTCAGGTCGTCCGCAGGTACGTATACGGCCTGGACGGAGGTGATCGAACCTTCCTTGGTGGAGGTGATGCGCTCTTGCAGAACGCCCATCTCTTCAGCCAGGGTCGGCTGGTAACCTACTGCCGAAGGCATACGGCCCAGCAGTGCGGATACTTCGGTACCGGCCAGGGTGTAACGATAGATGTTATCGACGAACAGCAGAACGTCGTTACCTTCGTCACGGAACTTCTCAGCCATGGTCAGGCCGGTCAGCGCTACGCGCAGACGGTTTCCTGGTGGCTCGTTCATCTGACCGTAGACCAGCGCTACTTTGTCGAGAACGTTGGAGTCCTTCATCTCGTGGTAGAAGTCGTTACCCTCACGAGTACGCTCACCCACACCAGCGAACACGGAGTAACCGCTGTGTTCCATGGCGATGTTACGGATCAGTTCCATCATGTTTACGGTCTTGCCGACACCGGCACCACCGAACAGACCAACTTTACCACCCTTGGCGAACGGGCAAACCAGGTCGATAACCTTGATGCCGGTTTCCAGCAGGTCGTTGCCGCCTGCCTGGTCAGCGAACGAAGGCGCTGGCTGGTGGATACCGCGACGCTCTTCTTCGCCGATCGGGCCGGCTTCGTCGATCGGGTTGCCCAGAACGTCCATGATACGGCCGAGAGTGGCCTTACCAACAGGAACGGAAATGGCAGCGCCGGTGTCGACGACATCCAGACCGCGCTTGAGGCCTTCGGTGGAGCCCATCGCAATGGTACGAACCACGCCGTCGCCCAGCTGCTGCTGAACTTCCAGGGTGGTTTCCGCGCCTTGTACTTTCAGCGCGTTGTATACACTCGGCACGACGTCACGTGGGAATTCCACGTCGATGACGGCGCCGATGATTTGAACGATACGTCCGCTACTCATAGCTGGATCCTCTGAATATGTGAACCGTTAAACCGCGGCAGCGCCGCCGACGATTTCCGAGATCTCCTGGGTGATCGCAGCCTGACGCGCCTTGTTGTAGATCAACTGAAGCTCTTTGATCAAATCACCGGCGTTGTCTGTGGCGTTCTTCATGGCGATCATCCGGGCCGCTTGTTCAGCAGCGTTGTTCTCGACCACCGCCTGGTACACCTGCGACTCCACGTAACGCACCATCAAGCCGTCCAGCAGCTCTTTTGCGTCGGGTTCGTACAGGTAATCCCAGTGATGCTTGAGATCCTGATCCGGGGTTGCCACCAACGGTACCAATTGCTCGACCGTCGGTTGTTGGGTCATGGTATTGATGAACTTGTTCGACACCACGGAGAGGCGATCGATACGGCCGTCCAGGTAGGCGTCCAGCATCACTTTGACGGAGCCGATCAGATCATTGATCGATGGCTCTTCGCCCAGTTGGCTGATCGCGGCTACGACGTTGCCGCCAAAGATGCGGAAGAAAGTCGCACCCTTGCTGCCGATCACGCACAGGTCGATTTCGACGCCCTGTTCGCGGTTGACGTTCATGTCCTTGACCAGGGCCTTGAACAGGTTGGTGTTCAAGCCACCGCACAGACCACGGTCACTGCTCACCACGATATAACCGGTACGCTTTACAGGGCGCTCGATCATAAACGGGTGGCGGTATTCCGGGTTGGCGTTGGCCAGATGACCGATCACCTGGCGGATACGCTCCGCGTAAGGACGGCTAGCAGCCATGCGCATTTGAGCTCTGCGCATCTTGCTGACCGCCACTTTCTCCATGGCGCTGGTAATTTTTTGCGTGCTTTTGATGCTCGCAATCTTACTGCGAATCTCTTTTGCGCCTGCCATGTATCACCTATCAGGTTAGCAAGCGGGGGCCTGAGCCCCCGCTGCGGCTTACCAGGTCTGGGTGGCCTTGAACTTCTCGATACCGGCTTTCAGGCCTGCGTCGATTTCGTCGTTGAAGTCACCCTTCACGTTGATCTTCGCCAACAGTTCGGCGTAATCACGGTTGAAGAAGGCGATCAGTGCTTGCTCGAAGCTGCCGATCTTGGAGACTTCTACGTCAGTCAGGAAACCACGCTCAGCGGCGTACAGCGACAGGGCCATGTCCGCGATGGACATTGGCGCGTACTGCTTCTGCTTCATCAGCTCGGTTACGCGCTGACCATGCTCCAGCTGCTTGCGGGTCGCTTCGTCCAGATCGGAAGCGAACTGGGCGAATGCAGCCAGTTCACGGTACTGAGCCAGCGCGGTACGAATACCACCGGACAGCTTCTTGATGATCTTGGTCTGAGCGGCACCACCTACGCGGGATACCGAAACACCGGCGTTCACTGCAGGGCGGATGCCCGAGTTGACCATGGCCGATTCCCGGAAGATCTGACCGTCGGTGTTGGAAATCACGTTGGTCGGAACGAACGCGGAAACGTCGCCAGCCTGGGTTTCGATGATCGGCAGAGCGGTCAGGGAACCGGTTTTGCCAGTCACTGCGCCGTTGGTGAACTTCTCGACGTACTCTTCCGAAACGCGCGATGCACGCTCCAGCAGACGGGAGTGGAGATAGAACACGTCGCCTGGGTACGCTTCACGTCCTGGTGGACGGCGCAGCAGCAGGGAGATCTGACGGTAGGCAACGGCCTGCTTGGACAGGTCATCGTAAACGATCAGGGCGTCTTCACCGCGGTCACGGAAGAACTCGCCCATGGTGCAACCGGCGTATGGCGCCAGGAATTGCAGCGCGGCGGATTCCGAAGCACTGGCAACAACCACGATGGTGTTGGCCAGGGCGCCGTTTTCTTCCAGCTTGCGAACGATGTTGGCAACGGTGGAACGCTTCTGGCCGACAGCAACATACACACAGAAAATACCGGAGTCTTTCTGGTTGATGATGGCGTCGATGGCCATGGCGGTCTTGCCGATCTGACGGTCACCGATGATCAGCTCACGCTGGCCACGGCCGACAGGGATCATGGCGTCAACGGACTTGTAGCCAGTCTGTACAGGCTGGTCTACCGACTTACGCCAGATCACGCCTGGAGCTACTTTCTCGACCGCGTCGGTCTGGGTGTTGCCCAGTGGACCTTTGCCGTCGATCGGGTTGCCCAGTGCGTCGACGACGCGACCCAGCAGTTCCTTACCAACCGGAACTTCCAGGATGCGGCCGGTGCACTTGGCGCTCATGCCTTCGGCGAGGGTGTCATAGGCACCCAGGATCACTGCACCTACGGAGTCTTGCTCCAGGTTCAGTGCCATGCCGTAGACGCCGCCCGGGAACTCGATCATTTCGCCGTACATTACGTCGGCCAGACCGTGGATCCGCACGATACCGTCGGAAACCGAAACGACGGTACCTTCGTTACGGGCTTGGGAGCTCACATCGAGGTTGTCGATGCGGCCCTTGATGATTTCACTAATTTCGGAAGGATTGAGTTGCTGCATTGCTCTGCTGCCCCTTCAAACTCAAGATTTCAATGCTTCGGCCAGTTTCGCGATTTTGCCGCGAACAGAGCCATCGATAACCAGGTCACCAGCGCGGATGACGACGCCGCCAATCAGGCTGGCATCCTCCGACGCGTGCAGGCGCACTTCCTGGCCTAACCGTGCACTGAGAACCTTGGCGAGTTTGTCTTGCTGTTCTTGGTTCAACGTGAAGGCACTGGTGACTTCCACGTCCACGGATTTCTCTTGCTCGGCCTTGTACAGGTCGAACAGGGCGGCAATCTCCGGCAGAAGCAGGAGACGGTCGTTTTCCGCGGCAACATGAATGAAATTCTGTGCCTGTGCATTGAACTTGTCACCGCACACGTCAATGAACGTGGCGGCCTTTTCTGCGCTCGTCAGTCGCGGGGCCTTGAGCAGGCGCTGCATGGTGTCGTCTTGCGACACCGCAGCAGCCAGGCCGAGCATGGCTGACCAATTGGCCAGTTGCTGATGGGCCTGGGCATGCTCAAAGGCAGCCTTAGCGTAAGGTCGGGCCAACGTGGTCAGTTCTGCCATGATCGCCCTCGCTTAAATTTCAGCGGCCAGTTTGTTAACCAGCTCCGCATGCGCGTTTTGATCGATTGTGGCGCCAAGGATCTTTTCAGCACCGCCAACGGCCAGAGCACCCACTTGGGCACGCAGGGCGTCTTTAGCGCTGTTCAGTTCCTGTTCGATCTCGGCCAGAGCCTGAGCCTTCACACGGTCAGCTTCGACGCGGGCCTGATCACGGGCTTCCTCGACAAGCTGAGCAGCGCGTTTCTTGCTTTGCTCAATGATTTCGGCTGCCTGTGCTTTAGCTTCACGCAGTTGCTGACCCACTTTCTCTTGGGCCAGCTCCAGGTCGCGAGCTGCGCGGTTGGCAGCGTCCAAGCCGTCAGCAATCTTCTTTTGGCGCTCGTGCAGAGCAGTGATGACCGGAGGCCATACATACTTCATGCAGAAGAGTACAAAAATCAGAAAAGCAACGGATTGGCCAATCAGGGTTGCATTAATGTTCACGCCAACACCTCGCTCGGTCTTAATTCATACAGCCATCAACTCGTGAATACGAGTGATTAGCCGGCGATCTGACCAACGAACGGATTCGCGAAGGTGAAGAACAGAGCGATACCAACACCGATCATGGTTACGGCGTCGAGCAGACCGGCAACGATGAACATTTTGACCTGCAGCATCGGAACCATTTCAGGCTGACGAGCAGCGCCTTCCAGGAACTTGCCGCCCAGCAGGCCGAAACCAATGGCGGTACCCAGAGCACCCAGGCCGATCAGCAGAGCAACAGCGATAGCGGTCAGACCAACTACAGTTTCCATCTTTCCTCCCGACTTTTACGTCGTATTGGTTAGGTTTTTAGTTTGAAGCGGTAAAACAAATCGTTTGGTACAGCTGCCCTTGCGGACTTTTTAAGCCCTCCCCCCAAACGAGCGGGGAAGGCTATCAGACACGCCAGGCGGTCTTAATGGTTATCTTCGTGAGCCATCGACAGGTAGACGATGGTAAGCATCATGAAGATGAAAGCTTGCAGGGTGATGATCAGGATGTGGAACACAGCCCACGCCCACTGCAGCACCACACCCAGGCCGCTGAGCCAGAGGATGCCGGCGCCGAACATCACCGCGATCAGGATGAACACCAGCTCGCCGGCGTACATGTTGCCGAACAGACGCAGTGCCAGCGAGATCGGCTTGGCGATCAGGGTGACGAATTCCAGCAGGAAGTTGACCGGAATCAGCAGGATCTGCAGAAAGATGTTCTTGCTACCGAACGGGTGCAGGGTCAGCTCACCGATGAAGCCGCCCAGGCCCTTGACCTTGATGCTGTAGAAGATGATCAGGGCGAACACGCAGAAGGCCATGGCCAGGGTCGCGTTCGGGTCGGTGGTCGACACGGCGCGGAACGGAATGTGCGGGTCACCGGAGATCAGGATGGCCAGCTGAGGAATCCAGTCGACCGGAATCAGGTCGATGGCGTTCATCAGGAATACCCAGACGAAGATGGTCAGCGCCAGCGGTGCAATCACCGGGCTACGGCCGTGGAAGGAATCCTTCACGCTGCCGTGGACGAAGTCCACCATGACTTCCACGAAGTTCTGCAGACCGCCAGGTTGACCGGAAGTCGCCTTCTTGGCCGCCATGCGGAAAATGAACAGGAAGATCAGACCCAGCGCGACGGACCAACCGAGGGTGTCCAGGTGGAACGCCCAGAAGCCCATTGCCTTGGCTTCTGCAGCCGAATGGGCAAAGCCCCAGCTGCCGTCTGGTAGTTGACCGTAGGTCAGGTTCTGCAAGTGGTGCTGGATATAGCCCGAAGCGGTTTCTGCTGCCATGGTTGCCTCAAACGCCCTAAGGTCTCGAAAGTCTTTTATTCATCAGCAGGGGCGCGAACCAGCTGACCAAAAGGGTCAACACGAAGACGCCGAATACTGCTAACGGCGCCAGTGGCTTCACTCCTGCGAAGGTCAGTGCAAATAGCACTGCCGTCAAAATCATCTTGCCTGCCTCGCCTGCGTAAAACGACTTGACGATGGCCTGTGCCGCTCGGGCCCCGCTGAAGCGAAAAGCCTTCCAGGCGAAATACACATTGGGCAGCCAGGCAATCAAACCTCCGCAAAGGCCTGAATATCCACTGACCGCCCCTTTCCACTGCCACAACACCAAGGTTGCCAGCAGTAGTACGACGAATTGAGCCAGCAGTACCGGAAAAACCGCCCAGCGATGGAAAGGCAGGCGGTTTGGCGTGCGGATTTCCATCACAACTGCTCCTCGGAAGTCGACCAACAAGTCAGTTATGACTTGGCATAATTTGTGCCGACAAAATGCGCGCAGAGTATAGGGGTGGATTAACCCCTATTCAACTCTTGGGTAGTGATTTCCGACTGCGCGCTACAACGGGAATTGTTTCAGCGGATGTGAGCAAGGACGCCCTGCAACTCGTCGAGCGAGTTATAACGAATAACCAACTGGCCTTTTCCCTTGTTGCCATGGCGTATCTGCACGGGCGAGCCCAGGCGCTCTGCAAGCCGCTGTTCAAGGCGCTCGATGTCCGGATCAGGTTTGCTCGGTTCGACCGGATCAGGCTTGCCGTTGAGCCACTGGCGCACCAGTGCCTCGGTTTGGCGCACGGTGAGGCCACGTGCGACAACATGTCGCGCCCCTTCTTCCTGCCGATCTTCTTCAAGACCGAGCAATGCACGTGCATGGCCCATTTCCAGGTCGCCGTGAGCGAGCATGGTCTTGATCGCTTCAGGCAGCGAAATCAAGCGCAGCAAGTTGGCTACGGTGACCCGCGACTTGCCCACGGCATCCGCCACCTGTTGCTGGGTCAGTTCGAACTCCTGCTGCAGGCGCTGCAGGGCCAAGGCCTCTTCCAACGGATTGAGGTCCTCGCGCTGGATGTTCTCGATCAGCGCCATGGCGATGGCAGCTTCGTCCGGCACTTCACGAACCATCGCCGGGATGGTGTCGAGGCCGGCCTGCTGGGTGGCACGCCAGCGGCGCTCACCAGCGATGATCTCGAAGCGGTTGCCGTCGATCGGGCGGACCACGATCGGTTGCATCACGCCATGGCTGCGAATCGAGTGCGCGAGCTCTTCCAGCGCCTCCGGATCCATGTCGCGGCGCGGCTGGTACTTGCCACGCTGGATCAGCTCGACCGGCAGGTGTTGCAGTTCTTTCTGGTCGATCTTCACAGCCTGCTCTTCGAGCGCGCTGACGGAAGGACCACTGAGCAGTGCATCCAACCCACGTCCGAGACCCCGTTTCTTAACGGCCATGCGGATTCCTTAAGTTGTTTGTGCAGTGCGTGATTGACGGCGTTGACGGCGAACCAGTTCCCCGGCCAGGGCCAGGTAGGCGAGTGCGCCACGCGATTGCTTGTCGTAGGCCAGCGCCGGCATGCCGAAGCTCGGTGCCTCCGCCAGGCGGATGTTGCGCGGAATGACCGTGTCGTACAGCTGCTCGCCGAAGTGTTCCTTGAGCTGCGCCGAAACATCGTTGTTCAGGCTCAGGCGCGGGTCGAACATGGTGCGCAGCAGACCTTCGATCTTCAGCTGCGGATTCAGACGGGCGGCGATGCGCTTGATGTTATCCACAAGGTCGCTGAGACCTTCCAGTGCATAGTACTCGCACTGCATCGGGATGATCACGCCATCGGAAGCGACCAGGGCGTTCAGCGTCAGCATGGACAACGACGGCGGGCAGTCGATCAGGATGTAGTCGTAGTTCTCGCGGATCGGCGCCAGGGCATTGCGCAGGCGGCTCTCCTTGACCTGCATTTCCAGCAGCACCACTTCCGCGGCGGTCAGGTCGCGGTTGGCCGGCAGCAGTTGGAAGCCGCCGTGCTCGGAGTAGTGCATGGCCTGGGCTAGGTCGCATTCGCCGATCAGCAGGTCATAGACCGAATGCTCGAGTTCGTGTTTGTCCACACCGCTGCCCATGGTGGCGTTGCCCTGCGGATCGAGGTCGATCAGCAGCACACGACGCTTGGTCGCGGCCAGCGATGCTGCAAGATTGATACAGGTGGTGGTCTTGCCCACTCCACCTTTCTGGTTCGCGATTGCGAATACCTTAGCCATTGGTGCGTGTGTTCCCAGTCATGCCTTGCGGCGCAGTATCAGCAGATGGCGCTGGCCCTGGCAACCTGGAACGGTCAGGGCCTGTTCGCTTTCCACTGTGAAGTCTGCGGGCAATGCTACCAGTTCATCGGCAGGATGCAGCCCCTTCATTGCAAGCCATTGCGTCCCGGTGTCGCCCAAGTGGCGGGTCCAGTTGGTGAAGTTCTCCATGCTGCTGAAGGCGCGGGAGATGATGCCGCTGAACGGCTGCGCGGGCTGGAAGGCCTCGACCCGGCTGTGGATAACCGTGAGGTTGTCCAGTTTCAGCTCCATTTTCACCTGGGTCAGAAAACGCGTCTTCTTGCCATTGGCATCCAGCACCGTCACCTGCTTGTGCGGATGCAGGATAGCCAAGGGAATACCCGGCATGCCACCGCCACTGCCCACATCCAGCCAGCTTTCGCGGTCGTTGTGGATAAACGACATGACACTGAGGCTGTCGAGCAGGTGGCGCGACACCATCTCGTCCGGGTCACGCACGGCGGTGAGGTTGTAGGCTTTGTTCCACTTGATCAACAGGGCCAGGTAGCCCAGCAGCGATTCGTGCTGCTGCGCGGTCAACTCGATGCCGAGCTGGCGCGCGCCTGTGGACAACTCTTCTGCGTGCTGCGGGGTGACCAGGGAACTCAAGCGCTTTGCTCCAATTCGCGGCCAGCGCCGCGTTTTTTCAGATGAATCAGCAACAGGGAAATCGCCGCCGGCGTGACGCCGGGGATACGTGAAGCCTGGCCCAGGGTTTCCGGGCGGGTCTGCCCCAGCTTGCTCTGGATTTCCTTGGACAGGCCGGAAATCGTGGTGTAGTCGATATCCACAGGCAAACGGGTGTCTTCGCTGGCGCGCAGGCGGGCGATTTCATCCTGCTGGCGGTCGATGTAGCCGGCGTACTTGGTCTTGATCTCGACCTGTTCGGCCACTTGTGGGTCGATGACATCACCGCCGGTCGCTTCAATCAGCCCGGCGTAGTCGATTTCCGGACGGGCGAGCAGGTTCAGCAGGCTGTACTCGTGGCTCAGCGGGGTACCGAACTTATCCACAACGGCCTGGCCTTGCGGGGTATTCGGGCGTACCCAGGTCGACTTCAGGCGCTGTTCCTCACGCTCGATGCCGTCGCGCTTGGCACAGAACGCGGCCCAGCGCGCGTCGTCGATCAGGCCCAGTTCACGGCCTTTTTCGGTCAGGCGCAGGTCGGCGTTGTCTTCGCGCAGGATCAGCCGGTACTCGGCACGCGAAGTAAACATGCGGTAGGGCTCCTGGGTACCCAGGGTAATCAGGTCGTCGACCAGTACGCCGATGTAGGCCTCGTCGCGCCGTGGGCACCAGCTTTCACGGCCCTGCGCGCGCAGCGCGGCGTTGGTCCCGGCCAGCAGGCCCTGGGCGCCGGCTTCTTCGTAACCGGTAGTGCCGTTGATCTGGCCAGCGAAGTACAGGCCGCCGATGACTTTGGTCTCCAGACTGTACTTGAGGTCACGCGGGTCGAAGTAGTCGTACTCGATGGCGTAGCCCGGGCGCACGATGTGGGCATTTTCCATACCGCGGATCGAGCGGACCAGCTCCAGCTGCACGTCGAACGGCAGCGAAGTGGAAATACCGTTGGGGTAAAGCTCATGGGTGGTCAGGCCTTCCGGCTCGATGAACACCTGATGGCTTTCCTTGTCGGCGAAGCGATGGATCTTGTCTTCGATCGACGGGCAATAGCGCGGGCCCACGCCTTCGATCACACCGGAGTACATCGGCGAACGGTCGAGGTTCGAGGCGATGATCTCGTGGGTGCGCGCATTGGTGTGGGTAATCCAACAGCTGACCTGGCGCGGGTGCATCTGCGCATTGCCCATGAACGACATCACCGGGATCGGCGTGTCGCCTGGCTGTTCGGTCATCACCGAGAAATCCACCGAGCGCCCGTCGATACGCGGTGGCGTGCCAGTTTTCAGTCGGCCGACACGCAGCGGCAGTTCACGCATGCGGTGAGCCAGGGCGATCGAAGGTGGATCACCGGCGCGGCCGCCGGAATGGTTCTGCAGGCCAATGTGGATAAGGCCACCGAGGAAGGTACCGGTGGTCAATACCACTTGTTCGGCGAAAAAGCGCAGGCCCATTTGCGTGACCACGCCTTTGACCTGGTCCTGCTCGACGATCAGGTCGTCGCACGACTGCTGGAATATCCACAGGTTCGGCTGGTTTTCCAGGATCTCGCGCACCACTGCCTTGTAGATGGCGCGGTCTGCCTGTGCACGGGTGGCGCGCACGGCCGGCCCCTTGCGGTTGTTCAGGACGCGGAACTGGATACCGCTCTTGTCGGTAGCCAATGCCATGGCGCCGCCGAGCGCATCGATCTCTTTGACCAGATGGCTTTTGCCAATACCGCCGATGGCGGGGTTGCAACTCATGTGACCGAGGGTTTCCACGTTGTGGGTCAGCAGCAGGGTTTTCACACCCATGCGTGCAGACGCAAGCGCAGCCTCGGTACCGGCATGGCCGCCGCCGATGACGATCACTTCAAAACGGGAAGGGAAATCCACCACGCACCTCGTGCCTGTTTTTGCGAATAGAGAAGGTAAGCCGACAAGTATAGGGACTTACCCCCCTTTAAAGAAACCTTTTGCGCAAATTTTGACCAGCTGTGGATGAGTGGCAGACAACAGAAATCAAAGAAGAGAAATTTAAAAAAGCTTTGTTTTTATGTTTATTCTTATGCACACACTTATCTGTGGATAAGGTTCTGTACGCCATATAATCCGCTGTGTAGAGAGAAATTAAACCCTGTGTCTGGAGTGCCTTGAGGGTTCTGGATAACGTCTTTTAGCCTGTGGATTAAATGCCTATTTACCCACAGGCCACTTTGTCCTCAGAAAAAAAGCGTGCTTATCAACTGAGCTGAAGGCGAGTTTTCCACAGGGCTCCTGCGGGCAAAAAAAAGCCGCTCCCTGTAGGAGCGGCCTTGGTCTTGCAGGTTGTGGACTACTTGCCGATGCAGAAACTGGAGAAAATCCTGCCCAGCAGGTCGTCGGAACTGAACGCACCGGTGATTTCGCCCAGGGCCTGTTGTGCCTGGCGCAGGTCTTCAGCCAACAGCTCACCAGCGCCAGCCAGGGTCAATTGGGCGCGACCGTGCTCCAGGTGGTCACTGGCCTGGCGCAGTGCATCCAGGTGGCGCCTGCGTGCGCTGAAGCCGCTCTCCGCCGTCTGCTCGTAGCCCATGCAGGCCTTGAGGTGGTCGCGCAGCAGCTGCAGGCCCTGGTCGTCGCCCTTGGCGCTCAGGGTAAGCGTCACATGGCCGTCGTCGCACTGTTCCAGCCCTACGCGCTCGCCACTGAGGTCGGCCTTGTTACGAATCAGCGTGACCTTGGCAGGGTCAGGGCGCAGGTCCAGGAACTCCGGCCACAACGCAAATGGGTCGCTGGCTTCGGGCGCAGTGGAATCCACCACCAGCAACACACGGTCGGCTTCGCCAATGGCCTTGAGCGCCCGTTCCACGCCGATTTTTTCCACATGGTCATCGGTATCACGCAGACCGGCGGTGTCGACCACGTGCAACGGCATGCCATCGATGTGGATATGTTCGCGGAGGATGTCCCGGGTGGTGCCTGCGATATCGGTGACGATTGCCGCTTCACGGCCAGCCAGTGTATTGAGCAAGCTCGACTTGCCCGCATTGGGCCTGCCTGCTATCACCACCGTCATGCCGTCACGCAGCAAGGCACCCTGCCCGGCTTCGCGCTGCACTGTGGACAACTCGCTGCGCACGATATCGAGCATCGACAGCACATGGCCGTCAGCCAGGAAGTCGATTTCCTCTTCCGGGAAGTCGATGGCGGCCTCGACGTAGATCCGCAACGCAATCAGCGCTTCGGTCAGGTTGTGCACACGCTTGGAAAATTCACCCTGCAGCGAACGCAAGGCATTGCGCGCGGCCTGGCTGGAGCTGGCTTCGATGAGATCGGCGATGGCCTCGGCCTGGGCAAGGTCGAGCTTGTCGTTGAGAAATGCACGTTCGCTGAACTCGCCAGGGCGAGCCAGACGGCAACCGACTTGTACACAGCGCTGCAGGAGCATGTCCAGGACCACCGGACCACCATGGCCCTGAAGCTCGAGCACGTCTTCGCCGGTAAACGAGTTGGGGCCCGGGAAGAACAGCGCAATGCCTTCATCCAGCACCAGCCCCTGCTCGTCGCGGAACGGCCCGTAGTGGGCATGGCGCGGCGTCAACGTGCGGCCGGTGATGAGTTGACCGGCCTTGGCCGCCAGTGGCCCGGACAGGCGGACGATGCCTACGCCGCCGCGGCCTTGGGCGGTAGCGATGGCGACGATGGTTTCACGCACAGTGTTCATGCTCGAAAGCCTCTACGACAAAAACGACAGATAGCAAAAACGCCCCCGAAGGGGCGTTTTTATTCACAGGCTAGCGCAGTAGCCCGTCAAGCAGCAGCTTTTTTGGTCGCTGCTTCGATACGGCGGGTGATGTACCACTGCTGCGAAATCGACAGGCAGTTGTTCACAACCCAGTACAGCACCAGACCGGCTGGGAACCACAGGAAGAAGAAGGTGAAGATGATCGGCATCATTTTCATCACCTTGGCCTGCATCGGATCCGGCGGCGTCGGGTTCAAGCGCTGCTGGATGAACATGGTAGCGCCCATGATGATCGGCAGGATGAAGAACGGATCCTTGATCGACAGGTCGGTGATCCACAGCATCCATGGGGCCTGACGCATCTCGACGCTTTCCAGCAGTACCCAGTACAGGGCCAGGAATACCGGCATCTGCACCAGGATCGGCAAGCAGCCGCCCAGCGGGTTGATCTTCTCTTTCTTGTACAGCTCCATCATCGCCTGGGACATCTTCTGGCGATCGTCACCGAAGCGTTCCTTCAGTGCGGCAAGCTTCGGCGCTACGGCACGCATACGCGCCATCGAGCGGTAGCTGGCAGCCGACAGCGGGAAGAACAGACCCTTGATGAGCATGGTCAGGACAATGATCGACCAGCCCCAGTTACCCAGCAGGCTGTGGATATGTTGCAGCAGCCAGAAGATCGGCTGGGCGATGAACCACAGGAAGCCGTAGTCGACGGTCAGTTCCAGGCCTGGGGACAATTCCTTGAGCTTGGACTGAATCTTCGGACCGGCGTACAGCATGGCGCTGGTTTCGACCTTGCCGCCAGCAGGTACGCTGATGGTCGGGCCGGTGTAGCCGATGATGTAGTTGCCTTGGCTGTCCTTGCGGGTCTGGACGACGTTGTTGTCCGACTTGGCAGGGATCCACGCAGTCACGAAGTAGTGCTGCAGCCAGGCGACCCAGCCGCCGGACACATTTTCTTTCAAACTGCCTTTGTCGATGTCTTTCATCGACACTTTCTTGTACGGCTCGCCAGCTGTCCACAGGGCAGCGCCCAGGTAGGTCGCGGTGCCGGTAGCAGTGCTCGAAGACGGGTCGCCACTGGCGTCACGCTTGAGCTGAGCAAACATGTTGCCGTTCCAGGCCTGGCCGCTCTGGTTGTCGATCAGGTAGCTGACGTTCAGGTCGTACTCACCGCGCTTGAAGCTGAAGCGCTTGATGTAGTTCACACCGTTGTCGCTGAACTTCAGGTCGACCACCAGTTGTTGCTGGCCATCAGCCATCTGGTAGGACTTTTGCTCGGCGGCGTACAGAGGACGGCCAGTGGCACGGGCATCCGGGCCGTTGGCGCCGGTCAGACCGCTCTGGGCCAGGTACACCCGCTCACCACCGTTGTCGAACAGCTGGAACGGAATGTTCGGATGGTCCTGACGGCGTGGGTACTTCGGCAGGTTCAGCTGGACGATGTCACCACCGACTGGATCGATAGCCAGTTCCAGGACATCGGTCTTGACCCGGATCAGATCCTTGCTGAGTGCAACGGGTGCCAGTTCGGCAGGGGTCGACTCGGCGTTGGCGCTCGGAACATCGGCGCTGGCGCCGTTGTTAGCGGCCGGTACGCCATCTGGCAGGCCCGGAGCAACAGTGCTGGCAGCAGTATTCTGAGTCGGCAAGGCAGCCTGCCCGTAGTCATCGTTCCACTTCAGGACCATGACGTAGGACACGATTGCCAGGGCGGCGATCAGGATCGTGCGTTTAATATCCATGATTACTCGGCTATCGAAGAAGTTCGGGAGGAAGGAGCGGGGGGAACGGGATCGAAACCGCCGTCGTTCCACGGATGACAACGCCCCAGGCGACGAACGGCTAGCCACCCGCCACGCCAAAGACCATGGTTTTCAATGGCTTCGTAAGCGTAACAGGAGCAAGAGGGGTAGAAACGACAGTGGCTGGCCATCAGGGGACTGATGGCGTAACGGTAAAACTGGATCGGAACGAGGGCCAGTTTACGCATTTTGACTGTCTACCCCTGCGGAATCGGCGTTTGCCGCTGGAGTGGGCCGGCTGCGTGCCAGGCGTTTCCAGAGCTTGCCAAAGTGTTGGTGCAATTCCGGGTTTTCTATCTCACCCAATCCCTTGCGCGCGACGATCACTATGTCCAGGCCAGCGAGCAGGTGCTGGTTGAGACGGAAGGAATCGCGCATCAAGCGCTTGAGGCGATTGCGTTGAACGGCGAGCTTGACGCTCTTCTTGCCGATTACCAGGCCGAGGCGCGGATGATCGAGACCGTTCTCGCGAGCAAGGATCAGCAGGTTTTTCCCTGGAACCTTGCCGGTTGGGGAGTCGAAGACCGCTTTGAAATGCCGGGGTGTAAGCAGTCGCTTTTCCCGACTGAAGTCCTGACTCACCACCTGTGCCGAAAAATCAAATGGCCAGACGCTTACGGCCTTTGGCGCGACGACGCGACAGAACAGCGCGGCCGTTCTTGGTAGCCATACGGGCACGGAAGCCGTGGGTGCGAGCGCGCTTGATGGTGCTTGGTTGGAAAGTACGTTTCATGGCGTGTTACCTGGGTTTGTCGACGACGGGCCGGGATGGCCCCCTTTTTAAGAGATCGGCGATTCTAGAGAAAGCAAGCCAATAGGTCAATTTCCAACCAGCCTTTCCTTATGGAAGGTACAAACCCGACGCTCGTCCAGGCGAGGCTTGCTCGTGCAGACAAACGGACGACAAAATGAAAAAAAGAAGAGACATATAAAAAGCTTTTCTGAAGAACTTATAACTCTTAAGTGGATAAGTATCTGTGGATAACCTTCTGCAGCCCTTTATTTTTGGGCTGTACAGAATTTCAAAACCTTGTCCACAAGGGGTGCGGCGCCTGTGCTGCGCGTGGGCAAAACGTGTGGATGAAATCGCTGCTTATCCACAGGGGAGTTATCAACAGGGCTCGACCTAGGGTTGTGCATAGCCCTCAAGTGCGGTTATCCACAGGGCTTATCCACCGGGCGATTGAGGTGTTTTGGTCGCTAAATGGCTGATTTGTCATAGCTCAGAATGTTTCCACATGTGGATAACTGAACGCTCGACCGGTACAATGGCGGTTTGTTTTTGCCTCATCCGGCTTTCAAACTCAGGGGATATCCGTGTCAGTGGAACTTTGGCAGCAGTGCGTGGAGCTTCTGCGCGATGAACTGCCTGCCCAGCAATTCAACACCTGGATCCGTCCGCTACAGGTCGAAGCCGAAGGCGACGAGTTGCGCGTCTATGCGCCTAACCGTTTCGTTCTCGATTGGGTGAATGAAAAGTACCTCGGCCGTCTGCTCGAACTGTTGGGTGAGAACGGCAGCGGCATCGCGCCTGCCCTTTCCTTATTAATAGGCAGCCGTCGTAGCTCCGCACCACGTGCCGCACCCAACGCCCCGGTCAGTGCCGCAGTGGCAGCGTCTCTTGCACAAAGCCAGCCGCAACCTACCGCTGCGCCAGCCGCCTTTGCCGAGCCGGTCACCGCCGCCGTGGCTGAACCTGTGCTGGTCAATGACAGCGCAGAGTCGTCATCACGTGACAGCTTCGATTCCATGGCCGAAAGCAACTCGGCGCCGGCCGCGAGCGGGCGCACCGAACAGCGCACCGTCCAGGTCGAAGGCGCGCTCAAGCACACCAGCTACCTGAACCGCACCTTTACTTTCGAAACCTTTGTCGAAGGTAAGTCGAACCAGTTGGCCCGCGCCGCTGCCTGGCAGGTGGCCGATAACCCCAAGCATGGCTACAACCCGCTGTTCCTTTATGGCGGTGTGGGTTTGGGCAAGACGCACCTGATGCACGCTGTGGGTAACCACCTGCTGAAGAAGAACCCGAATGCCAAGGTGGTCTACCTGCATTCCGAGCGCTTCGTAGCGGATATGGTCAAGGCGCTGCAGCTCAACGCAATCAACGAGTTCAAGCGTTTCTATCGCTCGGTCGACGCCTTGCTGATCGACGACATCCAGTTCTTTGCCCGCAAGGAGCGCTCGCAGGAAGAGTTTTTCCACACTTTCAACGCCTTGCTCGAAGGTGGCCAGCAGGTGATTCTCACCAGCGACCGCTACCCGAAGGAAATCGAAGGCCTGGAAGAGCGTCTGAAGTCGCGCTTCGGCTGGGGCCTGACGGTGGCCGTGGAGCCGCCGGAACTGGAAACCCGTGTCGCGATCCTGATGAAGAAGGCCGACCAGGCCAAGGTCGAGCTGCCGCACGACGCGGCGTTCTTCATCGCCCAGCGTATTCGCTCCAACGTGCGTGAACTGGAGGGCGCCCTGAAGCGGGTGATCGCCCACTCGCACTTCATGGGTCGCGATATCACCATCGAGCTGATTCGCGAATCGCTCAAGGATCTGCTGGCGCTGCAAGACAAGCTGGTGAGTGTGGATAACATTCAGCGCACCGTGGCCGAGTACTACAAGATCAAGATCGCCGATCTGTTGTCCAAACGCCGCTCGCGCTCTGTTGCGCGCCCGCGTCAGGTGGCCATGGCGTTGTCCAAGGAGCTGACCAACCACAGTCTGCCGGAGATCGGCGACATGTTTGGCGGCCGTGACCACACCACCGTGCTGCACGCCTGCCGCAAGATCAATGAATTGAAGGAATCCGACGCGGACATCCGCGAGGACTACAAGAACCTGCTGCGCACGCTAACGACCTGATGGCCGTCAGCCCAGCTAACTGAAGGCAAGGGACTAGACCATGCATTTCACCATTCAACGCGAAGCCCTGTTGAAACCCCTGCAACTGGTCGCCGGTGTCGTCGAGCGCCGCCAGACCTTGCCGGTCCTGTCCAACGTACTGCTGGTCGTACAAGGCCAGCAGCTGTCGTTGACCGGTACCGATCTGGAAGTCGAACTGGTAGGCCGCGTGCAACTGGAAGAGCCGGCTGAGCCCGGCGAAATCACTGTCCCGGCGCGTAAGCTGATGGACATCTGCAAGAGCCTGCCAAACGACGTTCTGATCGATATCAAGGTTGATGAGCAGAAGCTGTTGGTCAAGGCCGGCCGTAGCCGCTTTACCCTGTCGACCCTGCCGGCCAATGACTTCCCGACCGTGGAAGAAGGCCCGGGCTCGCTGACCTGCAACCTGGAGCAAAGCAAACTGCGCCGCCTGATTGAGCGCACCAGCTTCGCCATGGCCCAGCAGGATGTGCGCTACTACCTCAACGGCATGCTGCTGGAAGTGTCGCGCAACACCCTGCGTGCGGTGTCCACCGACGGCCACCGCTTGGCCCTGTGCTCGATGAGCGCAGCGATCGAGCAGGATGAGCGTCACCAGGTCATCGTGCCGCGCAAAGGTATCCTGGAGCTGGCGCGTCTGCTCACCGACCCTGAGGGGATGGTCAGCATCGTGCTGGGTCAGCATCACATTCGCGCGACCACCGGCGAGTTCACCTTTACTTCGAAACTGGTCGACGGCAAGTTCCCGGACTACGAGCGCGTGCTGCCCAAGGGCGGCGACAAGCTGGTGCTGGGCGATCGTCAGGCACTGCGTGAAGCGTTCAGCCGTACCGCGATTCTCTCCAACGAAAAGTATCGCGGTATCCGTCTGCAACTGGCGGCTGGCCAACTGAAGATTCAGGCCAACAACCCTGAGCAGGAAGAAGCTGAAGAAGAGATCAGCGTGGACTACGAAGGTAGCTCGCTGGAAATCGGCTTCAACGTCAGCTACCTGCTGGACGTGTTGGGCGTGATGACTACCGAGCAAGTTCGTCTGATTCTGTCCGACTCCAACAGCAGTGCGCTGCTGCAGGAAGCGGGCAATGACGATTCTTCCTATGTAGTCATGCCGATGCGCCTGTAACGTAGCAGGCCTAATGTCCCTTCGACGTATCATGGTCACCGCGGTGCGCAACCTGCACCCGGTGACACTCACACCCTCTCCCCGCATCAATATCCTCTACGGCGCCAACGGCAGCGGTAAGACCAGCGTGCTTGAAGCTGTGCACCTGCTCGGCCTGGCCCGTTCGTTCCGCAGCACCCGCCTGAACCCGGTCATTCAGTACGAGCAACCGGCGTGCACCGTATTTGGCGAAGTGCAGCTGGCCGAGGGCGGCACCAGCAACCTCGGTGTTTCACGGGAACGGCAGGGAGAGTTCACCATCCGCATCGATGGGCAGAATGCAAGGAGCGCAGCGCAACTGGCTGAACTACTGCCCTTGCAGCTCATCAACCCAGACAGTTTTCGGCTGTTGGAAGGAGCGCCGAAAATACGTCGGCAGTTCCTCGATTGGGGAGTGTTCCACGTGGAACCCCGATTCCTGCCTGCTTGGCAACGTCTGCAGAAGGCGCTGAGGCAGCGGAACTCGTGGTTGCGTCATGGTACACTTGACCCAGCTTCGCAAGCCGCCTGGGACCGGGAATTGTGCCTGGCCAGCGCGGAAATAGATGAATACCGTCGCAACTACATCAAGGCCTTGAAGCCCGTCTTCGAGCGAACCCTGAGCGAACTGGTCGAGTTGGACGGGTTGACCCTGAGCTACTACCGAGGCTGGGACAAGGACCGGGAACTGCAAGAAGTCCTCGCCTCCTCTCTCCTTCGTGATCAGCAGATGGGCCATACCCAGGCCGGCCCGCAGCGTGCTGATTTGCGTCTTCGTCTGGCTGCCAACAACGCAGCGGACATTTTGTCGCGCGGTCAGCAAAAGCTGGTGGTGTGTGCATTGCGCATTGCCCAGGGCCACCTCGTCAGCCAGGCTCGCCGCGGTCACTGTATTTATCTCGTGGATGACTTGCCGTCGGAACTGGACGACCAGCACCGCCGCGCATTGTGCCGCTTGCTTGAAGAATTACGCTGCCAGGTGTTCATCACCTGTGTAGATCACGAATTACTGAGGGAAGGCTGGCAAACGGAAACGCCAGTTGCTTTGTTCCACGTGGAACAGGGCCGTATCACCCAGACCCACGACCATCGGGAGTGAAGGCATGAGCGAAAATCAAACGTACGACTCCTCCAGCATCAAGGTGCTGAAAGGTTTGGATGCCGTGCGCAAGCGCCCCGGCATGTACATTGGCGACACCGATGATGGTAGCGGCCTGCACCACATGGTCTTCGAGGTGGTCGACAACTCGATCGACGAAGCCCTCGCGGGGCACTGCGATGACATCACCGTAATCATTCATACGGACGAATCGATCAGTGTGCGCGACAACGGTCGCGGCATTCCGGTTGACGTGCATAAAGAAGAAGGCGTTTCGGCAGCCGAGGTCATCATGACTGTGCTGCACGCCGGCGGTAAGTTCGACGACAACTCGTACAAGGTCTCTGGCGGCCTGCACGGCGTGGGCGTGTCGGTGGTCAATGCCCTGTCTGAAAAGCTGGTGCTCACCGTTCGCCGTAGCGGCAAGATCTGGGAACAAACCTACGTGCACGGTGTGCCGCAGGCACCGATGGCCGTGGTGGGCGACAGTGAAACCACCGGTACCCACATCCATTTCAAGCCTTCGGCAGAAACCTTCAAGAACATCCACTTCAGCTGGGACATCCTGGCCAAGCGTATCCGTGAGCTGTCCTTCCTCAACTCCGGCGTTGGCATCCTGCTGAAGGACGAGCGCTCGGGCAAGGAAGAGTACTTCAAATACGAAGGCGGCCTGCGTGCGTTCGTTGAATACCTGAACACCAACAAGACCCCGGTCAACTCCCAGGTGTTCCACTTCAATGTTCAGCGTGACGATGGCGTTGGTGTCGAAGTAGCGCTGCAGTGGAACGACAGCTTCAACGAAAACCTGCTGTGCTTCACCAACAACATTCCGCAGCGCGATGGCGGTACCCACCTGGTTGGCTTCCGCTCTTCCCTGACCCGTAGCCTCAACAACTACATCGAGCAGGAAGGCCTGGCCAAGAAGAACAAGGTCGCCACCACCGGTGATGATGCCCGTGAAGGCTTGACCGCGATCATCTCGGTAAAAGTGCCGGATCCGAAGTTCAGTTCCCAGACCAAGGACAAGCTGGTTTCCTCGGAGGTGAAAACCGCCGTGGAACAGGAAATGAACAAGTACTTTGCCGACTTCCTGTTGGAGAACCCCAACGAAGCCAAGGCCGTTGTCGGCAAGATGATCGATGCTGCCCGTGCCCGTGAAGCGGCGCGTAAAGCACGTGAAATGACTCGCCGCAAAGGCGCGCTGGATATCGCCGGCTTGCCGGGCAAACTGGCGGACTGCCAGGAGAAGGACCCTGCCCTTTCCGAACTGTACCTGGTGGAGGGCGACTCCGCAGGTGGCTCGGCCAAGCAAGGTCGTAACCGTCGTACCCAGGCGATCCTGCCGCTGGAGGGCAAGATCCTCAACGTCGAGAAAGCCCGTTTCGACAAGATGATCTCGTCCCAGGAGGTCGGCACGCTGATCACTGCGCTGGGCTGCGGTATCGGTCGTGAAGAGTACAACATCGACAAGCTGCGTTATCACAACATCATCATCATGACCGATGCTGACGTCGACGGTTCGCACATCCGTACCCTGTTGCTGACCTTCTTCTTCCGTCAGCTGCCGGAGCTGGTCGAGCGTGGCTACATCTACATTGCCCAGCCACCGCTGTACAAGGTGAAGAAAGGCAAGCAGGAGCAGTACATCAAGGACGACGAGGCCATGGAAGAATACATGACCCAGTCGGCCCTCGAAGACGCCAGCCTGCACCTGGACGAATCGGCGCCAGCCGTTTCCGGTGTGCAACTGGAAGCCCTGGTCAACGAGTTCCGCAGCGTGATGAAGACCCTCAAGCGTCTGTCGCGACTGTACCCGGAAGAGCTGACCGAGCACTTCATCTACCTGCCGGAAGTGACCCTGGAGCACCTGGGCGACCACGCCGTCATGCAGGCCTGGTTGGCGAGCTTCCAAGAGCGCCTGAACAACAGCCAGAAGTCGGGCCTGGCCTACAAGGCCAGCCTGCGCGAAGACAAAGAGCGTAATGTCTGGCTGCCGGAAGTGGAAATTACCTCCCACGGCTTGGCGAGCTACATCACCTTCAACCGCGACTTCTTCGGCAGCAACGACTACCGTACCGTGGTCAACATCGGTGCCAAGCTGTCCAGCCTGCTGGGCGAAGGCGCCTATGTTCAGCGTGGTGAGCGCCGCAAGGCCATCGTCGAGTTCAAGGAAGGCCTGGACTGGCTGATGAACGAGACCACCAAGCGCCACACCATCCAGCGCTACAAAGGGCTGGGTGAGATGAACCCGGATCAGCTGTGGGAAACTACCATGGACCCAACCGTCCGCCGTATGCTGAAGGTCACCATTGAAGATGCGATCGCTGCCGACCAGATCTTCAACACCCTGATGGGTGATGCGGTAGAACCGCGCCGTGAGTTCATTGAAAGCAATGCGCTGTCGGTATCGAACCTGGACTTCTGATCGGGTGTAGATAGACCGCCATAAAAAAACCCGCGTAAGCGGGTTTTTTTATGGCGGCTGATCCATGAAAGCTACGACAAGCCCAACGCCTTCAAGCGCCGATACAAGGTGCGTTCACTCATGCCGAGGTGACGGGCCAGTTCGCTGCGTGACCCCTGAAACTGTTCGAGCGCCTGCGCCAGCTCACCCAACTCATTGCGCCCGCGTCCTTTGCTGAACCCGCGAGCGTGTTCAGGGCCGACGTCTTCCGGAAAATGCTCTGGCCGGATCAGCCCGTCGTCGGCGAACAAGTGGGCCCTTTCCAGAATGTTGCGCAGCTCGCGGATGTTGCCCGGGAAGGGATGCAATTGAAGATGCTGCTGCGCTTCAACGCTCAGCCTGGATGCGGGTTTGCCAGGCATGCGCTGCAACAGGCTCTGGGCGAGCAATGGCAGGTCTTCCACACGCTCGCGCAAGGCGGGCAAGCGAATGGGAAAGCCGCTGATGCGGTAATACAGGTCTTCACGGAAAGTGCCCTCCGCCACCATCTGCTTCAAGGGTTTGTGTGTCGCCGATACCAGGCGGAAGTCCGAGTGCACGGTGCGCAGGCTGCCTACCGGGCGGAAGCTGCCGGACTCGATCAAGCGCAGCAGTTTGACCTGCATGGCCAATGGCACTTCACCGATTTCGTCGAGGAACAACGTGCCGCCATGGGCCGCTTCGGCCAGGCCGATCTTGCGTTGGTTGGCACCGGTGAAGGCGCCTTTCTCGTAGCCGAACAATTCGCTCTCGAACAGCGACTCGGTCAAGCCTGTGCAGTCGACCACCACCAAGGGGCCGTTGGCCCGTGGGCTGCCCATGTGGATCGCGCGGGCGAACAGTTCTTTACCGGTGCCCGACTCACCCTGGAGCAATACCGGGATTTGCGCCGGAGCCGCACGCTGCAGGCTGGCCAGTGCTGCCTTGAAGGCTGGCGCCCGTCCCACCAGGCCTTGTTGCTGAGGTTGTGCCGAGGCCAGGGTAACGGTGGTCAGGCGCTCGACGAATGCCACCACCCTGCCCTGTTCATCGAGGATGGGGCGCAGCTCGACATCCACGTGTTCCGGGCCGCGTGGTGTGTGGTGGATGTGCAGGACACGTTCCGGCACCTTGCTGTCCCAGGCCTTGCGCATCGGACAATGCTCTCCGGCCTGATCGCAAGGCACAGCGTAGTGATGGGACACGCGGTGACACTTCTCGCCCAGTGGCGCCTGCTGGTCACGGCCGAACAGTCGGCGGTAGGCCGCGTTGGCCGCGAGGATGTTGTAGTCGGTATCCAGCACGATCGTAGGCTGCGCATCGTGTTCGAGGTAGGAAACCAACGCTAGGATGAGGGAGTGGGATTCAGGCATGACGGCACCGAGGAATGACCGCTGCAGGGTAACAAGGACTGCCAAACACTGCCATTAGCTGACAGTCGACTGCCAGTGCAGCTGCCATATGGGCAAGGCATACGCCAGGACCGGCCGTTTTCATTGGCCTTTCGAGCAGAAAAACCCTGGCATGCATCTTGATAAACCTCCCGGCACTGCCTACGCCTCTACAAGGCGCGGTAGATAAATTGGAGAACGTGATGATCATCGGCAACAACCTTCACGTGGAAGCCTTCTTCGACAAGGCGACCTCGACCATCAGCTACCTGGTCATGGACGGCGAGACGCGCAAGTGCGCGTTGATCGACAGTGTCCTGGACTACGACCCCAAGTCCGGGCGCACCTGCACAGACTCCGCCGACTTGCTGATTGCCCGGGTCAAGGCGCTGGGTGCCGAGGTGCAGTGGGTATTGGAAACCCATGTACATGCCGACCACCTTTCCGCAGCGGCTTATCTGAAGGAAACACTGGGTGGCCATACCGCCATTGGTGCCCACATCACGCAGGTGCAGAAAGTCTTCGGGTCGCTGTTCAATGCTGAACCCGGCTTTGCTCGTGACGGTAGCCAGTTCGATGTGCTGCTCGAGGACGAAGAAGGCTTCCGTGTCGGAAACCTGCACGCCCGTGCCCTGCACACCCCCGGTCACACACCTGCCTGCATGAGCTATCTGTTCGAGGATGCGGGGGAAAAAGCGCTATTCGTTGGCGACACCCTGTTCATGCCCGACTACGGCACGGCGCGTTGCGACTTCCCCGGTGCCGATGCCCGCACCCTGTATCGTTCCATCCGCCGACTGCTGGCCTTCCCTGACCAGACCCAGCTGTTCATGTGCCACGACTACCTGCCAGGTGGGCGTGACATGCGCTACGTCACCACCGTGGCCGAACAGCGCGCCAGTAATATCCACATCCATCAAGGCATCGACGAGGACAGCTTCGTGACCATGCGCGAAGCCCGCGACAAGACGCTCGACATGCCTGTACTGATCCTGCCCTCGGTGCAGGTGAACATGCGCAGCGGCCATTTTCCCGAACCCGAGGAGAACGGTGTGAGCTACCTGAAGATCCCGCTGAACAAGCTCTGACCGCCCTGCCCCATTATCAGAAATTCAGGAAATACCTTCATGCCTGCCTTGTTGTCCTCAACCCATACCGATCACCATAAAGTGGTCATCGTCGGTGCCGGTGCCGCCGGTATCGCCACCGCTTCGAGCCTCATCAGCCGCGACCCTTCACTGGATATCGCCCTTATCGACCCTGCCGATGTGCACTACTACCAGCCTGGCTGGACCATGGTTGGCGCGGGTGTGTTCAACGCACCGAGCACCGCCCGCACCATGGCTTCGGCCATCCCGCGTGGTGTGCATTGGGTCAAGGCACGGGTCCAGGGCTTCGACCCGTCGGGCCAGCTGGTGATGCTCGAAGACGGCCGCGCCATCAGTTATGAACAGCTGGTGGTCTCCCCGGGCCTCAAGCTTGACTGGGAGGCCATTGCCGGGCTCAGCGAAACCCTGGGCCGCAATGGCGTGACCTCGAACTACCGTTACGACCTGGCGCCCTATACCTGGCAGCTGGTGCAAAACCTCAAGCAGGGCCGAGCGCTGTTCACCCAGCCGCCCATGCCGATCAAGTGCGCTGGCGCGCCGCAGAAAGCGCTGTACCTGTCCTGCGATCACTGGCTGCGCCACGGCCAGCTGGGCAATGTCAAAGCCAGCTTCTTCAATGCCGGGGCGGTGCTGTTCGGTGTCCCCGACTATGTGCCTGCGCTGATGGCCTACATCGACAAATACGGTGTCGACTTGAACTACAGTCACCGTCTGGTCGAGGTGGATGGCCCCAACAAGCGCGCGACGTTCGCCCGTACCCTCGCCGACGGCACCCGCGAAACCCGCACTGAAGCCTTCGACATGCTGCACGTGGTACCGCCGCAGGTTGCCCCCGAGTTCATTCGCCAAAGCCCGTTGGCCGATGCCGCTGGCTGGGTCGATGTCGACCCGCAGACCCTGCGCCATCGCAAGTTCTCCAATGTCCATGCCTTGGGTGACGTGGCCAACACCAGCAATGCCAAGACCGCTGCCGCGGCGCGCAAGCAGGCGCCGGTGGTGGCCAACAATGTGCTGGTGGCACTGGGCAGGCTGCCTACCCTGGCCCAGTACGATGGCTATGGTTCCTGCCCACTGACTGTCGAGCGCGGCAAGATCGTGCTGGCCGAGTTCACCTACGGCGGCAAGGTCGCGCCAAGCTTCCCGCGCTGGCTGCTCGATGGCCGCAAGCCTACCCGCCTGGCCTGGTTGCTCAAGGCGCGGGTGCTGCCACCGCTGTACTGGCAAGGCATGCTCAAGGGGCGTGAATGGATGGCGCGTCCACAGCCACTGGTCGAGGCCCGTCAGTGATCGAACATCAACTGCTGGGCGCCGGTCTCGGCGCCATCATCGGTGCGGTGCTGGCGCTGACCGGCGCTGGCGGCGGCATCCTGGCGGTGCCGCTGCTGGTGTTCGGCCTGGGTCTGTCGATGGTCGAAGCGGCGCCGATCGGGCTGCTGGCGGTGGGGCTGGCGGCGGCCGTGGGCGCGGTACTGGGTTTGCGTCAGGGGCTGGTGCGTTATCGCGCCGCCTTGTTCATCGCCCTGATCGGTATCGTTGCAGCGCCGTTCGGGCTGATGCTGGCCCACCGCTTGCCCAACACGCCCCTGGCCCTGGTCTTCGCCGCCGTGCTGGTTTATGCCTGCCTGCGCATCTGGCGCAAGGCGGCCAAGGAGCTGCGCGGTGAAACCGTTGATGCGCACCGGCTCATCGCGCCCTGCGTGCTCAACCCATTGCAGGGTCGCTTGCGCTGGACGTTGCCGTGCGCGCGAGCCTTGGCCTTCACGGGCGCGTTGTCCGGGCTATTGTCCGGCTTGCTGGGGGTGGGCGGCGGGTTCGTGATCATTCCTGCCTTGAATCGCTACACCAACTTGCGCATGACGAGCATCGTCTGCACATCGCTGGCAGTGATCGCCCTGGTCTCCATGGGCAGCGTGGTCAGCGCCAGCCTGGCGGGGGTGATGCACTGGCGGGTTGGCGCCCCGTTCGCCATCGGCGCGGTGCTCGGCTTGCTGGTAGCCCGGCCGCTGACCGCCAAACTCGCCGGGCCGCGATTGCAGCAGATGTTTGCCGTGGCCGGTTGGTCGGCGGCATTGCTACTGGCGGGCAAGGCGCTACTCGGCTAGCAATTCGCCTTGCTCTGCCGCGCACAGCGCCAGCAGGTAGTCCCAGACCACCCGCAGGCGCACCGACTTGTGCAGCTCGCGACGGGTACAGATCCAGTAGCTGCGCTGGATGGTTTCGCTGGGCAGGACGCGGACCAGCGTGGGGTCGCGGTGGGCCATGTAGTTGGGCAGCACGGCGATACCCAGCCCGGCGCGGGCAGCGGTTTGCTGGGCGATCACGCTGGTGCTGCGAAAGGCCACGTTGGGCGCCCGGCAGAAGCTGTTGAGGAACAGCAGCTCCTGACTGAACAGCAGGTCATCGACGTAGCCGATCCAGCTGTGCCGGGCCAGGTCCTCGCGGTTGCGCAGCGGTGGGGCGCGGTCCAGGTACGCCTGGCTGGCATACAGCGCCAGGCGATAGTCGGTGAGTTTTCGGGTGATCAGCAGGTCGGCGTTGGGCCGTTCCAGATGGATGCTGATCTCTGCTTCGCGGTTCAGGATGCTGACGAAGCGTGGCACGGCAACCAGTTCTACCTCAAGGCCCGGGTAGCGTTCGAACAGCTCGCTCATGCGCGGGGTGAAGAACATGATGCCGATGCCTTCGGTAACCCCCAGACGTATCTTGCCCAGTGGCGTGATGGCCTGGGTGATTTCTTCCTGCGCCAGCAGGGCAACGTTCTCCATGGCTTCGGCATGCTTGAGCAGGGCCTGGCCTGAGGAGGTCAGTTCGTAGCCTTGGGCATGTTGCACGAACAGCGGTGTGCCGAGGCTTTTCTCGATGCTTTCGATATGCCGGGCGACGGTGCTGTGGGTGGTGTTGAGGCGTTTGGCGGCGGTGAGCAAGCGGCCGCTGCGCTGTAACTCGAGGAAAAACCGCAGATCATTCCAGTCGAACATGCTGATCCCTTTGTGCTGTTCGTTCTGGCCCCATCGCCGGCAAGCCGGCTCCCACAGGGAGAAAACCACACCCCTTCTCTGTGGGAGCCGGCTTGCCGGCGAGAGGGCCAGTACAGGCTTACCGCTGTGCTAAAACGCACAACGGCTGCGCGAAATCTCGTGTTTCCTCAGCGAAATTAATCAATAAGATGTAGGACGACAAGAACAATAATCAGGCGCGAGGTTGCACATGCCGTCAGCCGATTCTGTCTTCGATTACGTGGTCGTAGGTGCCGGTCCCGCCGGTTGCCTGTTGGCCAATCGTTTGTCCGCCGACCCCTCTTGCCGGGTATTGCTGCTCGAAGCGGGCGGCCGCGACAACTACCCCTGGATTCATATCCCGGTCGGTTACCTCTATTGCATCGGCAACCCCCGCACCGACTGGTGCTTCAAGACTCAGGCACAAACCGGCCTGGGCGGTCGCAGCCTGGGTTATCCACGGGGCAAGGTGCTGGGTGGCTGCTCTTCCATCAACGGCATGATCTACATGCGCGGCCAAGCCGCCGACTATGACCGTTGGGCCGAGCAAGGCAACGATGGCTGGGCCTGGAAGGATGTGCTGCCGCTGTTCAAGGCCAGCGAAAGTCACTTTGCCGGCAGCAGCGAGCACCATGGCGGCAGCGGTGAGTGGCGGGTCGAGCGTCAGCGCTACAGCTGGCCAATCCTCGATGCCTTCCGTGATGCCGCCGAGCAGAGCGGCATTGGCAAGGTCGACGACTTCAACACGGGTGACAACCAAGGCTGTGGATACTTTCAGGTCAACCAGCGCAGCGGTGTGCGCTGGAATGCATCCAAGGCATTCCTGCGGCCGATAAAAGACCGCGCCAATCTCACCGTGCTTACCGATGTGCAGGTCGACCAGGTGCTGTTGAACAACACCCGCGCACGGGCGGTGAAAGCACGCTGGCAAGGCGCCTGGCATGAGTTTGCCGTGCGCCGCGAGATCATCCTGTGTGCCGGCGCCGTGGGTTCGCCTGGCATCCTGCAGCGCTCGGGTATCGGTCCGCGCACGCTGCTGGAAAGCCTGGGCATTGGCGTGCGCCACGACATGCCCGGTGTCGGCGGCAACCTGCAGGACCATCTGCAGCTGCGTCTGATCTACCAGATTCGCAACACCCGCACCCTCAACCAGATGGCCAACAGTCTGTGGGGCAAGATGGGCATGGGCCTGCGCTACCTGTATGACCGCAGCGGCCCGTTGGCCATGGCGCCAAGCCAGTTGGGCGCCTTCGTGCACTCGAGCCCCGAGCAGGCCACGGCCAACCTGCAATACCACGTCCAGCCGCTGTCCCTGGACCGCTTTGGCGAGCCGCTGCACCGCTTCCCGGCCTTTACCGCCTCGGTATGCAATCTGCGCCCGGCGAGCCGCGGACGTATCGACATCGCCAGCGCTGACATGAACAGCGCCCCGCTGATCGATCCCAATTACCTGAGCGACCCTCAGGACCTGCGCGTCGCCGCCGATTCCATTCGCCTCACCCGGCGCATCGTTCAGGCCCCTGCCCTCGCCGCGTTCGCCCCCGAGGAGTATTTGCCGGGCCCAGCGTTGCAGACGGAAGAAGAACTGTTCGAAGCCGCAGGCCAGATCGGCACCACCATTTTCCACCCGGTGGGCACCTGCCGCATGGGCAGCGGCGCGCTGGACGTTGTGGATAACCAGCTGCGTGTGCATGGCATACCCGGCCTGCGCGTGGCGGACGCCTCGATCATGCCGCAGATCACCTCCGGCAATACCTGTTCCCCCACCCTCATGATCGCCGAGAAGGCGGCGCAACTGATCCTAAAAGGAGCGGCTACCCAGACCTACCTAAACGAAGACGCGATACCGACGCCCTGACCCGGGTGCGTGCAGTACCGGCGGCTTGTGGTCAGAGGCTGCCGACAGTGGAACAAAAAGAATAATCACTGTGGCCTGTGGGCCGAGGACAGCAACGATGTCGGATTACATCCAAGAGCAGGGGGCGACGGCGAGCAGCCCCAGCCGTCGTGAAGAACGCAAGATCATTTTCGCGTCATCCCTCGGGACGGTTTTCGAGTGGTATGACTTTTTTCTCTATGGCGCCCTGGCAGCGGTCATCAGCAAGCAGTTCTTCGCTGGGGTGAACGACACCACCGCCTTCATCTTCGCCTTGATGGCCTTTGCCGCCGGCTTCCTGGTTCGCCCTTTCGGCGCGTTGGTATTCGGCCGACTGGGTGACATGATCGGCCGCAAGTACACCTTCCTGGTGACCATCGTGCTGATGGGCTTGTCCACCTTCGCGGTCGGCCTGTTGCCCACCTACGCCAGCATCGGCATCGCGGCACCGATCATTCTGGTGGTGTTGCGCATGCTCCAGGGCCTGGCGTTGGGCGGGGAATACGGAGGCGCCGCGACCTACGTGGCGGAACATGCGCCACCTGGCAAGCGCGGCTTCCACACCGGTTTCATTCAGTCCACCGCTACCCTTGGCCTGCTGTTGTCGTTGCTGGTGGTGCTGGGCAGCCGCTACATCAGCGGCGACCAGTTCGAAACCTGGGGCTGGCGCCTGCCGTTCCTGCTGTCGATCGTGCTGCTGGCGATTTCCACCTGGATCCGCATGAGCATGCACGAGTCGCCGGCCTTCGTGAAAATGAAGGCCCAGGGCAAGATCAGCAAGTCGCCGATCCGTGAGTCGTTCACCTCCTGGCCGAACCTCAAGGTGGTGCTCACTGCCCTGTTCAGCATCAACGCCGGGCAGGCTGTGACCTTCTACACGGCGCAGTTCTATGTGCTGTTCTTCATGACCCAGATGCTCAAGATGGACCCGGCCCAGGCCAACACCTTGCTGATCATCAGCGTGGTGATCGGGGCGCCGTTCTTCGTGTTCTTCGGCTGGCTGTCCGACCGCATCGGTCGCAAGCCGATCCTGATGCTCGGCCTGCTGTTGGCCACGGTGTTGTACTTCCCGCTGTTCAAGGCGCTGAGCCACTACGCCAACCCGCAGATCGACGCCGCCAGCCGCGAGGCGCCGATCGTTGTCACCGCCGACCCGCAAGGCTGCACCTTCCAGTTCGACCCCGTAGGCAAGGCGCGTTTCGACAGCCCCTGCGACAAGGTCAAGACCTTCCTGGTCAAACAGGGCCTGCCCTACAACTCGGTGGAAGTTGCCGGTAGCCAGGTGGTCGTGAACATTGGCGACAAGACCATCAACGGCTTCGACGAAGCGGCCATGCGTGCGGCGGTGGAGCAGGCGGGTTACCCGGCGAAGGCAGACCCGTCGCAGGTCAACCAGGTGATGGTGGTGGTGTTGATCGTGGCGATGATCCTGATCGCTACCATGACCTACGGGCCGCTGGCGGCAGTGATGGTCGAACTGTTCCCGACGCGCATTCGCTACACCTCGATGTCGCTGCCCTATCACATTGGTAACGGCTGGTTCGGGGGCTTCCTGCCGACCGTGTCGTTTGCGCTGGTGGTGTATACCGGGGATATCTTCTATGGGCTGTGGTATCCGGTGCTGGTGACCGGGATCAGCCTGGTGGTGGGGATCTTCTGCCTGAAAGAAACCAAGGATGTGGATATCGACAAGATCTAATGCTTTGTAGGAGCGGCCTTGTGTCGCGAAAGGGGCGCGGAGCGGCCCCAAATTATCAGCCATTGCTGAAATCGTCGGGGCTGCCTTGCAGCCCTTTCGCGACACAAGGCCGCTCCTACACCCCATAAAAAAACCGGCTGTAAAAGCCGGTTTTCTTATGCCTCGAAAAAACTTATGCACGATTTTCAGAAAAATGTCATACAGAGAAATAAACAGCTAATTCAAACACTTAGCGATCACTTGCGGCATTTAGTCCAAAAACTGTTAACACGTTATCCACAGATGGTCAGGCCATCTGCTCCTGCGGTTTTTCATCCACTGGCGGCAGCGAACCCATGGCCCGCTGGGTCGCTTCGTTCCAGGCCGCAGCACGGTCATTGAGCTCGGCGATGGCACGTGGGCCAGTACCGTTGGCGTACATCGGCTCACCGATCACGACCTCGATGGTGCCAGCACGCTTGCCCCAGCCAGTCTTCGGCCAGAACTTGCCCGCGTTGTGCGCAATCGGCAGCACCGGCAACCCTGCATTCACCGCCAGCGCAGTACCGCCACGGGAGAACTTGCCCACGGTGCCGAACGGCACACGGGTACCCTCCGGGAAGATCAATACCCACACCTTCTGCTTGAGCAGCTCGTCACCCTTGCTGGCAACCTGGCGCAGGGCTTCCTTGGGGTTGTCGCGGTTGATCGCGATCGGCCGCAGCATGGCCATTGCCCAGCCGAAGAACGGCACGTACAGCAGTTCACGCTTGAGCACCTGGCTCAGGGGCGAGAAGTACGCCGAGAGGAAGAAGGTCTCCCAGGTACTCTGGTGGTTGGAGAGGATCACGCAGGGCTCGTTCGGCACGTTCTCGGCACCGGTGATCTTGTAGTCGATGCCGAGAATGGTGCGCGTCAGGAACAATGCGCAGCGACACCAGTACACGTTGATGAACTTGTAGCGTTTGGGGAATGGCAGAAAAAGTGCAACGAAGAAGCTAAGCGAGCACCACAGCAGCGAACTGGTGCCCAGCAGCAGGTAAAAAAGAAAGACTCTGATCGCCTGCAGGATCGACATAGTGGCATGTACCGTTGCGGGGCTCGCCCGCCTGAGAAAAATGCGCCCGAAGGCGCATTGTTTAAATTAGTTCTCTGGCGATAGCAGCCAGATCGTCGAAAATCAGTGTAGTTTGCGCGACCCCTTTTTCCAGGGTCCGCTCGCCCTTGCCGGTTTTCACCAGCACGGGTTGTGCACCGACGGCCAGGGCGGCCTCCAGGTCACCTTTGCTGTCGCCGACGAACCAGACGCCTTGCAGGCCAACCTGGTAATGCTCGGCAATCGCCCGCAGCATGCCAGGCTTCGGCTTGCGGCAATCGCAGCCTTCGTCCGGCCCGTGCGGGCAATACACGATGTGGCCTACTTCGCCGCCTCGCTCAGCCACCAGCGCGCGCAAGCGCGCATGCATGGCCTCGAGGGTTGCCAGCGAGTAATAGCCACGGGCAATGCCGGACTGGTTGGTGGCCACGGCCACCGTCCAGCCCGCCTTGCTCAACTGCGCGATCGCTTCGATCGAGCCGGGTATCGGGATCCACTCCTCCAGCGACTTGATGTAGGCGTCGGAGTCCTGGTTGATCACCCCGTCACGATCGAGAATCAGCAGTTTCAAGGCTTACCCCAGCAGCGAAATGTCGGCAACGCCCAGGAACAGGCCGCGCAGGCGGCTGAGCAGGGCATAACGGTTGGCGCGTACCTTGGCGTCCTCGGCGTTGACCATCACCGCCTCGAAGAAGGCGTCGACCGGATCACGCAGGGCGGCCAGGCGGGCCAGCGACTCGCTGTACTGGCGTGCGGCAGCCATCGGTTGCACGGCCTGGTCGGCCTGCTGGATGGCCGAGTACAGGGAGAACTCGTTGGCGTTGTCGAAGTACTTCGGCTCGACCTGCTCGGCGATGGCGCCTTCGGCCTTGCTCAGCAGGTTCGACACGCGCTTGTTCACCGCCGCCAGGGCTTCGGCTTCCGGCAGCTTGCGGAAGGCCTGTACGGCCTGCACGCGCTGGTCGAAGTCCAGGGCCGAGCCCGGCTTCAAGGCACGTACCGACAGGTAGGTGGCCACGTCGATGCCTTCGTCTTCGTAGCGCGCACGCAGGCGGTCGAAGATGAACTCCAGCACCTGCTCGGCCAGGCCGGCGGCCTTGACCTTGGCACCGAACTGCTTGACCGCGAACTCGACCGCACCGGTCAGGTCCAGGTCCAGTTGCTTCTCGATCAGGATACGCAGCACGCCCAGGGCGGCGCGGCGCAGGGCATACGGGTCTTTGCTGCCGGTTGGCAGCATGCCGATGCCGAAGATGCCGACCAGGGTGTCGAGCTTGTCGGCGATGGCCACGGCCGCACCGGTGAGGGTCTGCGGCAGCTCGGCGCCAGCACCGCGCGGCATGTACTGCTCGTTCAGGGCCAGCGCGACGTCTTCGGGCTCGCCATCGTTGAGCGCGTAGTAGTAACCGGCAACGCCCTGCATCTCAGGGAACTCGCCGACCATCTCGGTGGCCAGGTCGCACTTCGACAGCAGGCCGGCACGGCCAGCGCGCTGGGCGTCGCCGCCGATCAGCGGGGCAATGAACGCGGCCAGCTTGGAAACGCGCTCGGCCTTGTCGTAGACCGTGCCCAGCTGAGCCTGGAACACCACGTTCTTCAGACGCTCGTTGAAAGTCTCCAGCGGCTGCTTCTTGTCTTGCTTGAAGAAGAACTCGGCGTCGGTCAGGCGTGGGCGCACGACCTTCTCGTTACCCTGCACGATCTGCTTGGGGTCACGGCTCTCGACGTTGGCCACGGTGATGAAGCGCGGCAGCAGCTTGCCTTCGCTGTCCAGCAGGCAGAAGTACTTCTGGTTGTCCTGCATGGTGGTGATCAGGGCTTCCTGCGGCACCTCGAGGAAACGCTCCTCGAACGAGCACACCAGCGGCACCGGCCACTCGACCAGGGCAGTCACTTCATCCAGCAGCGCTGGCGGCACGATGGCAGTGCCTTCCTGCTGCAGGGCCAGCTCGGCGGTACGCTTGCTGATCAGCTCGCGGCGCTCGGCGAAGTCGGCCAGCACGTAGGCTTTGCGCAGGTCTTCGGCGTAGTTGGCCGGCGTGGTGATGACCACGTTTTCCGGGTGGTGGAAGCGATGGCCACGGGATTCACGGCCGGCCTGCTGCGACAGGATGGTGCAGTCGATCACCTGGTCGCCAAGCAGCATCACCAGCCACTGGGTCGGACGCACGAACTCTTCACGGCTGGCGCCCCAGCGCATGCGCTTGGGGATCGGCAGGTCGTTGAGCGAGTCTTCGACGATGGTCGGCAGCAGGCTGGCGGTAGCCTTGCCCGCAATGTGCTGGGAGAAGCGCAGCTTGGCGCCGCTCTGGTCGATCTCCGACAGCTCGACGCCGCACTTCTTGGCGAAGCCCAGGGCGGCCTGGGTCGGCTGACCTTCGGCGTTGAAGGCCGCCTGCATGGGCGGGCCATCGATATTGATGCTGCGGTCCGGCTGCTGCACGTCGAGCTGACGGATCAGCACGGCCAGGCGGCGTGGCGCGGCGTACACCTGCTTGGCGGTGTAGTTCAGGCCAGCGGCCTGCAGGCCTTTCTCGATGCCGGCCAGGAAGGCGTCGCCGAGGGTGGACAGGGCTTTGGGTGGCAGCTCTTCGGTGCCCAGTTCAACCAGGAAATCTTGAGCACTCATTGTGCAGCCTCCAGCTTCGCCAACACTTCGTCACGCAGTTCAGGGGTAGCCATCGGGAAGCCCAGGCGTGCGCGGGCTTGCAGGTAGCTTTGCGCCACGTCCCGGGCCAGGGTACGTACGCGCAGGATGTAACGCTGGCGCTCGGTCACCGAGATGGCGCGGCGGGCGTCCAGCAGGTTGAAGGTGTGCGAGGCCTTCAGCACCATTTCATAAGTCGGCAGCGGCAGGTCCAGCTTGATCAGTCGGTTCGCTTCGCTTTCATAGAAGTCGAACAGTTCGAACAGCTTGTCGACGTTGGCATGCTCGAAGTTGTAGGTCGACTGCTCCACCTCGTTCTGGTGGAACACGTCGCCGTAGGTGACCTTGCCGAACGGGCCGTCAGCCCATACCAGGTCGTACACCGAGTCGACGCCCTGGATGTACATGGCCAGGCGCTCCAGGCCGTAGGTGATTTCACCGGTGACCGGGTAGCACTCGATGCCGCCCACTTGCTGGAAGTAGGTGAACTGGGTCACTTCCATGCCGTTGAGCCAGATTTCCCAGCCCAGGCCCCAGGCGCCCAGGGTCGGCGATTCCCAGTTGTCTTCGACGAAGCGAATGTCGTGGACCAGCGGATCCAGGCCGATGGCTTTCAGCGAGCCGAGGTACAGCTCCTGGAAGTTGGCCGGGTTCGGCTTGAGCACCACCTGGAACTGGTAGTAGTGCTGCAGGCGGTTGGGGTTTTCGCCATACCGCCCGTCGGCAGGGCGACGGCTAGGCTGCACATAGGCGGCGTTCCAGGTTTCTGGACCCACGGCGCGCAGGAATGTAGCGGTGTGGAATGTGCCGGCGCCTACTTCCATATCGTAGGGCTGAAGCACCACACAACCTTGGTCTGCCCAGTAGTTCTGCAGGGCGAGGATCAGGTCTTGGAAGGTACGCACGGCTGGCGTAGGCTGGCTCACGAAATTCACCTGTATCTGGGGATGCGGATGTAAAGAGCGGGAGTATAACCTGATTCGCCTCGCCCTCTACTCATTGGAGCCTTATGCCACGCTGCTTTTGGTGTACCGACGATCCGTTGTACCAGGCCTACCACGACCAGGAATGGGGAACGCCACAGCGTGACCCGGCGTTGCTCTTCGAGATGCTTTTGCTCGAAGGGTTCCAGGCGGGGTTGTCATGGATCACCGTGCTGCGCAAACGCGAGCGTTATCGTGAGGTACTGCACGGCTTCGACCCGCACAAGCTGGCGCAGATGAGCGACGAACGGGTCGAGGAGTTGATGCTCGATGCCGGCATCATTCGCAACCGCCTCAAGCTCAAGGCCGTGCGGCGCAATGCCCAGGCCTGGCTGGCTGTGGATAACCCTGCCGAATGGCTGTGGTCGTTCGTGGGTGGCGCGCCGAAGATCAATCACTTCAACAGCCGCAGCGATGTGCCGGCGGTCACCGACGAGGCCAAGGCAATGAGCAAGGCTTTGCAGAAAGCCGGCTTCACCTTTGTTGGCCCGACCATCTGCTACGCCTTCATGCAGGCCACCGGGATGGTCATGGACCACACCACCGATTGCGATCGCTACGCCGCCTTGCTGCGCTGAGGGGTTACAATGCGCGCCTTGCTGAAATAAGGAATTCGCCTGTGGAAAAGTTCAAGGGCGCCCTGATGGTCGGGGTGCTGCGTCTGTTTGCCAAGCTGCCCTGGGGCGCTGTACAGCGCGTTGGTGCCGGGATCGGCTGGCTGATGTGGAAGATCCCCAATGGGTCGCGCAACGTCGTGCGCATCAACCTGGCCAAGTGCTTCCCGGAGATGGACCCGGCCGAGCGTGAGCAACTGGTAGGCCGTGCACTGAAAGATATCGGCAAGTCCTTTACCGAAAGTGCCTGCGCCTGGATCTGGCCGCCGCAGCGTTCGCTGGAGCTGGTCAAGGAGGTTCACGGTCTGGAAGTGTTGGAGCAGGCCCTGGCCTCGGGCAAGGGTGTGGTCGGTATCACCAGCCACCTGGGCAACTGGGAAGTGCTCAACCACTTCTACTGCAGTCAGTGCAAACCGATCATCTTCTACCGCCCGCCCAAGCTGAAGGCAGTGGATGACCTGCTGCGCGAGCAGCGTGTGCAGATGGGCAACCGTGTGGCGCCTTCGACCAAGGAAGGCATTCTCAGCGTGATCAAGGAAGTGCGCCGCGGTGGGCAGGTAGGGATTCCGGCCGACCCGGAGCCGGCCGAGTCTGCCGGGGTGTTCGTGCCGTTCCTGGGGACTCAGGCGCTGACCAGCAAGTTCGTGCCGAACATGCTGGCCGGGGGCAAGGCGGTGGGGGTGTTCCTGCATGCGCTGCGGCTGCCGGATGGTTCGGGCTTCAAGGTGTTCCTGGAGGCGGCGCCGGAGGAGATGTACAGCACGGATGTGAACGTGTCGGCGGCGGCCATGAGCAAGGTGGTCGAGCGGTATGTGCGCGAATATCCGAGCCAGTACATGTGGAGCATGAAGCGCTTCAAGAAGCGCCCTGCTGGTGAGGCGCGCTGGTATTGAGGATTTGGGGGCGCTTTGCGCCCCTTTCGCGACACAAGGCCGCTCCTACAAAGGATCACGGTCGTCTGTAGGAGCGGCCTTGTGTCGCGAAAGGGCTGCAAAGCAGCCCCAGCAATCTCAGCCTTTGTTCAACTTCTTGAGAAACACCGCCATCTCCTTCTCGGCCTGCTTGTCCCCATGGGCCTGCGCCGCCACGATCCCGTCTTCCCAGGCCTTGCGCGCCGCTGCCAGGTCACCCTGCAACTGATAGGCCTTGCCCAGCAGCTTCCACGCCGCCGAATATTTCGGGTCCTGCTCCACACAGCGCGCCAGGTGCACAGCCGCTTCAGCACCATTGCCCTCATCCAGCCAGGCCTTGCCCAAGCCGAACCTCAGCAATGGGTTATCCACACCCTTGGCCAGCATCTTCTCCAGCGATTCGCGCATGCCCTCTTCTCCTAGAAGAAACTCAAGCCGACGTGGAACAGCTTCTCCACATCCCGAATATGCTTTTTATCCACAACGAACAGAATCACATGGTCCCCCGACTCGATCACCGTGTCGTCATGGGCGATCAGCACTTGTTCATCGCGGATGATCGCACCGATGGTGGTGCCGGGCGGCAGGGCGATGTCCTCGATGGCCTTGCTGACCACTTTGCTCGACTTCGCATCACCATGCGCCACCGCCTCGATGGCCTCCGCCGCCCCGCGGCGCAACGAGTGCACGCTGACGATATCGCCCCGGCGAACATGCGCCAGCAAGGTACCGATGGTGGCCAGCTGCGGGCTGATGGCGATATCGATATCACCGCCCTGTACCAGGTCGACATAAGCCGGGTTGTTGATGATGGTCATTACCTTGCCCGCGCCCAGGCGCTTGGCCAGCAGCGACGACATGATGTTGGCTTCGTCGTCGTTGGTCAGGGCCAGGAAAATATCGGCGTCGGCGATGTTCTCTTCGAGCATCAGGTCCTTGTCCGAGGCGCTGCCCTGTAGCACCACAGTGCTTTCCAGAGTATCGGAGAGGTGCCGGCAGCGGGCCGGGTTCATCTCGATGATTTTCACCTGGTAGCGGCTCTCGATGGCTTCGGCCAGGCGTTCGCCGATCTGCCCGCCGCCAGCGATGACAATGCGCTTGTTGGTTTCGTCGATGCGGCGCAGTTCGCCCATCACGGCGCGAATGTCCTTCTTGGCGGCGATGAAGAACACTTCGTCGTCAGCTTCGATCACGGTGTCGCCACGTGGGGTGATCGGCCGGTCGCGGCGGAAGATGGCTGCCACGCGGGTGTCGACGTTGGGCATGTGCGCGCGGATCTGGCGCAATTGCTGGCCCACCAGTGGGCCGCCGTAGTACGCCTTGACCGCCACCAGTTGCGCCTTGCCTTCGGCGAAGTCGATCACCTGCAGTGAGCCGGGATGCTCGATCAGGCGCTTGATGTAGTTGGTCACGACCTGCTCGGGGCTGATCAGCACGTCCACCGGGATATGGTCGTTGTCGAACAGCTCCTCGCGGGTGAGGTAAGCCGACTCGCGCACCCGGGCAATCTTGGTCGGGGTGTGGAACAGCGAATAGGCCACCTGGCAGGCGACCATGTTGGTTTCGTCGCTGTTGGTCACCGCCACCAGCATGTCGGCGTCGTCGGCACCGGCCTGGCGCAGCACCGTTGGCAGCGAGCCACGGCCCTGCACGGTGCGGATGTCGAGGCGGTCGCCAAGGTCGCGCAGGCGCTCGCCGTCGGTATCGACCACGGTGATGTCGTTGGCTTCGCTCGCCAGGTGCTCCGCCAGCGTCCCGCCCACCTGCCCTGCGCCGAGGATGATGATCTTCATCCGTTACTCCCTAACGTTGGCTTACCCGCGCGAGGCGGCAATCTTGATCAGCTTGGCATAGTAGAAGCCGTCGTGGCCGCCCTCCTGGGCCAGCAACTGGCGGCCGTGGGGCTGGCGCAGGCCGGCTTCGGTGGCCAGGTCCAGCTCACGGGCACCTGGGGTGCGGGCGAGGAAGGCGCCGATCACTTCGGTGTTCTCGGTCGGCAGGCTGGAGCAGGTGGCGTACAGCAGCATGCCGCCGACTTCCAGGGTCGGCCACAGGGCATCGAGCAGCTCGCCTTGCAAGGCGGCCAGGGCCGGAATGTCATCGGCCTGGCGGGTCAGCTTGATGTCCGGGTGGCGGCGGATCACGCCGGTGGCCGAGCACGGGGCGTCGAGCAGGATGCGCTGGAACGGCTTGCCGTCCCACCAGCTGGCGGTGTCGCGGGCATCGCAGGCGATCAACTCGGCATCCAGCTGCAGGCGGTCGAGGTTTTCCCGCACGCGGGTCAGGCGCTTGGCCTCCAGGTCGATGGCCACCAGGTGCGCCAGGCCCGCTTCGGCTTCGAGCAGGTGGCAGGTCTTGCCGCCCGGGGCGCAGCAGGCGTCGAGCACGCGCTGGCCGGGGGCCAGTTCGAGCAGGTCGGCGGACAGCTGCGCGGCTTCGTCCTGCACGCTGACCCAACCTTCGGCGAAGCCCGGCAGGCCACGTACATCGCTGGCCTCGGCCAGGACGATGCCGTCGCGGCTGTACTGGCAGGCGCTGGCGCCGATGCCCGCTTCGGCCAGCAGCGCCAGGTAGGCGTCGCGGCTGTGGTGGCGGCGGTTGACCCGCAGGATCATCGGCGGGTGAGCGTTGTTGGCGGCGCAGATCGCTTCCCACTGCTCCGGCCAGAAGGCTTTCAGCGACTTCTGCAGCCAGCGCGGGTGGGCAGTGCGCACCACCGGGTCACGCTCCATGCCAGCGAGCAGCGCCTCGCCTTCACGCTGGGCGCGGCGCAGCACGGCGTTGAGCAGGCCTTTGGCCCACGGCTTCTTCAGCTTGTCGGCGCAGCCGACGGTTTCGCCGATGGCGGCGTGGGCCGGGATGCGCGTGTAGAACAGCTGGTACAGGCCGACCAGCAGCAGTGCCTGCACATCGGCATCGGCGGCCTTGAACGGCTTTTGCAGCAGCTGTTCTGCGAGCAGGTCGAGGCGTGGCTGCCAGCGGGCGGTGCCGAATGCCAGGTCCTGGGTCAGGCCACGGTCGCGTTCATCGACCTTGTCCAGTTGCGCTGGCAGCGAGCTGTTCAGCGAGGCCTTGCCGCTGAGTACAGCGGCCAAGGCACGGGCGGCGGCGAGGCGTGGGTTCATTGGCCCAGCACCTTGCCATTGGCGAACTTCTCGCGGCGGCTGTTGAACAGGTCGCTGAAGGCCAGCGCCTTGCCACCGGGCAGTTGCAGGCGGGTCAGGCTCAGGGCCTGGTCACCGCAGGCGACCACCAGGCCGTCCTTGCTGGAGGAGAGGATCTCGCCTGGGGCGCCCTTGCCTGTGGACAAGTTGGCGGCGAGGACCTTCACGCTCTCGCCATCGAGCGTGCTGTGGCACACCGGCCAGGGGTTGAAGGCACGGATCAGGCGCTCAAGCTCCACGGCTGGACGGTTCCAGTCGATGCGCGCTTCGTCTTTGTTCAACTTGTGTGCGTAGGTGGCCAGGGCATCGTCCTGTACCTCGCCCTGCAGGCTGCCGTCGGCCAGGCCGGCAATGGCCTGCACCACGGCAGGCGGGCCCATTTCGGCGAGGCGGTCGTGCAGGCTGCCACCGGTGTCGTCGGCGCTGATCGGGGTGACCACCTTGAGCAGCATGGGGCCTGTGTCCAGGCCCGCTTCCATGCGCATCACGGTCACGCCGCTCTCGGCGTCGCCGGCTTCCACGGCGCGCTGGATCGGCGCCGCACCGCGCCAGCGTGGCAGCAGGGAGGCGTGGCTGTTGATGCAGCCCAGGCGCGGGATGTCCAGCACCACCTGGGGCAGGATCAGGCCGTAGGCGACCACCACCATCAGGTCCGGCTTGAGCGCGGCGAGTTCAGCCTGGGCGTCTTCGTTGCGCAGGGTTGGCGGCTGGAACACCGGGATGTCATGGGCCACGGCCAGTGCCTTGACCGCGCTCGGCATGAGCTTCTGGCCTCGGCCGGCGGGGCGATCGGGCTGGGTATAGACGCCCACGATCTCGTAAGGGCTGTCGAGCAGGGCCTTGAGGTGTTCGGCGGCAAACTCTGGAGTGCCTGCAAAGACGATGCGCATGGAGTTCTCGCTTCAAAAAAGAAAAAGGCTTGCCGGAGCAAGCCTTCTGGAAGGTAGGGATCAGGCTTGCTGGCGGTGCTGCTTTTCCAGCTTCTTCTTGATCCGGTCGCGTTTGAGTTGCGACAGGTAGTCAACGAACAGCTTGCCGTTGAGGTGATCGAACTCGTGCTGCACGCACACCGCCAACAGGCCTTCGCATTCCAGCTCGAACGGCTTGCCGTCGCGGTCCTGGGCCTTGACCCGCACGCGCAACGGGCGGTCGACGTTCTCGTAGAAGCCAGGCACCGACAGGCAGCCTTCCTGGTACTGGCCCATGTCGTGGGTCAGCTCTTCGACCGTGGGGTTGATGAAGACGCGCGGCTCGCTGCGGTCTTCGCTCAGGTCCATGACCACAACCTGCTTGTGCACGTTGACCTGGGTAGCGGCCAGGCCGATGCCCGGGGCTTCGTACATGGTTTCAAACATGTCGTCGATCAGCTGACGCAGGGCGTCGTCGAACTCCGTCACCGGTTTGGCAATGGTGCGCAGGCGCGGGTCCGGGAATTCGAGAATGTTCAAGATGGCCATAAGGTCAGGCAGTCACTGTGCGTTCGGTTGAAAACTGAGCACACATAATAAAGGGAATCGACGATTTCGGCACCTGGCAAGCTCGACTAGGGTGTCTATGGGCTTGATAGCGTCCAATTCATGGACAGCTTTTCAAACTGTTACCCACACAGTTATCCACAGGTTGTGCCACGTAATTGGCCCTCTTTCGATCAAGGATGATCCCCATGTCCAACCACCACTCGTCGCTTTGTTCGCCTGCCGAAATCGAGGCCCGATTGCGTCTGCATCGCCTCCCCGAGGTCGGGTTGCGTCGCTTTCACGCCTTGCTGAAAGCTTTTGGCAGCGCCTCTTCGGCGCTCAGCGCCCCGGCCGGGGCATGGCGTGCGCTGGGCATGGCGCAGGCCACCATCGATGCCCGGCGCAGTGCCCAGGTGCGCGACGGGGCATTGGCCGCAATGGCCTGGTTAGAGCGGCCGGGCCAGCATTTACTGATGTGGGACAGCCCAAGTTACCCCGCGCTGCTGGCCGAAATAGACGATGCCCCACCGCTGCTTTTCGTGGCCGGTGAGCCCGCGTTGCTCGACCGCCCGCAGCTGGCAATTGTGGGCAGCAGGCGTGCTTCACCCCCCGCCATCGATAACGCCAGAGGATTTTCCCGTTACCTGTCGCAAGCCGGGTTCACCATCACCAGTGGCCTTGCCTTGGGGATAGACGGTGCCGCTCATCGGGCTGCCTTGCAGGCTGGAGGAGGGACTATCGGCGTACTCGGTACGGGGCTGCAAAAACTTTATCCACAGCGCCACCGTGAGCTGGCCAAGGCGATGGTCGACAGCGGTAGCGCGCTGATTTCGGAGTTTCCGCTGGATGCTGGGCCGCTGCCGGGCAACTTCCCGCGGCGCAATCGCATTATCAGCGGGCTGTCGCTTGGCGTTCTGGTGGTCGAGGCGAGCCTGGCCAGTGGTTCGTTGATCACGGCCCGCCTGGCAGCCGAGCAGGGCCGTGAGGTCTATGCCATTCCCGGTTCGATCCACCATCCCGGTGCCAAGGGTTGCCACCAGTTGATCCGCGACGGTGCGTTGCTGGTGGAAAGCGTGGAACAGATCCTGGAAACCTTGCAGGGTTGGCAGAACATGCCGCCGGTGATTGTGGATAAAACGTCGCATCCCCTGCTGGCATTGCTGCATGCCGCACCGCAGACCAGCGAGGCGCTGGCGGTTTGCAGCAAGCAACCACTGGCGCAGGTACTGGCGCAATTGACCGAGCTGGAGCTCGAAGGCCGAGTGAGTAATGAAGCTGGGCGTTGGTTTGCCCGCGTGGGCTAAGTAAACTGCCGTCATGGCTTAAATGCGGAGAAACACAAATGGTGAGCAGTTGGCGTGTGCAACAAGCCGCGCGTGAGATTCGGGCGGGCGCGGTAATCGCCTACCCGACAGAAGCGGTCTGGGGCCTGGGCTGCGACCCGTGGAACGAGGACGCGGTGTATCGCCTGCTGGCGCTCAAGTCGCGGCCTGTGGATAAAGGCCTGATTCTGGTCGCCGACAACATCCGCCAGTTCGATTTCCTGTTCGAGGATTTCCCGGAAGACTGGATCGACCGCATGGGCAGTACCTGGCCCGGGCCCAATACCTGGTTGGTGCCGCATCAGGAGCTGTTGCCGGAGTGGGTGACGGGGCAGCATGACACGGTGGCGCTGCGGGTCAGTGATCATCCGCAGGTGCGTGAGTTGTGTGCGTTGGTGGGGCCGTTGATTTCCACGTCGTGCAACCCGGGTGGGCGGCCGGCGGCGAAGACGCGGTTGCGGGTGGAGCAGTATTTCCACGGACAACTGGACCTGGTGCTCGGTGGGGCGCTGGGGGGGCGGAAGAATCCGAGTGTGATTCGCGATCTGGCAACCGGCGAGGTTGTTCGCCCGGGTTGATCCTCTTGGGTGAGCGCTAATTGCTGTAGGAGCGGCCTTGTGTCGCGAAAGGGCTGCGTAGCAGCCCCATCAATTTCCGCACCGGCATTGCACTCGGGGGCCGCTTTGCGGCCCTTTCGCGACACAGGGCCGCTCCTACAAAGGGGCGCTGGCTTTTCTGAAGTGTCTTATCAAATACGAATTTGGGAAAATTCCTACAACTCGAATCGAATACCATCACCTTCTCAGTAGGAACTCCTGCCTCTAGGCTTCAGACCGTCGCCGAATAACTTGGCGATCGGGTGTGGTAACCCGAATGGAGAGAGTTCCTCGCAGTCAATGGCGGCTGTACGCGGGAGGCTTCGTGCCTGCCGGGTTTGGGAACTCTCTCCGGTTTACCACCCCGTGTACAGCTGCCACCTAATCGTGTGGTAACGACTAGGTGGGGCATTGAAGTGAGAGTTTCCAATGAAAAAGATAGTCCCCGATCCACCACTCCCTTGCACTTGCGCTCGCTCCTTCGGCCGCTGCGACGCCGGCCATGAAGCGCTCTTCAGCGTAAATCCGAACATCCCCGCCGCCGACGCGCTGGTGCATGTAGCGCTCTACCTGCGCTGCGCCTACGAGACGGGTTACAAGACACTCGATTACTTGCGCGAAGAAGGCCGCGGCATGTACTGGTCGAACCTGCATGCGATCGAAATGGCAGAGGGGTTGGTAGAGGCGATGCTGGATGGCATTGAATCCTCACCTGTGTCTAACAACTCTGTCGGCTGATCTGGCGCTATCGCCGGCAAGCCGGCTCCCACAGGTTCATCAGTCGCTCTTGAGAGCAGATCTGCATCCGTGGGAGCCAGCTTGTCAGCGATCCTTCCAACACAGATGTTTCCTACACGCACTGTAGAGGGCAATCACCTCCCTGCTCTCAGTCGTCCATTCTATGCTTCGTGTTTTCTTGGTATCCGACCATGAGACGTTGAGGTTTGTACCTAGGCTTGTACAATGTTTGTGTTTGCAGAACCAAGCCTATTGCCCATCCAGTTGTCCTGGTTGGGTTGAGAAAAACCTGATCCAGGCCCTGCTTGGGAAGGATTTGAAAAAATGCATGTACTGACTTTTAGCCAGGCTCGCGCCGACCTGAAGCAGACGATGGATGATGTATGCCGGGATCACGAACCCGCGATCATCACGCGACAGCGTGGTGAGCCGGTGGTCATGATCTCGCTCGAGGACTACAACGGCATGCAAGAGACCCTGTATTTGTTGGGCTCTTCAGCCAATGCCAAGCGCTTGCGCGCATCCATCGATCAGCTGCGGTCGGGTAAAGCGGCTTGCCATGAGCTGTCCATAGATGAACATGAAGTCAAAGCAGCGGAACAAGACTGAAGCGCGCAATTCTGTGAGCGTTGCGTTTACTGCGGAAGGCTGGGAAGACTACTGTCATTGGAAAGATGCTGACGTTGATGTGTTTGCAACGATCAACACATTGATCAAGGAATGCCTGCGTACCCCTTTCAAGGGCACTGGCAAACCTGAGCCTCTGAAGGGTGATCTTTCAGGATTCTGGTCTCGTCGTATTACCCGCGAACACCGACTGGTCTACCTCTTTGAAGGTGGGCAGATGACTATCTTGCAGTGCAGATACCACTACGATAATTGATCATGTCGCCTGTCTTCTCCGGGCATTGAAGGCGCGCCAATGGCGAACACTGCCGCTGGCTGATCTGGCGCTATCGCTGGCAAGCCAGCCCCCACAGGTACACCGTCGCCTGCAAGAGCGGCATAGATCCTGTGGGAGCCGGCTTGCCGGCGAATGGGCCGCAAAGCGGCCCCAGGGTTCAAGGCAGTAGAACAGTCGACCCCACAGTCCGCCGTGCCGACAGCTCAGTCTGCGCCTTGGCCGCCTCGCTCAGCGGATAACGCTGCTGGATATCCACAACCAGCTTGCCACTGCCAATCATGGCAAACAGATCATCCGCCATGGCCTGCGTGTTCTCGGCATTGTTGGCATAGCTGGCCAAGGTCGGCCGGGTGACGTACAGCGCGCCCTTCTGCGCCAGAATCCCAAGGTTCACCCCACTCACCGCGCCCGAGGCATTGCCAAAGCTCACCATCAACCCACGCGGCTGCAGGCAGTCCAGCGAGGTCAGCCAGGTGTCGGCGCCGACGCCGTCATACACCACGGGGCATTTCTTGCCATCGGTCAGTTCCAGCACCCGCTTGGCCACGTCCTCGCGGCTGTAGTCGATGGTCGCCCACGCCCCCAATGCCTTGGCCCGTTCGGCCTTCTCGGCGGAGCTGACGGTGCCGATCAGCTTGGCGCCCAGCGCCTTGGCCCATTGGCACGCCAGCGAGCCCACGCCCCCTGCCGCAGCATGGAACAGGATCACGTCGCCCGGCTGCACGGCGTAGGTCTGCTTGAGCAGGTACTGCACGGTCAAACCCTTGAGCATCACCGCCGCTGCCTGTTCGAAGCTGATGTTGTCGGGCAGCTTCACCAGGTTGGCCTCCGGCAGCGTATGCACTTCGCTGTAGGCGCCCAGCGGGCCGACGGCGTAGGCCACCCGGTCACCCACTTTCAGGCGAGTCACGCCCTCTCCAATCGCATCGACCACCCCGGCGCCCTCGGTGCCCAGGCCAGAAGGCAGCGCAGGCGGTGCGTACAGCCCGTTGCGGAAATAGGTGTCGATGAAGTTCAAGCCGATTGCATGGTTACGCACGCGTACTTGCTGCGGCCCGGGTGGTGCGGGGTCGAACTCCACAAGCTGCAGCACTTCGGGGCCGCCATGCTGGCTGAACTGGATACGCTTGGCCATCTCGCACTCCTGTTGTCGGGATCGGAAAAGGCCTTCTATCGGACGCCTTTGCTTGACCGCCGTCAACTGCGGCGCGCGCTCTGGCGGTGGTATGCTACGCGGCGAATTCTTCCCTGCCCGTTCCTGGTGACCCGATGACTAGCCGCACCGAGGCCGTGAAAGCCTACCTGCTCGACCTGCAAGACCGCATCTGCTCTGCCCTCGAAGCCGAAGACGGCGGCGCCCGCTTCGTCGAGGATGCCTGGGTGCGCGAAGCTGGCGGCGGGGGGCGCACGCGGGTCATCGGCGAGGGCAAGCTGATCGAGAAAGGCGGCGTGAACTTCTCCCACGTGTTCGGTGCCGGCCTGCCGCCGTCGGCCAGCGCCCACCGCCCCGAGCTGGCGGGCCGTGGTTTCGAAGCCCTGGGCGTGTCGCTGGTGATCCACCCGCACAACCCGCATGTGCCGACGTCCCACGCCAATGTGCGTTTCTTCATCGCCGAGAAGGAAGGCGAAGAAGCGGTCTGGTGGTTCGGTGGCGGCTTCGACCTGACCCCGTACTACGGCAATGAAGAAGATTGCATCCACTGGCACCGCGTGGCCGAGCAGGCTTGCGCGCCGTTCGGCGCCGACGTCTACCCGCGCTACAAGGCCTGGTGCGACCGCTACTTCCACCTCAAGCACCGGGGCGAGCCGCGCGGCATTGGCGGATTGTTCTTCGATGACCTGAACGAGTGGGACTTCGACACCTGCTTCGCCTTCATCCGCGCCATCGGCGATGCCTACATCGATGCTTACCTGCCCATCGTCCAGCGCCGCAAGGATACGCCCTACACCCCTGAGCAGCGCGAGTTCCAGGAGTACCGCCGCGGTCGCTACGTGGAGTTCAACCTGGTCTACGACCGTGGCACCCTGTTCGGCCTGCAGTCAGGCGGTCGCACCGAGTCGATCCTCATGTCGCTGCCGCCGCAGGTACGCTGGGGCTACGACTGGAAGGCCGTGCCGGGTAGTGAGGAAGCACGCCTGACCGAATACTTCCTGCAAGACCGCGACTGGCTCGCCCAGTAAGCCTGTGGATAACCGAGGAGCCCCCATGGACCAGTACGTCGTTTTCGGTAACCCGATTGGCCACAGCAAGTCGCCGCTGATTCATCGGCTGTTCGCCGAACAGACCGGCCAGGACCTGGAGTACACCACCCTGCTGGCGCCGGTGGATGAGTTCAGCGACTGCGCCCGTGGCTTCTTCAAGCAAGGCAGCGGCGCCAACGTGACCGTGCCGTTCAAGGAAGAGGCCTACCGGCTGTGCGACAGCCTCACCCCACGCGCCCAGCGTGCCGGGGCGGTGAATACGCTGAGCAAGCTGGCGGACGGCACGTTGCAAGGTGACAACACCGATGGCGCCGGTCTGGTGCGTGACCTGACGGTGAATGCCGGGGTCGAGCTCACCGGCAAGCGCATTCTCATTCTGGGCGCCGGGGGTGCGGTACGGGGTGTGCTGGAGCCGATTCTGGCCCTCGACCCGCAATCGCTGGTGATCGCCAACCGCACGGTGGAAAAGGCCGAGCAGCTGGCGCGTGAGTTCGCTGAGCTGGGGCCGGTGGTGGCCAGCGGGTTTGGCTGGTTGCAGGAGCCGGTGGACGTGATCATCAACGCCACCTCGGCGAGCCTGTCCGGCGAGTTGCCGCCGATTGCCGAAAGCCTGGTCGAGGCAGGGCGCACGGTGTGCTACGACATGATGTATGGCAAGGAGCCGACACCGTTCTGCCTGTGGGCTTCTCGGTTGGGTGCGGCCAAGGTGCTGGATGGGCTGGGGATGTTGGCTGAGCAGGCGGCCGAGGCGTTCTTCATCTGGCGTGGCGTGCGGCCGGACACGGCGCCTGTGCTGGCTGAGTTGCGGCGACAGCTGGCGCGCAATTGAGGCCTGAAGGGCTGTTGGCTTGCTCGATGAAGCGCCGTTCGAGTGCGATCTGCTCGCGGTAGTAGGCCACTTTGGCCGTTGATTGTTCCTTGCCCGTATAGGCTTCGCGGGCAGACATGTCTGCTTCTAGGCGAACTATGCGAGCTTGCGCATCGGCAACTGACCAACAGTCCTCCATAGGCGAACCGGAAGCCGTGGCTGCCAGACAAGGCAGCAAAGCGAAGGCAATCCGAGCCCTGGAGATATTCATGTCTGGGTCCTGCCGAGAGGGGGTCGCAGCTACTTTTACTGTTCGGTTCGCGCAGGACAACTGGTAAAAATGCTAGTTGCGTACCTATTCCTCGAAGCGTATCGGGCAGGCTGTACCCTCCAGTTTCAGCAGCTCCTCGATCACCTGCGGCCGAGCACGGTGCAAGGTCAGGCTGCCGCCCGAGCGCATCAACCGCCGCGCCTCGCGGTGCAGCATGTCCACTCCCGAGTAATCGATGAAGTTCACCTGCCGCGCATCGATCACCACATGCGGCCCCTGGCAGCGCTGCAAGCGTACCTGCAGGTAATGCGCCGCGCCAAAGAAGATTGACCCGCCCACCCGCAGCACGTCGGCCTGCCCTTCACGGCTCTGCTGCACCCGTGGCCGTGACGTGCGCTTGAGGTAGAAGAACAGCGATGCCAGCACCCCGGCGTAAATCGCCGTCTGCAGCTCCAGCAGCAAGGTCGCCGCAGCGGTCAGGGCCATGACCAGGAATTCCGAACGGCTGACCCGGAACAGCGCACGAATCGCCCGGTGATCGACCAACCCCCAGCAGATCAGCAGGATGCTGCCCGCCATGGCTGGGATCGGCAGGTGCGCGATCAGGCCGGCGCCCGTCACCGCGAACAACGCCACCCACAACGCCGAAAACACGCCAGCCAGGGGAGAGCGGGCGCCGGCGTCGTAGCTCAGGCCCGATCGTGTAAACGAGCCGGAAGACAGATAGCCGGAAAAGAAGGCGCCAACGATGTTCGACAAGCCCTGGGCGCGGATTTCCTGGTCGACGTCGATCAGTTGTTCCGAGCGTGCCGAAAGCGAGCGGGCGATCGACAGGCTGGTTACCAAGCCGAGCATGCCGACCGCAACGGCGCTGGGCAGCAAGCGCAGGACCAACTCCAGGTCCAGCAACGGCAATGGGCTGAGCGGCGGCAACTGGCCGGTAAAGGCTGGCACGCGCGCTACATGGCCAAAGAAGCCGGGTAGCAGCCAGGCCAATAAGCTGACCATGATCAGGCTTATCAACAGGCTCGGCCAGCGCGGGCGCCACAATTTGAAGGCCACGCCGATCACCACGGTCGCCAAACCAAGCAGCAGCGATGGCAGGTCGACCTCGCCGGCATGGCTAGTCAGGTCCTGCACGGTCTTCAGCGCCGTGGCCTGACTCGGCAGGTCCATGCCCATCAGGTTCGGCAACTGGCCGAGGGCGATGACGATGGCGGCGCCCAGGGTAAACCCGAGCACCACCGAATGGGAGACGAAATTGACCAGCGCGCCGAAGCGCAGCAGGCCGAGCAGCAATTGGAAAATGCCGCCGAGGAACGTCAGCAGCAACACCAAGGTGACGTAGTCGTCGCTCCCGGCCACGGCCAAAGGGCTGATGCTGGCGTAGAGGACAATGGAGATGGCGGCGGTGGGGCCGCAGATCAGGTGCCAGGAGGAGCCCCACAAGCAGGCGATCAGCACCGGCACGATGGCGGCGTACAGGCCGTATTCGGCGGGCAGGCCGGCGATCAGGGCGTAGGCGATCGATTGTGGCAGGGCGAGAATCGCACCGCTCAGGCCCACCAGCAGGTCCTGACGCAGGCTGCGGCCCGATTGGCAGGGGAGCCAGGCGATGAAGGGCAGCAGGTGGATGAGGCGAAGCATGAGTTTTCCAGGATCCTTGTCGGTGCGCCGAACACTGTGGGAGCGGGCTTGCCCCGCGAACATCGGCGAAGCCGGTGCCATGCACCGCGGGGTCTTCATCGCGGGGCAAGCCCGCTCCCACAGGCGTAAAAATCACAGTTTGGCTATGACAGCCTCTTTTGCATCGCTGCCCGTTTGAGTAGTCACTCCAGCCAACCAACTTTCCAGGACTTCGGGATGCTCCTTGACCCAAGCCTTGGCCGCCTCATCAAAGCTGATCTTCTTATCCACAACCTCGGCCATGATGCTGTTTTCCATGTCCAGGGTAAATTTCAGATTGCCCAGCAGCTTAGCCGCATTCGGGCAGGCTTGTGGATAACCCTTGCGGGTCAGGGTGTAGACCTCGCCTTTGCTGCCAAACCACTGCTCCCCGCCCGTCAGGTAGTGCATCTTCAACTTCACGTTCATCGGGTGCGGTGTCCAGCCGAGGAAGGTGATGAACTGGTGCTTCTTCACCGCGCGGTCGACCTGCGCCAGCATTGCCTGTTCACTCGACTCCACCAGCTTCCACTGGCCGAGGTCGAACTCATTCTTGTCGATGATCGCCTTCAGCGACAGGTTGGCGGGGGCGCCGGAGCCTATGCCGTAAAGCTTCTTGTCGAACTGGTCGGCGTGTTTCTGCAAGTCCGCGAAATCCTTCACGCCGGCATTCCACACGTAGTCGGGCACCGCCAGGGTGAATTCGGTTCCCTCCAGGTTGCGCGCGAGCTGCTGCACATCGCCATTGGCGATGAATTTGTCATGGAAGCCCTGCTGCGCCGGCATCCAGTTGCCGAAGAAGGCATCGACCTTGCCGTCCTTCAGGCCGCCGTAAATGATCGGCACTGCCAGGCTGTCGACCTTGACCTGGTAGCCCAGGCGCTCCAGGAGCAGCCGGGCAATGGCATTGGTGGATGCAATGTCGCTCCAGCCGGGGTCGGCCAGCTTCACGGTGCTGCATTGCGCGTCGTCGGCGTGGGCCGTGACGTTGGCCAAGCCAAGGGCCAGGGCGATCACGGCGGTGGAGAACTTGTGCATGGCGGCCTCTCTTCATCAATCCATGGGTGCGGGCTGTGGGTAACGTGCCTTGCGCTCGAGGTCGTCGAGATCGATGTGATTGCGCATGTACTGTTGGCTGGCGTCCACCCAGGGTTGGTGGTCCCAGCTTTTCAGCGTGCCTATTGCCAGCGCCTCGGCCACCAGGCGGCGGCGCCGTTGGCTGGCCAGTACCTGCTGGCGCAGGCTGGGGATATCCCAACGCGCGCGGGCTTCATCGACAAATGCCTGCAGCAGCTCCTGGTGGTCAGGGCTGCCGGTGAGGTTCTCCCGTTCGTGCGGGTCGCGGCTCAGGTCATAGAGTAAACAGGGGTCGTCTTCGCTGTACACGAACTTGTAGGCGCCGCGGCGGATCATCATCAGCGGGCCGACCGTGCCTTCTGCCATGTATTCGCCAATCACCTCGTCGTGGCCACCCTGCCCTTGCAAATGGCCGAGCAGCGAGCGGCCGTCCAGGTGCAGGGATTTATCCACAGCCCCGCCGGCCAGTTCGACCAGGGTCGGTAGCAAGTCGCAGGTCGACACCGACGCGCTCACCCGCGCAGCTGCAAAGCGCTTGGGCGCGTGGATGAGCAGCGGCACTCGTGCCGACATCTCGAACCAGTGCATCTTGTACCAGAGCCCGCGCTCGCCCAGCATGTCGCCATGGTCGCCGGAGAACACGATCAGGGTGTCGTCGGCCAGGTTGCACTCCTCCAGGGTCTGCAGCAGTTGGCCGATGTTGTCGTCAATGTAGCTGCAGGCGCCGAAGTAGGCGCGGCGGGCGTCGCGGATCTTGTCCACAGGCAGGGACTTGTCCCACAGGTCGTAGACCTTGAGCAGGCGTTGTGAATGCGGGTCCAGTGCTTGCTGGCTGAACGCGGCGCGGGGCATGGGGATATCCACACCTTCGTAGCGATCCCAGTAGCGCTTGGGAATGGTGTACGGGTCGTGCGGGTGGGTCATGGACACGGTCAGGCAGAACGGCCGGCCATCGTTTTCACGCACATGGTCGTACAGGTACTGGCGCGCCTTGAACACCACCTCCTCATCGAAATCCAGCTGGTTGGTACGCACGCAGGGGCCGGCTTGCAGCACCGACGACATGTTGTGGTACCAGCTCGGGCGCGCGTCCAGGGCATCCCAGTTCACCGCCCAGCCGTAGTCGGCAGGGTAGATGTCGCTGGTCAGGCGTTGTTCGTATCCATGCAACTGGTCCGGGCCGCAGAAATGCATCTTGCCCGACAGCGCCGTGCGATAGCCGAGCCGGCGCAGGTAGTGGGCGTAGGTGGGTATGTCGGCGGGGAAGTCGGCGGCATTGTCGTAGGCGCCGATGCGGCTGGGCAGCTGGCCACTGACCAGGGTGAAGCGTGACGGTGCGCACAACGGGCTGTTGCAGTAGGCCGAATCGAACACCACCGCCTGTTCGGCCAGGCGGCTCAGGTGCGGCATCTGGATGGGCGATGGGGCGTAGATCGGCAGCAGGGGGGCGGCCATCTGGTCGGCCATGATGAACAGGATATTCGGGCGCGTCATGGGAGGCTTCCATTGTTTAGGGTTATGCGAACCGCTTGCCTACCAAGATGCGACTGGGGATAACATGGGTAAAGCCCATGGCGGGCAATGACTGGGATTAGCCGAGCTTATGTTTGATCACCTCGCCGAGCTGTCATTGGATACCTTGCGCGTGTTTGAGGCCGCCGCACGCCTGCGCGGGTTCACGGCCGCCGCGCTGGAGCTGGGCACCACGCAGCCGGCGGTGAGCCAGCAGGTCAAACGCCTGGAAGCGCAGTTGAGTACGCGGTTGTTCGACCGCATCTACCGAGGCATCGAACTGACCGAGGCGGGCCAGCAGTTGTTCGAACAGGTCCACCAGGGCCTGCAGGCGATGGACGATGGCATTGCCGAAGTCAGTGGGCGTGGCCAGCGAGAGGTGCTGCAGGTGGCCACCGATTTTGCCTTTGCAGCCTACTGGCTGATGCCTCGCCTGCAGCGCTTCCATGAGGCTTACCCACAGGTCGATGTGAGCCTGGTGACGGGTGAGCGCAGCCAGGCCATGCTGCGGCCGGATATCGACGTGGCGGTGCTGTTCGGCGATGGGCGCTTTCATCAGGGGGAGAGCCGCTGGCTGTTCGATGAGGAAGTCTTCCCGGTCTGCAGCCCTCGGCTGATTCATGGCAAACCCTTGTCAGCCGTGGCTTTGCAGCGTTTGCCCTTGCTTCATTTGCGGGGCGAACAGTCCAGTGGCTGGTTCGATTGGGCGGGGGTGTTTCGCGGGTTTGGGGTGGCTAGCCCACCCTCGGCTGGGCAGTTGCGGTTCGATAACTATACGTTGCTGATCCAGGCGGCGATTGCCGGCCAGGGGGTGGCGATTGGCTGGGGGCATCTGGTCGATGGGTTGGTGGAGCAAGGGTTGTTGTGTCGACCGTTGGAGGGGAGTTTGCGGTCCAAGCGTGGGTATTACGTGGTGCTGCCGCCGCGCAAGCGGCGGGGGGCGCTGATTGAGCGGTTCGTGGATTGGCTGGAAAATGAGCGGGGGCAGTGAGGCTTTTGGGGCCGCTTTGCGACCCTTTCGCGACACAAGGCCGCTCCTACAAAGGCACCGCGACCTCTGTAGGAGCGGCCTTGTGTCGCGAAAGGGCTGCAAAGCAGCCCCAGCGATCTATCAAACGAAGTTCAGATGCTCACCCCGATGCAGCCCCAGCTCCAGCATGTCGACCATCCCCGCCGCCACCCCGGACAAGCGCCGCAACGGCTCATCCAGCTCCGGCTCCACCGTACCGCTGGCCGTGCGAAAGTGCTCGATCCCCATTCCAGGGTAGTCCTGCGGCGCATTGATCAGCGTCCAGTGCAGGGCACTGCGCTGCAGTGCATCGACCACCTGATCGACGCACCCGCGTTCCTCGTCGGAGTAGCTGCCCGGCGTATCCAGTACAGCGAAATCGCCCACCAGCAGCAGCCGGCGTATAGTCGTGCGACCTAGCCCGGCCACCAGCGCCTCGCTCATGCGCCACTGTGCAGGCAGATCACCCGGCGCCAGCGCGGGAAGCAGGGCAATCACTGCCGAGCCGCCTGCGGCGCCCTGCTCCGCCTGGTCAGCGTCAGCCAGCCCGCCTATCTTAAAGTGCAGGCCCGGGCGCGGGGCGTGGCGATTGAGGTCATCGACCACGGCCGTGACTTCATGCTGGCGCGACAGCAGCTCGACCATCAGGGCACTGCCCAGGCTGCTTTCAGCCCCGAACAGGACCAGTTTGAACACTGGGGTTTCGGCATTTTTCACCACGTCACTCCCTTCGCAGGTGGTGATGGTTTGACCGCAATCAGGAGATATCGTGCAGAGGATCAAGGGCTATCACGCCCACGTTTACTACGACGCATCGACCCTCGAGCAGGCCCGCAACCTGTGTGAGGAAGCGGCGCGGCTGTTTCCCGTGACCATGGGCCGCCTGCACCAGAAGCCGGTCGGGCCGCACCCGGACTGGAGCTGCCAGCTGGCGTTCGAGCCGGAGGTGGTGGGGGTGGTGTTGCCGTGGTTGGCGTTGTATCGGAAGGGGCTGGTGGTGTTTCTGCATCCGCTGACGGGGGATGAGCTGGCCGATCACCGGGATCATGCGATCTGGATGGGGGCTGTCAGGCCTTTGGATCTGTCGATCTTTGAGAAATAGGTGGCCCTCTCGCCGGCAAGCCGGCTCCCACAGGGGGTGCGTTGCACATGACCCTGTGGGAGCCGGCTTGCCGGCGATGAAGGCGACGCGGATCAGGAACGCGCGCCGCGCACCCCTTCAGCCAGGGCCGAGCACAGGCTCAATACATCGCTGACAGCCTGATCGGCATCCTTGGCCTGAGCGATCTTGTCGACCAGCGCCGACCCCACCACCACGCCATCGGCCAAACGGGCAATCGCCGCCGCCTGCTCCGGCGTGCGAATACCGAAACCAACGCTGATCGGCAGGTCGGTATGCCGACGCAGGCGGGTAATCGCCTCGGTCACGTGCTCGGTGGTCGCCGAGCCTGCACCGGTCACACCCGCCACCGAAACGTAGTAGACGAACCCGGAGCTGCGTTCCAGCACGCGCGGCAGGCGCGCATCGTCGGTAGTCGGGGTGGTCAGGCGAATGAAGTCGATGCCGGCGGCTTGTGCCGGGGTGGCCAGCTCGGCGTCGTGCTCCGGCGGCAGGTCGACGATGATCAGGCCATCGACGCCGGCCTCTTTGGCCTCAGCGACGAACTTCTCCACACCAAAGCGGTGGATCGGGTTGTAGTAACCCATCAGCACGATCGGCGTAGCCTGGTTGCCAATGCGGAATTCACGCACCATCTGCAGGGTCTTGGCCAGGGTCTGGCCGGCTTCCAGGGCGCGCAGGGTGGCCAGCTGAATGGCCACGCCATCGGCCATCGGGTCGGTGAACGGCATGCCCAGTTCGATCACGTCGGCACCGGCAGCCGGCAAGCCCTTGAGGATCTGCAGCGAGGCGTCGTAGCCAGGGTCACCCGCGGTCACAAAGGTGACCAAGGCGGCGCGGCCTTCGGCTTTCAGGTCGGCGAAGCGTTGTTCAAGACGGCTCATGCCTGTTTCTCCTGGGCGGCCATGTGGTTCATCACGGTTTGCATGTCTTTGTCGCCGCGGCCCGACAGGCAGATCACCATCAAATGGTCCTTGGGCAGGGTCGGCGCGCGCTTGATCGCCTCGGCCAGCGCGTGGGAGCTTTCCAGGGCCGGGATGATGCCTTCCAGGCGGCAGGTGGTGTGGAAGGCGTCGAGGGCCTCTTCGTCGGTGATGCTGACGTACTCCACGCGCTTCACTTCGTGCAGGTAGGCGTGCTCCGGGCCGATGCCGGGGTAGTCCAGGCCGGCGGAGATCGAGTGGGCGTCGGTGATCTGGCCGTCGTCGTCCTGCAGCAGGTAGGTGCGGTTGCCGTGCAGCACGCCCGGTACACCGCCGTTGAGGCTGGCGGCGTGCTTGTCGGTATCGACGCCGTGGCCGCCGGCTTCGACGCCGATGATCTGCACGCTGGCGTCGTCGAGGAAGTCGTGGAACAGGCCCATGGCGTTGGAGCCACCACCCACGCAGGCGATCAGGCTGTCAGGCAGGCGGCCCTCCTTCTCTTGCAGTTGGGCGCGGGTTTCCTTGCCGATGATCGACTGGAAGTCGCGGACCATGGCCGGATACGGGTGCGGGCCTGCCACGGTGCCGATCAGGTAGAAGGTGTCGTCGACGTTGGTGACCCAGTCGCGCAGGGCCTCGTTCATGGCGTCCTTCAGCGTACCGGTACCGGCGGTGACCGGCACGATCTCGGCGCCCAGCAGCTTCATGCGGAACACGTTGGCCTGCTGGCGCTCGATGTCGGTGGCGCCCATGTAGATCACGCAGGGCAGGCCGAAGCGGGCGGCGACGGTGGCGGTGGCCACGCCGTGCATGCCGGCGCCGGTTTCGGCGATCAGGCGTTTCTTGCCCATGCGCTTGGCCAGCAGCACCTGGCCGATGCAGTTGTTCACCTTGTGCGCGCCGGTGTGGTTGAGCTCTTCACGCTTGAAGAAGATCTTCGCGCCGCCGCAGTGCTCGGTCAGGCGCTCGGCGAAGTACAGCGGGTTGGGGCGGCCGATGTAGTCGCGCTGGAAGTAGGCCAGTTCTTCGAGGAACTTGGGGTCGGCCTTGGCCGCTTCGTACTCGCGGGCCAGGTCCAGCACCAGCGGCATCAGGGTTTCGGCCACGTAGCGGCCGCCGAACGAGCCGAACAGGCCGTTGGCGTCTGGGCCGGCGCGGTATTGGGTCTGGGTCATGGGGCGCTCCAGGGCGTTAGCAATGAGTGATGGGCTTTACTCTAACCACGGCAAGCCCGGCTGAAAACCGATAAGATTGCGCAAACCTGTCAGGAAAACTCACACGTCATATGGCCCAGGACCTCCCTCCCCTCAACGCCCTGCGGGCCTTCGAGGCGACTGCTCGGCTCAACAGTGTCAGCCAGGCTGCCGAAGTGCTGCACGTGACCCATGGTGCCGTGAGCCGGCAGATCAAGGTGCTTGAGCAGCACCTGGGGGTGGCGTTGTTCGTCAAGGACGGGCGTGGCATCAAACTCACAGATGCCGGCATCAGGCTGCGCGATGCCAGCGGCGAAGCCTTCGACAAGCTGCGCGGGGTGTGTGCCGAGTTGAGCCGGGATACCAGCGAGGCACCGTTCGTGCTGGGCTGCTCCGGCAGCCTGTTGGCGCGCTGGTTCATCCCCAGGCTCGGGCGGCTCAATGCCGACTTGCCCGAGTTGCGCCTGCACCTGTCGGCGGGCGAAGGCGACCTCGATCCGCGGCGGCCGGGGCTGGATGCACTGCTGGTCTACGCTGAGCCGCCGTGGCCTGCGGACATGCAGGTGCATGTGCTGGCCGAGGAGCGCATCGGGCCGGTACTCAGCCCGCACTACGGCGGCTTCGAGCGCTTGCGGGGTGCGCCCGCCCAAGCCTTGCTCGGCGAGGCGTTGCTGCATACCACTTCCCGCCCGCAGGCGTGGCCGACCTGGGTCGAGAAACAGGGTTTGGAGGTCGCCGAGGTGAAATACGGTCAAGCCTTCGAGCACCTGTACTACTTGCTCGAAGCGGCGGTGGCTGGCCTGGGCGTGGCTATCGCGCCTCAGCCGTTGGTGGCGGACGACTTGCGCGCCGGGCGGCTGTGCGCGCCCTGGGGCTTTTCGCCGACGCCTGCGGCACTGGCGCTGTGGGTGCCACGGCGCGCCGCGGATGGGCGCGCCGAGCAGTTGGCGCAGTGGCTGCGCCGCGAGTTGGGCCGGCAGGCCGGTTAGTTGCGGCGGTACAGCAAATAGGCCGCCAGCAGGCCAAGCGCGCCAATCGCCACCCCGGCGGTGGTGACGGGGTGTTCCTGGGCGTAGTCGCGGGTGGCGATGCCCGTCTGGCGGGTACGGGTCTTCACTTCCTCATAAGCATCGCTGAGCAGGCTGCGCGAGTGTTTCAGCGCGCTTTCCGCGTTGCTGCGGATGGCCTTCACCGACTTCTGGGATTCCTCCGAGGCATCGTGCTTGAGGTTTTCCAGGCTTTTCAGAAGGCTTTCGATCTCCGCTTCCATGCTTTCCAGGGACGTTTTACGCAGCGAGTTGCGGTGCATGTTGACTCTCCTTTACAGAATGGACTGTAAGGATTGCGACTGCGTGGGCTGGCGAAAGTGCGATCGAACTTTACCCGGCGGCGATGGTTCGCAGGTAAACCAGGCCTGCGCTGCTAGGCTCAATCTCACCGTCAATCAAGGAGTGCGCTCATGTCCGATCATCACACCTACAAAAAGATCGAGCTGGTGGGGTCTTCGCCGACCAGCATCGAAGAGGCGATCAACAATGCCTTGGCCGAAGCGGCCAAGAGCATCAAGCACCTGGAATGGTTCGAGGTGATCGATACCCGTGGCCATATCCGCGGCGACAAGGCGGCGCACTTTCAGGTCACGCTCAAGGTGGGCTTCCGCATCGCCAACAGCTGAGCGGCGTGGGGCTGGCAAAGCCCGACGTGATGGCGTAATACAGTCAAAGGGGCGCCTGGCCGGCGCCCTTTTTGATTTTCATCTGAACAAGGAAAGCGAGCGATGAAGAAACTGGTTCTGGCAGTAGGGCTGATGGCACTGGCGGGTGGTGCGATGGCGGCTGGGAAGTCGTGCGAGGAACTCAAGGCGGAAATTGCGGCGAAGCTGGATGGCAAAGGGGTGAAGGGTTACACCCTGGAGATCGTCAAGAAGGGCGACCCGGCTGGCAAGGTGGTGGGCACCTGTGAAGGTGGCGCCAAGGAAATTGTCTATCGTCGCGGTTGAGCGGTGGCCCGATCGCCGGCAAGCCGGCTCCCACAGGTACCCCACTGCCCTTGGGCCTGGTGATATCCCTGTGGGAGCCTGTTTGCCGGCGATCGGGTCCTACTCGGCCTTCAGCGCCTGCGCCATCAATTCATAAGACCGCACCCGGTCGGCATGCTCATACAAGTCGCAGGTGAAGATCAGCTCATCCGCCCCGGTCTGTTCCAGCAGCACTTGCACCTTGGCCCGCACCTTCTGCGGGCTGCCGATCATCGCCAGCCCCAGGAAACTGCCCACCGCGTCCCGCTCATGGGGCAGCCACAGCCCGTCCATGCTCTGCACCGGCGGCCGCTGCATCAGGCTTTGCCCGCGAATCAGCGCAAGGATGCGCTGGTACACCGAGGTGGCCAGGTATTCGGCTTTCTCGTCGGTTTCCGCCACCACCATCGGCACGCCGAGCATCACGTAAGGCTTGTCCAACGTGGTGGACGGCTTGAAATGGTCACGGTAGATGCGGATCGCCTCATGCATGTAGCGCGGGGCGAAGTGCGAGGCGAAGGCATAGGGCATGCCGCGCATGCCGGCCAGCTGGGCGCTGAACAGGCTGGAGCCGAGCAGCCACATCGGCACCTCGGTGTCGTGGCCGGGCACAGCGATCACTTTTTGATCATCAAGGCGCGGGCCCAGGTAACGGGAAAGCTCCTCGACATCGTCCGGGAAGTCGTCGGCACTGCCCGAGCGCTCGCGGCGCAGGGCATGGGCCGTCATGTGGTCGGAGCCTGGCGCACGGCCCAGGCCCAGGTCGATACGTCCTGGATACAGGCTGGCCAGGGTGCCGAACTGCTCGGCAATTACCAGCGGCGCATGGTTGGGCAGCATGACCCCGCCGGAACCCACGCGGATAGTCGAGGTGCCGCCCGCCAGGTAGCCGATCAGCACCGACGTTGCGGAGCTGGCGATGCCGTCCATGTTGTGGTGTTCGGCCACCCAGAAGCGGTGATAGCCAAAGCGCTCGACGTGCTGGGCCAGGTCCAGGGAATTGCGCAGCGATTGCGCGGGCCCGGCGTCGGCGCGCACCGGCACCAGGTCGAGGGTGGAAATTTTCAGGTCGCGCAGCAGCGTCATCGAAGTCTCCTGGAACAGGGTTGGCCTTAGGCCTTTTCAACTCTGTATGGGCATATTCGGTGTATTCAATGGCTGCAGCGAGATTGCTCTGAACTTGCCGTAGGGCGCCGTCCTCTGAACTTTAGGCATGTAACCAAGTGACCAGGAGGCATCATGAAAAAGACAGCATCGGCGATCTGGCAAGGTGGCCTGAAGGACGGCAAGGGCCTGCTTTCGACGGAAAGCGGCGCGCTCAAGCAGAACCCCTACGGGTTCAACACCCGGTTCGAAGGCTCGCCTGGGACCAACCCGGAGGAACTGATCGGTGCCGCCCATGCGGGCTGCTTCTCGATGGCGCTGTCGATGATGCTTGGCGAGGCGGGCCTGACCGCAGAGCGGATCGACACCATCGCCGAGGTCAGCCTCGACAAACAACCCGATGGCTTTGCCATCACCGCCGTGCACCTGATCCTCAAGGCGAAGGTGCCGGGGGCCAGCGAAGCGCAGTTCCTCGAAATCGCCAACAAGGCCAAGGCCGGGTGCCCGGTATCGAAGGTGCTGAACGCCACTATCAGCCTGGACGCCACGCTGGTGGGCTAAGCGGCGCAACGGGAGCGGTTTCCTGTAGTCTAAGAGGTATCGGCAGCACAGCTGCCCTTCCAGGAGCCGTTCCATGATCCGCGTAGCAATCGCCGTGCTGGCGTCCCTGCTGGCCACATCTGCACTGGCGGCGGTCAAACCGTGCGAGGAACTGAAAGCCGAGATCGAAGCCAAGATCCAGGCCCAGGGCGTACAGACATACACCTTGGAAATCGTGCCCAACAGTGAAGTGAAGGATCAGAACATGGTCGTTGGCAGCTGTGATGGCGGGACCAAGAAGATCATCTACCAGAAGAATGGCCGGTAGCTGATGGGGCCGCGTGGCGGCCCCGCATTTTAAGGGATTTAAGGGATGCAGAACACATCGCTGGGCTCGTTCACCAGCACCTTGCGGCTGGCGTCATACAACAGCACTTGCGGCTCCATCACCGGTGCGCGGGCTTCCAGTCGATAGCGCTCGCCGGCCTTGAAGTCGTCGAAGCGTACGGTCAGGTAGCAGGTGCGGTCTTTCGGCGATGTCAGCATGCCGCCGGCGTAGATTTCGTAATCGAAACGTACCACCAGCTCGTGCTTGCCAGGCGTGACCTGGAAGTAGCGGCCGTCATCCAGCCGTTTGCCGTCGAGGCGGTCGGCCATGATGACCCGGCCTGGGGTCATGGTGTAGAGGTCAATCCAGGCCTGCTTGGGGTCGACGGGCGGCAAGGGGCTGGCGCAAGCCCCCAGTGCACTGAGGGCGATCAGCATCATGGGCTGGCGCATGGTGAAACTCCCACTTGCGACTCACAAGGTACAAGCATAGCGCCGTTTGCGCGGTTCAGGTGCGTTGGCAGCCTGCCGGTATGCCTTGGCCGAGCAATTTCTGCTGCTCGTCATAGAGTTTGATCCACGGGCGGAAACCGATGCTGCCCGCCTGCAGCTGGTAGCGCTGGCCAGCGCTGAAATCCTTGAAGGTCAGATTGAGTTGGCAATCGCGCCACAGCGGCTCGGCGTCCGGGCCGATATTGCTCGGTGTGACCGGGAACTGGTAACGCACGGTCAGCTCGTGGCTGCCTGGCTGAACCTCGAAATAGCGGCTTTCGGACCAGTCACGCTCGTCGACCTGGACGGCGTGCAGGGAGGTGTTGTCGTGCGGGGTCAGGTCGATCCAGGCTTGGTTCGGGTCCGGGTTGGGCAGGGTCGAACAGGCCGATACCAGTAACAGTGAGCCGGCGACGAACAGTGCACGCATGGCGAAACTCCCCATTGGCGAGATAGTCTTGGAGCGTATCGGCCGTGAGCGAGTTGGACAGCCCAAGATGGTTTGGTTTTTTCTTTTGAAGTGCTCAGGCCCTGCGCCACTCGACCGCGTTTTCAGCGCTTTGGTTCCCGTTTTGGGCATTTTTCTGCTGAACGGTTGCAGCAGCCTTGGCTATTACGGCCAGTTGGCCGAGGGCCAATGGCAACTGCTGCGCGCGCGCCAGCCGGTAGAAAAAGTGCTTGCCGACCCGGCCAGCAGCGCGCAATTGCGTGTCCGCCTGGAGCATGCCGAGCAGGCGCGGGCATTCGCCAGCCGGCACCTTGCCCTGCCTGACAACCGCAGCTACCGGGTGTATGCCGACCTGGGACGGCCCTACGTGGTGTGGAACGTGTTCGCCACGCCTGAGCTGTCGCTGCAGCCGGTGACCCACTGCTTCCCGATTGCCGGCTGCGTCGCCTACCGCGGTTATTACCAGAAGGGCGCGGCTCGTGGTGCGGCGGCGTTGATGCGCCAGGACGGCATGGACGTGTACGTGGGCGGTGTGGAGGCCTACTCGACCCTGGGCTGGTTTGATGACCCGATCCTGTCGACGATGCTCGGCTGGGGAGACGAGCGCCTGGCCACGCTGATCTTCCATGAGTTGGCGCACCAGCGTTTCTACCTGCAGGACGACACCGCGTTCAACGAGTCATTTGCCACCTTCGTTGAGCAGGAGGGAACGCGGCAATGGCGCGCCGCGCGTGGGCTTGCTGCGACTGACGATAGCCAGGCCGGGCAGCGCGAGCAGTTCACCCGGCTGGTACTGGCGAGCCGTGAGCGGCTGCAGGGGATTTATGCCGGGCCGTTGGATGATGCGCACAAGCGTGCGGCCAAGCAGGCGGAGTTCGCGCGTCTGCGCCGGGAGTATCGCGAAGTGCGTGACGGTGAATGGGGCGGAGACAAGCGCTACGACGCCTGGATCTATGGGCCGATGAACAATGCCAAGCTGCTGCCGTTTGGGCTGTATGACCAGTGGGTGCCAGCGTTTGCGGCGCTGTTTCGGGAGGTTGGGAGGGATTGGGCGCGGTTCTACGAGCGGGTTGAAGCGTTGGGGCGGTTGCCGGTTGCAGAGCGCAAGGCGGCGTTGACGCGATTGGCGGGGAGTCTGTGAGATTTTGGGGCCGCTTTGCGGCCCCATTGCGCCTTAGGCTTTGATGAAAGCCTGATGCATCTCGGCCACGGTTGCGAAGTGAAATTCTGGCGTGTGGGCCCTCAACTCCTCCTCGCTACCAAACCCATACCCCACCGCCACCGCCTGCAATCCATTGCTGCGCGCGCCGATCAGGTCATGCTTGCGGTCACCAATCATCAGCGTCTGCGCCGGGTCCAACCCTTCCTCATCGAGCAAATGGCGGATCAGTTCGACTTTGTTGGTACGCGTACCGTCCAGTTCACTGCCGTAGATGACCTTGAAATGATGGTCGAAGGCAAAGTGACGGGCGATCTCGCGGGCGAACTCCCAAGGCTTGGAGGTGGCGATGTACAGGGTGCGGCCCTGTCCATTCAGCGCCTGGAGCAGCTCCGGCACACCGTCGAACACCAGGTTCTCGTACAGGCCGGTGACGCGGAAACGTTCCCGGTAGAAGTTCACCGCCTCCCATGCCTTGGCTTCGTCAAAGCTGTAGAACTGCATGAAAGCTTGCAGCAGGGGCGGCCCGATGAAGTGCTCCAGACGGGTCAGGTCCGGCTCGTCGATGCCCAGTTTGGCCAGGGCGAACTGGATCGAGCGGGTGATGCCCAGGCGCGGGTCGGTCAGGGTGCCGTCAAGGTCGAAAAGGATGTTCTGCTGGTGCATGTATGAGGTTCCACTCAAGTCATTCAGGTTGGTCGTAGCCTTCGGCCAGGTGCTGGTCCTTGAGCTTCACGTAGTTGCTGGCGCTGTAGGGGAAAAACGCGCGCTCCTTGTCGGTCAAGGGACGGGCCTGCTTCACCGGGCTGCCCACATACAGGTAGCCGCTTTCCAGGCGCTTGCCCGGCGGCACCAGGCTGCCGGCGCCGATGATCACCTCGTCTTCGACGATGGCGCCGTCCATGATGGTACTGCCCATGCCGACCAGGATGCGATTGCCCAGCGTGCAACCGTGCAGCATGACCTTGTGACCGATGGTCACCTCGTCGCCGATGATCAGCGGGAAACCGTCCGGGTTGAACGGTCCGGCATGGGTGATGTGCAGCACGCTGCCGTCCTGCACGCTGGTGCGCGCACCGATGCGGATACGGTGCATGTCGCCGCGCACCACGGTCAGCGGCCACACCGAGCTGTCCTCGCCGATTTCCACGTCGCCCAGCACCACCGCCGAACGGTCGACAAAGGCCCGTGGTGCAACTTTCGGAGTGTGTTGCTGGAAGCGTCGGATGGCCATGATAGCGTCTCTCATCTGTGCCGATAGGCAGGCTGCCTGCTGCGGTCGGCGTCGATTGTAATTAAGATGGGGCAGTGTTTCTTCTGCCAAGGTATCCAAACCGTGAGTGCCAACAACCCGCTTCTGCAATCCTATGATCTGCCGCCCTTCTCGGCGATCCGTGCCGAACACGTGCTGCCGGCCATCGAACAGATCCTGGCCGATAACCGCAAGGCCATTGCCGAGATCCTCGAAAAGCAAGGCAAGAACCCCACCTGGGCTGGCCTGGTGCTGGCCATGGACGAACTGAACGACCGCCTGGGCGCCGCCTGGAGCCCCGTCAGCCACCTCAATGCGGTGTGCAACAGCCAGGAATTGCGCGAGGCCTATGAGTCCTGCCTGCCGGCGCTGAGTGCCTACTCTACCGAACTGGGCCAGAACCGTGCCTTGTTCGAAGCCTACGAGGCTTTGATCAACAGTCCGGAGGCCGCAGGCTTCGACGTGGCGCAAAAGACCATCCTCGAGCATGCCCTGCGTGACTTCCGTCTGTCGGGTATCGACCTGCCGGCCGACCAGCAGCAGCGCTATGCCGAGGTGCAAAGCAAGCTCAGCGAACTGGGCAGCCGTTTCTCCAACCAGCTGCTCGACGCCACCCAGGCCTGGACCAAGCACGTCACTGACGAAGCGGCCCTCGCCGGCCTGACCGATTCGGCCAAGGCGCAGATGGCCGCCGCTGCACAGGCCAAGGGCCTCGAAGGCTGGCTGATCACCCTGGAATTCCCCAGCTACTACGCGGTGATGACCTACGCCAGCGACCGCGCCCTGCGTGAAGAGCTGTACGCCGCCTACTGCACCCGTGCCTCGGACCAAGGTCCGAATGCCGGCCAGTTCGACAACGGCCCGGTGATGCACGAGATCCTCGACCTGCGTCAGGAACTGGCCGCCCTGCTGGGCTACAAGAACTACGCCGAACTGAGTCTGGCCACCAAGATGGCCGAATCCAGCGACCAGGTGCTGAGCTTCCTGCGTGACCTGGCCAAGCGTTCCAAGCCCTTCGCCGCCCAGGACCTGGAGCAGCTCAAGGCCTACGCCGCCGAGCAAGGTTGCGCCGAGCTGGCCAGCTGGGACGCCGGCTACTTTGGCGAGAAACTGCGCGAACAGCGTTACAGCGTGTCGCAGGAAACCCTGCGCGCGTACTTCCCGATCGACAAGGTGCTGTCCGGCCTGTTCAGCATCGTCCAGCGCCTGTACGGCATCGAAATCGCCGAGCTCAAGGGCTTCGACAGCTGGCACCCGGACGTGCGCCTGTTCGAGATCAAGGAAAACGGCCAGCATGTCGGCCGCTTCTTCTTCGACCTCTATGCCCGCGCCAACAAGCGTGGCGGCGCCTGGATGGACGGCGCCCGCGACCGTCGCCGTACTGCCGAAGGCGCGTTGCAGAGCCCGGTGGCCAACCTGGTGTGCAACTTCACCCCGGCCGCGCCCGGCAAGCCTGCGTTGCTGACCCATGACGAAGTCACCACCCTGTTCCACGAGTTCGGCCACGGCCTGCACCACTTGCTGACCCGCATCGAGCATGCCGGTGTTTCCGGTATCAACGGCGTGGCCTGGGATGCGGTCGAGCTGCCGAGCCAGTTCATGGAGAACTGGTGCTGGGAGCCGGAAGGCCTGGCACTGATCTCCGGCCACTACGAGACGGGCACCGCCCTGCCCCAGGACCTGCTGGACAAGATGCTGGCGGCGAAGAACTTCCAGTCGGGCATGATGATGGTGCGCCAGTTGGAGTTCTCGCTGTTCGACTTCGAGCTGCACGCCAGCCATGGCGATGGCCGCAGTGTGCTGCAGGTGCTCGAAGGCGTGCGCGACGAGGTGTCGGTCATGCGTCCACCGGCGTACAACCGCTTCCCCAACAGCTTTGCGCACATCTTCGCCGGCGGCTACGCGGCGGGCTACTACAGCTACAAGTGGGCCGAAGTCCTGTCGGCGGATGCCTTCTCGCGCTTCGAGGAAGAAGGTGTGCTCAATGCTGAAACAGGCCGGGCCTTCCGTGAGGCGATTCTGGCCCGTGGTGGTTCCCGCGAACCGATGGTGCTGTTCGTCGACTTCCGCGGCCGCGAACCTTCCATCGATGCACTGTTGCGCCACTGCGGCCTGAGCGAGGTCGCGGCGGCATGAGCGAGGTAGTTGTGAACAAGACCAAGAAGCGCTTCATCGCCGGGGCGGTTTGCCCGGCGTGCAGCGAGCCGGACAAGCTGATGATGTGGAGCGAGGATGACGTGCCGCACCGCGAATGCGTGGCCTGCGGCTTTACCGACACCCTCAATGAACAGGGCTTGTCAGTACCCAAGGAGCTGGGCACCCGGGTCAACCACCTGGCGCCCAAGGCAGCTCCGGCCAAGGTGCAGACGGTGCAGTTCTTCCCCAACCCGAAGCTGAAGAAACCGGCCGACTAAGCGCTCCGTTGGCTGACCAGAGGCGCTGGAAGAATCCTTCTTGTCGCGATACTGTATATGAATACAGTATCGGGGTGAGCGATGATTCCTCCAGCACCGCAAAAAGGCCGTGGCACGGCGCACAATCCGCACAACCGTTTTGCCCCGAGCCGTTCGGTGGCGGAGGATGACGGCTGGTACCAGGAAGTGCCGCTCACCCAGGGCACCGAGGTGCGCATCGAGACGGCCAAGACGGTCATTACCCGCAATACCTCGCCCGACCTGCCCTTCGACCGCTCCATCAATCCCTATCGCGGTTGCGAGCATGGTTGCATCTACTGCTATGCCCGCCCTTCCCATGCCTACTGGGACCTTTCTCCGGGCCTGGACTTCGAAACCAAGCTGATCGCCAAGACCAACGCCGCCGACGTGCTCGCGCAGCAGCTGAGCAAGCCAGGCTACGTTTGCGCGCCGATCAACCTGGGCTCAAACACGGACCCCTACCAACCCATCGAGCGCGAGCAGCAACTGACCCGGCGTCTGCTGGAAGTGCTGCTGCGCTTTCGCCACCCGGTGACCATCGTCACCAAGGGCTCGCTGGTGTTGCGCGATCTCGACCTGTTGTCCGAGATGGCCAGCCAGCGGCTGGCGCGGGTGATGATCAGCCTGACCACGCTGGACGATGACCTCAAGCGGGTACTGGAGCCGCGCGCGGCGTCGCCCAAGGCGCGGCTGAGGGCGATCCGGGTGTTGCGCGAGGCAGGCGTACCGGTGGGCGTGTTGTGTTCGCCGATGATTCCGATGATCAATGACCGCGAATTGGAGCGCCTGCTCGAAGCGGCCAAGGAGGCTGGCGCGCAAAGCGCGGCCTACATGATGCTGCGCCTGCCGCTGGAAGTGGCGCCGTTGTTCGAGCAGTGGCTGCAGGACCATTACCCCCAGCGGGCGACCCATGTGCTCAGCCTGATTCGGCAAAGCCGGGGTGGCGAGCTGTATGACAGCCGGTTCGGTGCGCGAATGCGGGGAGAAGGTGTGTTCGCCGAGCTGCTGGCGCAGCGCTTTGCCAAGGCGATGCGGCGCTTGCAGTTCGAAGGGCGGGAAGCGCAGGCACTGGATTGTTCGGCATTCTGTCCACCCGGCGGGCAGATGGCGCTGTTCTGATCCCTCAATCCAACTAATCCAAGCTCATAATTTCATTCAGGGCTCTTGGCAGTTGATGCTTTTTTGCTATTATTCAGATCCCGCCTTTCTCTTCTGGAACAGCCGTTCTAGAGCCTTCGAATTAAGTTTCAGTTAAGTTTTCCCCGCTAGCGTAGGAAACCAGTCCACGAAGACTGTGATCTATGGCTTGTGCGTGTCATCTAAATCCCTGCATAGCCAGAATCTTTCACCGGTAAACTGGATTTACCAAAACACCGTCAAGAGGATGAATCATGCCCGTCAAGGACCCATCCAAGGTCATTCCGCAGGCCCCGGCGGAAAGCGCCGATGCCGCCCTGAAGCACATCGTCGACGGCTTCCTGCGTTTTCACCATGACGTCTTTCCCGAGCAACAAGAGCTGTTCAAGAAGCTCGCCACGGCGCAAACCCCACGCGCCATGTTCATCACCTGTGCCGACTCGCGCATCGTCCCCGAGCTGATCACCCAGAGCTCGCCAGGCGACCTGTTCGTGACCCGTAACGTCGGCAACGTGGTGCCGCCCTATGGCCAGATGAACGGCGGCGTTTCCAGCGCCATCGAGTACGCGGTTTCGGCGCTGAAGGTGCACCACATCATCATCTGTGGACACTCCGACTGCGGTGCCATGCGCGCGGTACTCAACCCGCAGTCGCTGGCCAAGATGCCGACCGTTTCCGCCTGGCTGCGTCACGCCGAAGTGGCACGCACCGTGGTCGAGAACAACTGCTCCTGCGGCAGCGAGCATGAAACCATGCAGGTGCTGACCAAGGAAAACGTCATCGCCCAGCTGCACCACTTGCGCACCCACCCGTCCGTGGCTTCGCGCCTGGCGGCTGGCGAGCTGTACATCCACGGCTGGGTGTACGACATCGAAACCAGCAAGATCGAAGCCTACGACGCCCTCAGCGACAGCTTCCTGCCTTTGGCTGCTGGCGAGCCGGTCCCCTGCGCCACTCCGAGAGGCCGCTACTAAGCGACCCGTCCCACGCTAGAACCTTGATAGCCGGCTGCACCCATTAGGGTGTGGCGCGGCCTTCTGCTGCCTTGAATTCCCTGATTGCCCTGCCGGCATCCTCGCTGGCGGCTTGCGCCTGGGCGCGTGTCAGGGGCCAACGTGCCCACGGCCAGAGGAATGGCCGTGTGACTGAGAAAGGAGAAACACGGTGAACATGACACAGTTGAAAGCGGCCCTGCCGCGTGAGTTGTTGGCGTCGGTGGTGGTCTTCCTGGTCGCCCTGCCGTTGTGCATGGGTATTGCCATCGCCTCTGGCATGCCGCCGGCGAAGGGCCTGGTTACCGGCATCATCGGCGGTATCGTGGTGGGCTTCCTGGCAGGCTCGCCCCTGCAGGTCAGCGGGCCCGCCGCAGGCCTGGCGGTATTGGTGTTCGAGCTGGTGCGCCTGCATGGCGTGGCCATGCTCGGGCCGATTCTGCTGCTGGCCGGGGTCTTGCAGTTGCTGGCCGGGCGCTTGCGCCTGGGTTGTTGGTTCCGCGTCACGGCGCCAGCGGTGGTCTACGGCATGCTGGCCGGTATTGGCGTGCTGATCGTGCTGTCACAGGTGCACGTGATGTTCGACACGGCGCCGCAGCCCTCCGGCATGCAGAACCTGTTGGCGTTTCCCGCGACCGTCGCCGCTGCCTTGCCACTGGAAAGCGCAGGCGCAGGCTGGCAGGCCGGGGCGCTTGGCCTGGGCACCATCGCCGTGATGTGGGCCTGGGAGCGCCTGCGGCCGCAGAAGCTGCGCTTCATTCCCGGTGCCCTGCTGGGCGTGGCCGCGATGACGGCCATCAGCCTGTGGCTGGCGCTGCCGGTGAACCGGGTGCAGGTTCCGGCAGACCTCTCGCAAGCCATCGACTGGATACGCCCGGATGACCTGCTCAAGCTCGCCGACCCCACCTTGCTGGTGGCGGCCTTCGCCCTCGCCTTCATCGCCAGTGCCGAGACCCTGCTGTCGGCCGCCGCCGTGGACCGCATGCACAGCGGCCAGCGTTCGGACTTCGACCGCGAGCTGTCGGCCCAGGGAATCGGCAACATGCTCTGCGGTGTGCTTGGCGCCTTGCCGATGACCGGCGTGATCGTGCGCAGCTCGGCGAACGTTCAGGCCGGTGCGCGGACCCGCGCTTCAGCCATCTTCCACGGCCTGTGGCTGCTGGCCTTCGTCGTGGTGCTCAGCAGTGTGCTGCAGCAGATTCCGGTGGCCAGTCTGGCGGGTGTGCTGGTGTTCACGGGGGTCAAGCTGGTGGATGTGAAGGCGTTGCGTGGGTTGGGGCGCTACGGGCGGATGCCGATGTTCACCTACGCGGCGACTGCGCTGGCGATCATCTTTACCGATCTGCTGACGGGGGTGCTGCTGGGCTTTGCCCTGACACTGTTGAAACTGGCCTTCAAGGCGGCACGCCTGAAGATCAACCTGGTGAGCCTGGACAAGGCCGGGCACATGGAACTGCGCCTGGGAGGTGCCGCCACGTTCCTCAAGGTGCCTGCGCTGACCCAGGTGCTGGATACCGTACCGGCGGGGACCACGCTGCATGTGCCGTTGGGCAACCTCAGCTATATCGACCACGCTTGCCTTGAATTGCTTGAGGACTGGAGCCGGAGCAATGCCGCTCATGGGTCGAGGTTGGTGATCGAGCAGCGGCGGTTGAAGCGGCGGATCGAGGGGCGGATGCGCACTTCTGCTGGGATTGGCGCCTAGTTGCGACCATTTTCGTAGACTGAGCTGGCCTCTTCGCGGGACAAGCCCGCTCCCACAGGTTATGTACTGCTCTTCAGAGCAACACCGTACTTGTGGGAGCGGGCTTGTCCCGCGAAGAGGCCAGCTCAGAAACCATCAACGTCGAAATCAGGCGGGCTGGCCCAGCTCCACGCCCAGCTGGCGCGACAGGCATGGCCAGCGCTTCCAGGCGGCGCCGGTTTCCGGGCTGCACAGGGCCTCGCGATAGGCCTCTACCGACTCTGCCGCAAAGCTTTCGTCGTTGAGCATCTCATCCACCGAATGGTGCACAACCTCATCCAGCTGGTTGGCAAAGGTCTCGCCGATCAGCTGATGCGCGATCAGGTTGGCCAGGGTGGTATCGAAAGGAATCAGCGGCTGCTGGAAATGGCGGATGTACAGGTCATTCACTTCTTCCACCAGGCGATGCGCCAGGTAGGCTTCATCCAGCAGGCAGTCCAGGCCCACCTGTCCCTGCATCACGCTCGGTGGTTGCAGGAAATAGGCCTCGGCGATCTTCAGAACCGGTTTGATCTGCGACTCGATACCGGCTTCGCGGGCTACCTCATGGGCCGCCTCGATCAGCTCTGGAACCTGGTCGATGTAAGCGCTGACGAAGCGCGCCAAAGTACCCTGGGCGTCCTGCTCAGGCAGTTGGATCGAGGGGTGCAGGTGTGGCAGTTGCAGCTCGAGACGCTCTTTCAGTTGACCGGTACGGCCTTCGTGATCGTGGGCTTGGCTAATTTGCTCGCGTACAGCAGCGATGTTCATGACAACTCCAGGGACAAGACGTTTCAAACGGAAGACACTAAATTAGCTCGGTATACCGAATACCTAAGACTCATTTGTTATAAATCTCGCAAACGTGTGCGCTGTTGGGTATAACCAAGTGCCACCATTATGCCAGACCCTATCTAGCGCGCGGCTTGCGCGTCATTTCACGATTTCATTCAGTTCATTTCTCCCCTCGCGTTGCGTGCCATTGGTCGGTGTCTATACTCGGGTTGAACGTGATTCGTTGATGAGGCCCGTCTGCTTTCGCAGGGGGCTCGGTCGTCGAAGCCAGCAGTCTTGACCGCCGTTCCCGCTTGCCGCAGGCCACGCCTTCGGGACAACAAGAACTAGAAGGGGAACCCGCAATGATGCGACATCCACATGTCTGGATGGGCCTTCTGTTGTGGTCGGTTTTCGGTCAGGCCAACGCCGCCTGGACCGTGAACATGGCGCCAGGGGCGACGGAAGTCTCCAACGCCGTGTTCGACCTGCACATGACCATCTTCTGGATCTGCGTGATCATCGGCGTCGTGGTGTTCGGCGCGATGTTCTGGTCCATGGTCCTGCACCGGCGCTCCACTGGCCAGCAGGCCGCGCATTTCCACGAGCATACCTGGGTGGAAATCCTCTGGACCGTGGTCCCCTTCCTGATTCTCGTGGCCATGGCCATTCCCGCCACCAAGACCCTGATCGACATCTACGACGCCAGTGAGTCGGACATCGACATCCAGGTCACCGGCTACCAGTGGAAATGGCACTACAAATACCTGGGCCAGGACGTGGAGTTCTTCAGCAACCTGGCTACCCCTGCCGACCAGATCCACAACAAGGCCGCCAAGGACGAGCATTACCTGCTCGAAGTCGACCAGCCGCTGGTGCTGCCGGTGGGGGCGAAAGTGCGTTTTCTGGTGACCGCCGCCGACGTGATCCATTCCTGGTGGGTGCCGGCCTTCGCGGTCAAGCGTGACGCTATCCCAGGGTTCGTCAACGAAGCCTGGACGCGCATCGAGAAACCCGGCATCTACCGCGGCCAGTGCACCGAACTGTGCGGCAAGGACCACGGCTTCATGCCGGTGGTGGTCGAGGTCAAGTCCAAGGCCGACTACGACACCTGGCTCGGCGAGCGCAAGGCCGAGGCGGCCAAGCTCAAGGAACTGACCAGCAAGGAATGGACCCTCGAAGAATTGGTCGAGCGCGGCGACAAGGTCTACCACACCACCTGCGTCGCCTGTCACCAGGCCGAAGGCCAGGGCCTGCCGCCGATGTTCCCGGCGCTCAAGGGTTCGAAGATCGCCACCGGGCCGAAGGAAGGCCACCTGGGCATCGTCTTCCATGGCAAGCCTGGCACTGCCATGGCCGCATTCGGCAAGCAGCTGTCGGAAGTCGACATCGCCGCCGTGGTCACCTACGAGCGCAACGCCTGGGGCAACAACAAGGGCGACATGGTCACGCCGAAGGACGTGCTGGCGCTCAAGCAGGCAGAAGCGCAATGAACCGGGTTACTCGCGGCAATCAATGGATTGCAGGAGACAGGACATGAGTGCAGTGATCGACGACCACGCCCACGGCCATGACCACGCCCACGGCCCGGCCAAGGGCCTGATGCGCTGGGTGCTGACCACCAACCACAAGGACATCGGCACGATGTACCTGTGGTTCAGCTTCATCATGTTCCTGCTCGGCGGCTCGTTCGCCATGGTCATCCGCGCCGAACTGTTCCAGCCCGGGCTGCAGATCGTGGAACCTGCGTTCTTCAACCAGATGACCACCATGCACGGCCTGATCATGGTGTTCGGCGCGGTGATGCCGGCCTTCGTCGGCCTGGCCAACTGGATGATCCCGCTGATGATCGGTGCGCCGGACATGGCCCTGCCGCGGATGAACAACTTCAGTTTCTGGCTGTTGCCGGCGGCGTTCCTGCTGCTGGTCTCGACCTTGTTCACCCCAGGCGGCGGGCCCAACTTCGGCTGGACCTTCTATGCGCCGCTGTCGACCACTTACGCACCGGCCAGCGTCACCTTCTTCATCTTCGCCATACACCTGATGGGCATCAGCTCGATCATGGGCGCGATCAACGTGATCGCCACCATCCTCAACCTGCGCGCACCCGGCATGACATTGATGAAGATGCCATTGTTCGTCTGGACCTGGCTGATCACCGCGTTCCTGCTCATTGCGGTGATGCCGGTGCTGGCCGGCGTGGTGACCATGATGCTGATGGACATCCACTTCGGCACCAGCTTCTTCAGCGCGGCAGGCGGTGGCGACCCGGTGCTGTTCCAGCACGTGTTCTGGTTCTTCGGCCACCCCGAGGTGTACATCATGATCCTGCCGGCCTTCGGCGCGGTCAGTTCGATCATCCCGGCGTTTTCACGCAAGCCACTGTTCGGCTACACCTCGATGGTCTATGCCACCGGGGCTATCGCCTTCCTCTCGTTCATCGTCTGGGCCCACCACATGTTCGTGGTCGGCATCCCGGTGGTCGGTGAGCTGTTCTTCATGTACGCCACCATGCTGATTGCCGTGCCCACCGGGGTGAAGGTGTTCAACTGGGTCAGCACCATGTGGGAAGGCTCGCTGACCTTCGAGACACCGATGCTGTTCGCCATCGCCTTCGTCATCCTGTTCACCATCGGTGGCTTCTCCGGGCTGATGCTGGCGATTGCCCCAGCCGACTTCCAGTACCACGACACCTACTTCGTGGTGGCGCATTTCCACTACGTGCTGGTGCCGGGGGCGATCTTCGGCATCTTCGCCTCGGCCTACTACTGGCTGCCGAAGTGGACCGGGCACATGTACGACGAAACCCTCGGCAAGCTGCACTTCTGGCTGTCGTTCGTCGGCATGAACATGGCCTTCTTCCCCATGCATTTCGTTGGCCTGGCCGGCATGCCACGGCGCATCCCCGACTACAACCTGCAGTTCGCCGACTTCAACATGGTGTCGTCGATCGGCGCCTTCATGTTCGGCGCCACGCAGATCTTCTTCCTGTTCATCGTCATCAAATGCATCCGCGGCGGCGCGCCGGCACCGGCCAAGCCGTGGGACGGTGCCGAGGGCCTGGAGTGGTCGATCCCCTCGCCTGCGCCCTACCACACCTTCCAGACGCCACCGGAAGTGAAATAGGGAACCGCCATGACCGGCCAACCGCTCAAACGCCTGGTGCTGCGCCTGCTGATGCTGACGGTGGTGATGTTCGCCTTCGGCTTCGCCCTGGTGCCGATCTACGACGTGATGTGCAAGGCCTTCGGCATCAACGGCAAGACCGGTGGGCAGTACGAGGGCAGCCAGGTCAGCGACACCACGCGCTCGGTGCGGGTGCAGTTCATGTCCACCAATGCCAGCGACATGGTCTGGGACTTCTATTCCACCGCCGACCAGCTCGAGGTCAACCCGGGGGCGGTCAACCAGATGATCTTCATCGCCCACAACCCGACCGACCGGCCCATGAGTGCCCAGGCCATCCCCAGCATCACCCCGGCCGAAGCCGCGGCGTACTTCCACAAGACCGAGTGCTTCTGCTTTACCCAGCAGGTGCTGCAGCCCGGCGAACGCATCGAAATGCCGGTGCGCTTCATCGTCGACCGCGACCTGCCGGCCAGCGTGAAGCACCTGACACTGGCCTACACCTTGTTCGACATCACCGCTCGCCACCCGCCGGTCGCCCACAACGCGGCCCAGGACGTCCAGGGCGCCCGTTAAGGGAAGGAGAACAGCAATGGCAAGTCACGAGCACTACTATGTCCCGGCGCAGAGCAAGTGGCCGATCATCGCCACCATCGGCATGTTCATCACCGTGTTCGGCCTGGGTACCTGGTTCAACGACCTCAAGGCCGGCCACCCCGACTCCCACGGGCCGCTGATCTTCTTCGTCGGCGCGCTGTTCCTGGTCTACATGCTGTTCGGCTGGTTCGGGGCGGTGGTCAAGGAAAGCCGAGCCGGGCTCTACAGCTCGCAGCTTGACCGCTCGTTCCGCTGGGGCATGAGCTGGTTCATCTTCTCTGAAGTGATGTTCTTCATGGCCTTCTTCGGCGCGCTGTTCTATGTGCGCGTGCTGGCCGGGCCATGGCTCGGTGGCGAGGGTGCCAAGGGGGTCGCGCACATGCTCTGGCCCAGCTTCGAATTCACCTGGCCGCTGCTGCACACGCCAGACCCCAAGCTGTTCCCGCCGCCCAAGGAAGTCATCGACCCGTGGCACCTGCCGCTGATCAACACCATTCTGCTGGTCAGCTCCAGCGTGACCATCACCATCGCCCACCACGCCCTGCGTCGTGATCATCGCGGTGCGCTGAAGCTGTGGATGGCGCTGACCATCATTCTGGGCATCAGCTTTATCACGTTGCAGGCCTACGAGTACCACGAGGCCTATACCAAGCTGGGGCTGACCCTGGGGTCGGGGATCTACGGCGCGACGTTCTTCATGCTTACGGGGTTCCACGGTGCCCACGTGACCTTGGGCACGATCATCCTGATCGTCATGTTCGTGCGCATCCTGCGCGGGCATTTCAACCCTGAGAAGCACTTCGGTTTCGAAGCGGCCAGCTGGTACTGGCACTTCGTCGACGTGGTGTGGGTGGGGTTGTTCATCTTTGTGTATGTGCTGTAGGAGCGGCCTTGTGTCGCGAAAGGGCCGCAAAGCGGCCCCCGCGATTTTTGCTGTGACGATGGGATTGTGGGGTTGCTTCGCACCCCTTTCGCGACACAAGGCCGCTCCTACAGAGGGTCGGTGCAGCTACTAGAAAGGCGCATGAGAAACAAGCTGGCCACTGATGAAGCCATACGCCACCAGGCCAATGGTCAGGCTGGCCAAGGTGACACGCACGGTCAGCGCCTTCAGCAGGCGGGTCGAGTTCTCATCGTCCTTGACCAGAAACACCAGGCCACTGAACAGGCTGGCAACCGTGGCCAACAGCAGCAGGACAATCGCGGCCTTGAGCATGGCGACAACTCCGGGGGAAATGCGGTGATGAACACAAGTATAGCGACTGACCCGACGAGCCTTCGATGAGGCCATTCCGTCCGGGCTGGATACCGACCCTGGTGGTGCTCGTCCTGCTGCCGGGCTTGATTGCGCTGGGCTGCTGGCAGCTTGGCCGGGCCGACGAGAAGCGCGCGCTCCTGGCTACCTACGCCCAGCGCAGCGCTGATGCGCCGCTGGCCACTTCCAGCTTGCAGCAAAGCAGCGACCCGGCCTTCCGCCAGGTCCACCTGTATGGCCGTTTCGATGCCGAGCACAGCCTGCTGCTGGACAACCGCATGCGTGACGGACAGGCCGGTGTCGAGCTGCTGCAGCCGTTCCACGACCAGCCCAGCGGCCTGTGGCTATTGGTCAACCGTGGCTGGTTGGCGTGGCCCGACCGGCGCGTGCCGGTGCACTTCGACACACCCAGTCAGGCGCTGGCCCTGGATGCCTCGGTCTACGTGGCGCCGGGCAGCACCTTCCAGCTGCACCCCGATCCGGCGGGCGGCCAGTGGCCGCACCTGCTGACGGCCATACACCCCGAACAGCTGTGGCAGCAGCTCGACCGTGAGGGCTTTGCCTACGAACTGCGCCTGCAGCCCGGCCCGGCCAGCTACCGCCTGGACTGGCCGGTAGTCGCCATGGGCCCGGAAAAGCACCTGGGCTACGCCGTGCAGTGGTTTGCCCTGGCCTGCGCCCTGGTGCTGCTCTACCTCTACTTTGGCTGGCACGACAAAAAGGAGAATCACCATGGCCGCCGCCACCACTCCACTGGACGCGCCTGAACGTGGCAAACCCAGAGCCCGCGGGCGTTTGCAGCTGATCTTGATCCTTCTGGTGGTGCTTGGCCCGATGATCCTGGCCACCAGCATGTACAAGCTCAAGTTCTGGGTGCCGGACGGGCGCAGCTATCACGGGGCGATGATCGGCAACGGCCAGGCCCGCGCCGATATCGGAATCGCGGGCGAGGACGCACGTTGGCAGCTGCTGGTCGCGGCGCCCGAGGCCTGTGCCGAGGATTGCCAGCGGTTGGTGTACCTGGCCCGGCAGATCCAGGTCGGCCTGGGCCGTGACGCCAGCCGCGCCAGCCATGCCCTGGCCGCTGCCCAGCCGTTGAGCGCGGATTACCAGGACCTGCTGGGGCGGGAGTACCCGCAGCTGCAACGTTATCCACTGGATGCCCCGCACTACGTGCAGAAGGTCGGCGAAGCCGGTCCGCAGCTGTGGATCGTCGACCCGCACGGCAACCTGGTGCTGCGCTATGACGCCAAGGTCAACGGCAAGCATGTGCTGGACGACCTGCGCCACCTGCTCAAGCTGTCCAACATCGGCTAGGAGCCTGCCATGGCCAGACCTGGATTTCGCCTTGCTGTGTTCGCCACCTTGCTGGCACTGCTGGTCGTCCTGCTCGGTGCCTACACCCGCCTGACCCATGCCGGCCTGGGCTGTCCCGACTGGCCGGGTTGCTATGGCTTCATCAGCGTGCCCAAGACCGATGCCCAGCTGGCCCATGCCGAGTTGCACTTCCCCGAGCACCCGGTGGAAGAAGCCAAGGGCTGGGCCGAGATGGTCCATCGGTACTTCGCCGGAACCCTGGCGCTGGTGATTGCCCTGCTGGCCTTGCAGGCTGTTCGGCGCCATGCCCGCGACGGTCAGCCCTACCGCCTGCCCGTGCTGTTGCTGGGCGTGGTGCTGGCCCAGGCGGCGTTCGGCATGTGGACGGTGACGCTGAAGCTGTGGCCGCAGGTGGTCACCGCGCATCTGCTCGGCGGCTTCACCACCCTGAGCCTGTTGTTGCTGCTGTCCCTGCGTCTATCCCGGGCCTTTGCGCCCTTGCCGAAGTTGCCCTTGAGCCTGCGCCGGATCGCTGCGTTGGCGTTGCTGGTGGTCATCGGCCAGATCGCCCTGGGCGGCTGGGTCAGTGCCAACTATGCGGCGGTCGCCTGCATCGACTTGCCCACTTGCCATGGCCAGTGGTGGCCGGCAGCGGACTTCAGCAACGGCTTCCACCTGACCCAGCACGTCGGCCCCAACTACCTGGGTGGGCAGCTGGACAGCGATGCGCGAACGGCCATCCATATCAGCCATCGCCTCGGTGCCCTGCTGGTCACCTGCGTGCTGCTGATGCTCAGCTGGAAGCTGTATCGCTGTGGCTTGCCGGGCCTGGCGCGGCTGGTGCTGTGCGCCTTGGCGCTGCAGCTTGGCCTGGGCATCAGCAACGTGGTGTTCCAGTTGCCGCTGGCCGTGGCGGTGGCGCACAACGCCGGCGGCGCCCTGTTGCTGCTGAGCATGGTGCTGGTCAACTACCGCATCCGCGTGGTCGACAAGGTGCGCATGGGTGTCGGCCAGGGTTGGCGCTTGCGGCCGGTCGCTGGCGTGGCCATCTCCCAGCACATGAGGAACGGCTCGTGGCGACGCTTCTGAGTGCCTGGTGTGCCGGCTGGCGCGACTACCTGGAGCTGACCAAGCCCAAGGTCGTGGTGCTGATGCTGATCACCTCGCTGGTGGGGATGTTGCTCGCAACCAGGGCTGGCGTGAGCTGGCATGTGCTGCTGTTCGGCAATCTGGGAATCGGCCTGTGCGCAGGCGGTGCGGCAGTGGTCAACCACGTGGTGGACCGGCGTATCGACGCGCTGATGGCGCGCACCCACAAACGCCCTGTCGCTCAAGGACGGGTCGAGCCACTGCCGGCGCTGTTGTTCGCCCTTGCCCTGGCGCTACTGGGCATGGCCTTGCTGCTGGTGTTCACCAACGCCCTCACCGCCTGGCTCACCCTGGCCTCGCTGCTCGGTTATGCGCTGCTCTACACGGGCTTTCTCAAGCGGGCCACGCCCCAGAACATCGTCATCGGTGGCCTGGCCGGGGCGGCCCCGCCGTTGCTCGGCTGGGTAGCGGTGAGCGGGCATATCAGCGCCGAGCCCTTGCTGCTGGTGCTGATCATCTTCGCCTGGACGCCCCCGCATTTCTGGGCCCTGGCCCTGCACCGCAAGGCCGAATACGCCAAGGCCGATATCCCGATGCTGCCGGTGACCCACGGCGAGCGCTACACCAAGCTGCATATCCTGCTCTATAGCCTGATTCTGCTGGCGGTGACCCTGCTGCCCTATGCCATCCACATGAGCGGCCCGCTCTATCTGGCCTGCGCCCTCGCCCTGGGCCTGCGCTTCCTGCACTGGGCCTGGGTGTTGTACCGTGGCAGCCGGCCGCACGCGGCGATCGGCACCTTCAAGTACTCTATCGGCTACCTGTTCGCGCTGTTCGTCGCGTTGCTCGTTGACCACTACCTGTTGCTGAGCCTATGACCAGAACCCAGAAAACCGTCTTCATCCTCGTTGCCGTCGTCGCGCTGATCCTGGGCCTGACCGTCAACAAGGTGCTCAATGGCCACGATCAGCCCAACCCGACCGAGCTGATCGACGCCGGCATCATCCTCCTGCCGCAGAGCCGCACGGTGGCCGATGTGACCATGACCAACCAGGATGGCCAGCCGGTGCAGCTGGACGATCTCAAGGGCAAATGGTCGCTGCTGTTCTTCGGCTACACCTACTGCCCGGACATCTGCCCGACCACCTTGGCCCAGCTGCGCCAGGTGAAGAGCGAGCTGCCGAAGGAGGCCGTGGACCGTTTGCAGGTGGTGCTGGTGAGCGTGGACCCGAATCGCGATACGCCGAACCAGCTCAAACAGTACCTGGGCTACTTCGACAAGGATTTCGTGGGGGTGGCGGGGTCGATCGAGGATACCCAGAAGCTCGCCAATGCCTTGAGCATTCCGTTCATTCCGGCGGATACCAGCAAGCCGGGGTATACCGTGGATCACAGCGGTAACCTGGCCGTTGTCGGGCCGGATGGGCGTCAGCGGGGGTTCATTCGTGCGCCGTTCAATAACCAGAAGCTGGTGGCGCAGTTGCCGGGGCTGGTCAAGCGGGATTGACGCACGCTGCAAAAGCATCGCCGGCAAGCCGGCTCCCACAGAGATAGTGCACAGCCAGAGACTTGCGCTGTACCTGTGGGAGCTGGCTTGCCGGCGATGAGGGCAACGAGGTGCTGCGGCTTAGAACGCCGGAACGACAGCGCCCTTGTACTTCTCGACGATGAACTGCTTCACCTCTGGCGAGTGCAGCGCCGCCGCCAGTTTCTTCATGTCTTCCGAGTCCTTGTTGTCCGGGCGGGCAACCAGGATGTTCACATAAGGCGAGTCGCTGCCTTCGATGGCCAGCGCGTCTTTCTCCGGGTTCAGCTTGGCTTCCAGCGCGTAGTTGGTGTTGATCAGGGCGATATCGACCTGGGTCAGCACGCGCGGGATGGTGGCCGCTTCCAGCTCGCGGAACTTCAAGCCCTTGTCGTTACCGGTGATGTCTTTGACGGTCGACAGGATGTTCTTGTTGTCCTTGAGCTTGATCACGCCGGCCTTGTCCAGCAGCAGCAAGGCACGGCCGCCGTTGGTGGCGTCATTGGGGATGACCACGGTGGCGCCGGAAGACAGCTCGTCGAGCTTCTTGATCTTGCTCGAGTAAACGCCCAGCGGCTCGATGTGCACGCCGGCCACGCTCACCAGGTGGGTGCCCTTGGCCTTGTTGAACTCATCCAGGTACGGCTGGTGCTGGAAGAAGTTGGCGTCCAGGCGCTTTTCGGCCACTTGCACGTTCGGCTGGATGTAGTCGGTGAACTCCTTGACCTTCAGCTCCACGCCTTCCTTTGCCAACTGCGGTTTGACGAAGTTGAGGATCTCGGCGTGCGGCACCGGGGTGGCGGCGACAGTCAGGTCCCCGGCATGGGCCGAGAAGGCCGCAACGGCGGCAGCAACAGCAAGCAGCTTCTTCATGAATCACTCCTTGTGAGGGCCGCGACGGCCCCCGAACGGGTCGGCCGGGCCGACCCCATTGGGGTTACTTACGGGAAAAATGCACGACCAGTTTGTCGCCCACGCTCTGCAGGACTTGAACCAGTATCAGCAACAGCACCACGGTGACCACCATGACGTCGGTCTGGAAGCGCTGGTAGCCGAAGCGGATGGCCAGGTCGCCCAGTCCGCCTGCGCCGACCACACCGGCCATCGCGGTGTACGACACCAGGGTAATGGCCGTGACGGTGATGGCGGCGAAGATGCCCGGGCGGGCTTCTGGCAGCAGCGCGTTGGTGATGATCTGGCGGGTGGTGGCCCCCATCGACTGGGTGGCCTCGATGATGCCGCGGTCCACTTCACGCAGGGCGGTTTCCACCAGGCGCGCGAAGAACGGCGTGGCACCGACCACCAGCGGCGGGATGGCCCCGGCCACACCCAGCGAAGTACCGGTGATCAGCACGGTGATCGGGATCATCACGATCAGCAGGATGATGAACGGCAGCGAGCGCAGGACGTTGACGATCAACGACAGCAGCGCGTACACGCCCTTCTGCTCGAACATCTGACGCGGGCCGCAGAGGAACAGCAGCACGCCCAGCGGCAGGCCCAGCAGTACGGTGAAGAACAGCGAGCCGAACAGCATGATCATGGTATCGACGGTGGCCAGCCAGATTTCGGCCCAGTCGACGTTGGCGAAGAAATTCAGGGCGTCCATCAACGCAGTACCTCCATATGTACGTCAGCTGCCTTGAAGCGGTCGAACGCCGCTTCCATGTCGCCGCCGGTGACGGCCAGGGTCAGCTGCCCATAGGGCACATCCTTGATGCGGTCGATACGCCCGGCGAGGATGCTGTAGTCCACACCGGTTTCGCGGGCCACGGTGCCCAGCAGCGGCGCGTAGGTGGCATCGCCCTGGAAGGTCAGGCGGATGATGCGGCCCGGCACATGGGCGAAGTCGTCGCGTTGTTCGCCTTCGTCGATCTGCTCGTCTTCCTGGACGAAGCGCTTGGTGGTCGGGTGCTGCGGGTGCAGGAACACCTCGGCCACCGAGCCCTGCTCGACGATCAGCCCGGCATCCATCACGGCCACGCGGTCGCAGACCCGGCGAATCACGTCCATTTCGTGGGTGATCAGGACGATGGTCAGTTTCAGCTCACGGTTGATCTCGGCCAGCAGTTGCAGCACCGACGCCGTGGTCTGCGGGTCGAGGGCACTGGTGGCCTCGTCGCACAGCAGGATCTTCGGGTTGGTGGACAGGGCACGGGCAATGCCGACGCGCTGCTTCTGGCCGCCAGACAACTGAGCCGGGTACTTCTTGGCGTGGTCTTGCAGGCCCACGCGGGCCAACAGTTCGCTGACACGCTGGTCGATCTCGCGGCGCGACAGTTCGCCGGCCAGGGTCAGCGGCAGGGCGACGTTGTCGGCGACGGTCTTGGAGGCCAGCAGGTTGAAGTGCTGGAAGATCATCCCGACCTGCTGGCGGAAGCCGCGTAGCTGGTTGGCGTTGAACGCGGTGACGTCTTCGCCGTCGACGATGATCTTGCCACCGGAAGGCTCTTCCAGGCGGTTGATCAGGCGCAGCATGGTGCTTTTGCCAGCGCCGGAATGGCCGATCAGGCCGAACACCTGGCCGTCTTCGATGGTCAGGCTGGTCGGGTTCAGGGCGGGGATTTCCCTACCGGCGACGCGGTAGGTCTTGTGTACATGTTGGAACTCGATCACGTAGCGAACCTTGTGGGGCGCATGGAATTTGGGGTCAGCGGTTAGCTGGGGTGGCGCATTTTAGCCTTTTCCCATAGCTGTTCTTAGCATTTATTTCGTAATGCTCCAATCCATCGGGCATAACGCGACAACTGGTAATCCCGATTGAACGCTCGGCAAAGCCTTCCAGTCACTAGTGGAACAAGCCCGCTACGGGCACGCCTGAAGACTGATGAGGAGAGCCGACCATGCCCAGCAAGAAAACGGACGCGCCCAAGCACAGTGAGGCCGCCGGCACCCAGACCCCTGACCGGGCCAATACCAATGCCAAATTGCAGAGCCTGGAGGCTTTTCGCAGCGATGCCACCGGCCAGGCGCTGCGCACCAACCAAGGGGTGAAAGTTGCCGATAACCAGAACACCCTGAAGGCTGGGGCCCGTGGGCCGTCGCTGCTCGAAGACTTCATCATGCGCGAGAAGATCACCCACTTCGACCACGAGCGCATACCCGAACGCATCGTCCACGCCCGCGGTACCGGGGCCCATGGCTATTTCCAAAGCTACGGCAACCACGCCGAGCTGACCAAGGCTGGCTTCCTGCAGGACCCTGAGAAAATCACCCCGGTATTCGTGCGCTTTTCCACCGTGCAGGGGCCGCGCGGTTCGGGTGACACGGTGCGCGATGTGCGCGGCTTTGCGGTGAAGTTCTACACCGATGAAGGCAATTTCGACCTGGTCGGCAACAACATGCCGGTGTTCTTCATCCAGGATGCGATCAAGTTCCCAGACTTCGTGCACGCGGTGAAACCCGAGCCACACAACGAAATGCCCACCGGCGGCTCGGCCCATGACACCTTCTGGGATTTCGTCTCGCTGGTGCCGGAGTCGGCGCACATGGTCATCTGGGCGATGTCCGACCGGGCTATTCCGCGCAGCCTGCGGATGATGGAAGGCTTTGGCGTGCACACCTTCCGCCTGATCAACGCCGAAGGCGTGGCCAGCTTCGTCAAGTTCCACTGGAAGCCGCGCCAGGGCGTGCACTCGGTGCTGTGGGACGAAGCCCAGAAGCTGGCGGGCAAGGACACCGACTACCACCGTCGCGACCTGTGGGAAGCGATCGAGAAAGGGGACTACCCGGAATGGGAGTTGGGCGTGCAGATCGTCCCCGAGGCCGATGAGCATAAATTCGACTTCGACCTGCTCGACCCCACCAAGATCATTCCCGAAGAACTGGTGCCGGTGACGCTGCTGGGCAAGATGGTGCTCAACCGCAACCCGGACAACTTCTTCGCTGAAACCGAGCAGGTCGCCTTCTGCCCCGGGCACATCGTGCCGGGCATCGACTTCAGCAATGACCCTTTGCTGCAGGGCCGGCTGTTTTCCTACACCGATACCCAGATCAGTCGCCTGGGTGGGCCGAACTTCCATGAAATCCCGATCAACCGGCCGGTGGCGCCGAACCACAGCAGCCAGCGCGATGCCATGCACCGCATGACCATCGACAAGGGGCGTGCGTCCTACGAACCCAATTCGATCGACGGCGGCTGGCCGAGAGAAACCCCGCCCGCCGCACAGGATGGTGGCTTCGAGAGCTACCAGGAGCGCATCGAGGCGCACAAGATCCGCCAGCGCAGCGAGTCGTTCGGCGATCACTTTTCCCAGGCGCGGCTGTTCTTCCAGAGCATGAGCCCGAACGAGCAGCAGCACATCATCAAGGCTTACAGCTTCGAGCTGGGCAAGGTGGAGCGTGAGGAGATTCGCACCCGCGAGGTGAACGAGATCCTCGCCAACATCGACCTGAAGCTGGCAGCGGCGGTGGCGGCCAACCTCGGGCTGCCTGCGCCCAAGCAGGGCACGGTTCAGGTAAAAGGCAGCAAACCCGCGCAGTCCAAGGCCTTGAGCCAGATGAACCACCTCGGTGATGTGGGCATCAAGGGACGCAAGATCGCGGTCGTGGTGGCCGATGGAGTGAATGCTTCGAGTGTCGATGCGCTGGTGAAGGCGCTTGAGGCGCAAAGCGCGCGGCCCATGCTGCTGGGGCCGACTTCGGCGCCGGTGAAGACGGCCGATGGCAAGGCATTGCCGGTGGCGGCGTCGATCGAGGGGATGCCGTCGATCATGTTCGACGGGATCGTCGTTCCGGGTGGGCAGGGTTCGATCGATGGGTTGGCAGCCAGCGGCGTGGCCAAGCATTTCCTGCTTGAGGGCTACAAGCACCTGAAGGCGATGGTGCTGGCCAAGGAGGCCAAGGCATTGCTGGGCAGCCTGGGGCTGAAGGAGGACAAGGGGTTGTTGCTGGGGGATGACCAGAAGACTGTGGATGCCTTTGTCAGAGCGGTCGAAGGGCATCGAGTGTGGGAGCGGGAGGCGGCGGCTGAGGCTATTCCTGCCTGATCGGAGTCGTCTTCATCGCGGATAAATCCGCTCCTACAAGGTCCCTGTAGGAGCGGATTTATCCGCGATGAATTCACTGCTGATGCGGAACCAGTACCACCTGAGCCGGCAACTTGCGCTGAATCTCATGCTTCTGCTTCAGCTTGAAGCCGCTGTCGATCTTGTGAACCCGCTTCTCCAGCAGGTTCTTCAACCAAGGCGCATCCTCGGTACGCGGCACTTGGAACACCACTTCGCACTGGTAATTCACCACGTCCTTGGCAATTTCATCGAGCTGGCGGCGCATGGCGGCAATATCCGTGGTCTTCAGGGCAATCACCGTGCTCGGCGCAGTCGGGTCGATCACCCGCGCCTTCGGCTTGGCTTCGGCCGCCTTCAAGGCCGCTTCGGCTTTCTCAAGCTCGGCCTTGCGTGCCTGGGAGATTGCATCACCGCCCGTGACGGCCGGTGCCTGCGGCATCAGCGCACGGGCCCGGGCCAGCGCGGTCGCCGCCGCGTTGACATCGCCCTTCTGCAGGACGATCTGGCTGCGCTTGAGGTAAGCCTCGGCCAACTGGCGCTGGTATTGCTCCAGGCGTGCGTCATTGGGCGACTGGCCCTGCAGGGCAGCCAGCTGGTCTTCGGCGGTGGCCAGCTCATTGCTGGCGATATTCTGCTGCAGCTGCTGCCAGGCATCAGCTTGGGCAGGTGCATCGGCCTGATCGACAGGCGCACTGGAACAGGCGGCCAGGAACAGGGAAAACGCGGCAACAAGCAGATAACGGGATGCGAACGGCTTCATTCCTGCGACTCTCTATTTGCGCAAAAAGCGAGCAAGTCTACACCCAGGTGCGCACGCTCGAAAACAGGTCTTACAGACCCTTTACCCGCGAAAAAGTTGCAGGGCACACGCTCGTGTACCCCGGTTTTCAGCGTTTTGGCAGGGCCAGGCTCAGCAAGAATAGCACCGCCGCGCAGACCACGATCGATGGGCCGGCGGGGGTGTCCTTGAACCAGGACATGGCAAGGCCCCCGCAAACGGCTGCAACGCCCAGCAGGCTGGCGCCCAGCGCCATCTGCTCGGGCGAGCGGGCATGGCGTTGCGCGGCGGCAGCCGGGATGATCAACAGCGAGGTGATCAGCAGCACGCCGACGATCTTCATGGCCACGGCAATCACCACGGCAATCAGCAGCATCAGCGCCATGCGCAGGCCGGCCACCGGCAAGCCTTCGACCATGGCCAGTTCTTCATGCACGGTAATCGCCAGCAGTGGCCGCCACAATGCAGCCAGCAGCAGCAAGACCAGCGCACTGCCGCCAAGGATCCAGCCCAGGTCGCCGGGGCTGATGGCCAGCAGGTCACCGAACAGGTAGGCCATCAGGTCGATGCGCACGTCCTTCATGAAACTCAGCACCACCAGGCCCAGCGACAGGGTACTCGGCGCGAGGATGCCGAGCAGGGTGTCCGAGGCCAGCGGCTGGCGCTGTTGCAGGGTGACCAGGAGGATGGCCAGCAGCAGGCAGCCGACGGTTACCGCCAGCGCCGGGCTGACGTCCAGCACGAAGCCCAAGGCCACGCCCAGCAGTGCGGCATGGGACAGGGTGTCGCCAAAATAGGCCATGCGCCGCCACACCACGAAAGAGCCAAGCGGGCCCGCCACCAGCGCCAGGGAAAGACCCGCAAGCAAGGCGTAGAGAAGAAAATCAGCCATGCTTGCAGTGCTCTCCGTGAACATGGGCGCCAGGGGCAACGACCGAACCGTGCAGGTCGTGGCTGTGGTCATGGTGGTGGTGATAGATGGCCAGGCTCGGGGCGTTCTGGCCGAACAGCTCGACGAAGGCCGGGTCGTTGCTGACCTGCTCGGGGTGGCCCGAGCAGCACACGTGACGGTTGAGGCAGACCACCTGGTCGGTGGCGCTCATCACCAGGTGCAGGTCATGCGACACCATCAGCACGCCGCAGCGGTGGCGGTCGCGCAGGCGGGTGATGAGGTTGTACAGCTCGGTCTGGCCGACCACGTCGACGCCCTGCACGGGTTCGTCCAGCACCAGCAGCTCAGGTTCGCGCAGCAGCGCTCGGGCCAGCAGCACGCGCTGCATCTCACCACCGGAAATGGTCTGGATCGGGCTGTCGATCACCTGTTCGGCTCCGACTTCCTGCAAGGCTGACTGGGCTGCCGCGCGGTCTACGCCGGGCACCAGGCGCAGAAAGCGCAGCACCGAGAGCGGCAGCGTGGCATCTACCTGGATCTTCTGCGGCATGTAGCCGATACGCAGCTTCGGCTTGCGCCACACTTTGCCGCGGTGCGGCTTGAGCAACCCGAGTACGGCGCGCACCAGGGTGGTCTTGCCGGCGCCGTTGGGGCCGATCAGGGTGACGATCTGGCCGGGTGCCACTGACAGGTCGATGCTGTCGAGCACCGCCTCGCCGCCGAAGGTGACGCCGACCTGCTCAAGGCGGATCAGGGCGTCGCTCATGCTGTGCCCCGGCAGTTGCCGCACAGGCCTACGATTTCCACCGTCTGGGTCTCGACAGTGAAGCCCACGCCCTTGGCGCTGGTGATGATGGCGTCGCTGATGCTGTCCTGCTCCAGCTCGATGGCCACGTGGCACACGCGGCAGATCAGGAACTGGCCATGGTGCGCGTGTTCCGGGTGGCTGCAGCCGATGAAGGCGTTGAGCGAGGCGATGCGGTGCACGAGGCCGTTTTCCAGGAGGAAATCGAGTGCGCGGTACACCGTGGGCGGGGCGGCGCGGCGGCCGTCCTGCTCGCTGAGCACGGCGAGGATGTCGTACGCGCCCAGCGGCTTGTGGCTCTGCCACACCAGTTCCAGTACACGGCGACGCAGTGCGGTCAGGCGCAGGCCTTGGCGGGTGCACAAGGCGTCGGCTTCGGCCAGGGCGCTGTGTACGCAATGGGAGTGATCGTGGGGGCGGTGAGCCAGCGGCGTGATGGACATGGTCAGCGACGGTTCTGGATGGAGACGTTATTATGTTACCTGTTTCTGACGAGTCGAGTATTCAACGTGTCCCGATTCCTTGTGCTTTTTGTCGCATTCATCGCCTGCTCGGCGCAGGCCGACGTGCGCGTGCTGACCAGTATCAAGCCCTTGCAGCAGATTGCCGCCGCCGTGCAGGACGGCGTAGGCAGCCCTGACGTGCTGCTGCCACCCGGCGCCTCGCCGCACCACTACGCGCTGCGCCCTTCGGATGTGCGGCGAGTGGGCGATGCCGACCTGCTGTACTGGATCGGCCCGGACATGGAGAGCTTCCTGCCACGGGTGCTCGGCAGCCGCAGCAAGCCCACGGTCGCCGTGCAGTCGCTGACAGGCCTGCAGCTGCGCCACTTCGGCGAGGACAGCCATTCCCACGAGGAAGACGACCACGACGAGCATGACCACGATCACCGCCCGGGCAGCCTGGATGCGCACCTGTGGTTGTCGTCGGCCAACGCGCGGGTCATCGCGGCGAAGATGGCGGCGGACATGGCGGCGGCGGACCCGGCCAACGCGGCGCGCTACCAGAGCAACCTGAAGGCGTTCAGCGAGCGTCTCGACGGGTTGGATGCACGCATCAAGGCGCGTGTGGCGGGTATCGCCGACAAGCCTTACTTCGTGTTCCACGAAGCGTTCGACTACTTCGAGTCGGCTTATGGGCTGAAGCACGCCGGTGTGTTCAGCGTAGCCTCGGAGGTGCAGCCTGGCGCACAGCATGTCGCCGCCATGCGCAAGCGCCTGCAGGAAGTGGGCAAGACCTGTGTGTTCAGCGAGCCGCCGCTGCGGCCGCGTCTGGCTGAAACGCTGACGGCCGGGCTGCCGGTGCGGTTGGCTGAACTGGATGCCCTGGGGGGCGCCGACCCGGTGGATGCCAAGGGGTATGAGCGCTTGCTGGAGAAGCTGGGCGGTGATCTGGCGGGGTGCCTGGAGCAGCTTTGATGCTGTGCCGGCCCTTTCGCGGGACAAGCCCGCTCCCACAGGTTCTCCACGGCACTTGAGTGCTCCGCTGTACCTGTGGGAGCGGGCTTGTCCCGCGAAGGGGTCGCCTCGGTTACAAGGCGAACGGCAAGTGCAAAGCCACTTGCTGACGTTGCGCCAGACGCACCTCGAACTCGCTCGGGTCATGGATCATCACATCCATCCCGGCAAACGACTCCGCCGCGATCAGGCGCGACAGCCAGAAGCGCACACACCCTACCCGCAGCATTTCCGGCCATAGCTCGGCCTCGGCCGCCGTGAACGGTCGCAACGCCGCGTAGGCCGCCAGCAGCGCCTGGGCGCGTGGCACATCGATCGCGCCCTGCTCATCCAGGCACCAGTCGTTCACGGTGATGGCGATGTCATACAGCATCGGCCCGGAGCAGGCGTTGTAGAAGTCGATCACACCGGTCAGGTGGGTGCCTTCGAACATCACGTTGTCACGGAACAGGTCGGCATGCAGGTTGGCCCGCGGCAAGGCGAGGATCTGGGCCTTGTGCGCAGTGATTTCGTCCAGTGCCGGCTGCAGCAACGCCACTTGCTCGGGGGTCAGGCGCGGCATCAGCTCGGCGCCGGAGGCCAGCATCCAGTCCAGGCCGCGGTCGGTCTTGCGCTCGATCACTCGGTCGCGGGTGGCCAGGTGAATGTGCGCCAGCAGCTCGCCGACCTGGGCGCAGTGCTGGTTGTTCGGCGCCTTGATGTGCTTGCCCGACAGCCGTGGCTGCAGCAGGGCAGGCTTGCCGCACAGCTCGCGCAAGCCGTTGCCGTCGCGATCACGCAGGGCATAGGGCACCGGCATGTCGGCGGCGTGCAGGGTATCGAGCAGTTCGATGAAGAACGGCATGTCCTCGCTGGGCCCGCGCTCGATCAGCGTCAGGACGAACTCCCCCTGTTCGAGGCTGACGAAGAAATTGCTGTTTTCGGTGCCGGCGGCAATGCCCTGGAAGTCGAGTAGACGGCCCAGCTCGTAAGGCGCCAGAAAGGTTTCCAGCTCAGGCCGGGTCACGGGGGTGAAGACTGACATGATGAAAAGATGCCCATACGGGCACTTCCGCCGGGAAGTGCCGGGTTGATGTGAACGATACGCGTCAGATTACCACTCGAAGATCTTCCAGGACGGGATCAGCATGTCCGGCTGGTCGGAACGAATGAAATTGCCATCAGAGCCATCGGCGCGTACCAGAAAATAAGGTTTGCCGTTTTTCGGCGTGATCTTGATCGCATACAGGAAGCCGTTCTGGCGGTATTCCTGGATGGTTTTATCGCCTTCCGTGCGAATGGTCACCTCGGGATCGGCCGAGGGGGCGTCGTCCGCCGCCAGGGTGACGACTGGCATGGTTGCCATCAGACCGAGCAGTAACAGGCGATTGAGTGTACGCATGATAACCTTGTCCCTTTGTCGTCATTGATCCGGCTATTCTAGCCCCGGACCCGCCGAAAAGGTTGATTCTCCTCATGAGCCAAGCGCCTCTCGTCCTGGTGGACGGTTCCTCCTACCTCTACCGCGCTTTCCACGCACTGCCGCCGCTGACCACCTCCAAGGGCATGCCCACCGGCGCGGTCAAGGGTGTGCTGAACATGCTCAAGAGCCTGCGCAAACAATATCCCGACAGCCTCTTCGCCGTGGTGTTCGACGCCAAGGGCGGCACCTTCCGTGACGCTATGTTCGCCGAGTACAAGGCCAACCGCCCGAGCATGCCGGATGACTTGCGGGTCCAGGTCGAGCCGTTGCACGCCAGCGTCAAGGCACTGGGCTACCCGCTGCTGTGCGTGGAGGGTGTGGAGGCCGACGACGTGATCGGTACCTTGGCGCGTAGCAGTGCCGCCCAGGGCCGGCCAGTGATCATCTCGACCGGCGACAAGGACATGGCGCAGCTGGTGGACGGCCACGTTACCCTGGTCAATACCATGACCGGCAGCGTGCTGGACGTCGCTGGCGTGCACGAGAAGTTTGGCGTTGGTCCCGAACACATCATCGATTTCCTCGCCCTGATGGGCGACAAGGTCGACAACATTCCTGGCGTACCGGGCGTTGGTGAAAAGACGGCAGTAGGCCTGCTGACCGGTATCGGCGGTGGTCTCAGCGACCTCTACGCCAACCTCGACAAGGTGCCGACGCTGGCCATCCGTGGCGCCAAGACCCTGCCCGCCAAGCTCGAAGAGCACCGCGACGCAGCGTTCCTGTCTTATGAGCTGGCGACCATCAAGCTCGACGTGCCGCTCGATATCGAAGTGGATGCGCTGGTGTGTGGCGAGCCGGACCGCGAAGCCTTGCTGGCGCTGTACACCGAGATGGAGTTCAAGAGCTGGGTCGCTGATGTGCAGCGTGACGCGGCCAAGGCTGGCACGGAGATTGTGCCGGTCGAGGAGCCTGCGGCCAAGGTCGAGCCGAAGTACGAGACCATTCTCGACCAGGCCCGTTTCGACGCCTGGCTGGAGAAACTGCGCCAGGCGCCGTTGTTCGCTTTCGACACCGAGACCACCAGCCTGGATGCGCAAAAAGCGCAGCTGGTTGGCCTGTCCTTCGCCGTGCAAGGCCATGAAGCGGCCTATGTGCCGCTGGCCCACGACTACGAAGGAGCGCCCGTTCAACTGGACCGTGAAGCCGTGCTGCTGGCCTTGAAACCGCTGCTGGAAGACCCGGCCAAGGCCAAGGTCGGGCAGAACGCCAAGTACGACATCAACATCCTGGCCAATGGCGCCCCGGCCATCGAGATGCGCGGCGTGGCCTACGACACCATGCTTGAATCCTACGTGCTCAACTCCACCGCCACCCGTCACGACATGGACAGCCTGGCGCAGAAGTACCTCGACCACGCGACGATCTCGTTCGAGGACATCGCCGGCAAGGGCGCCAAGCAGCTGACCTTCAACCAGATCCACCTGGACAAGGCGGGCCCTTACGCGGCCGAAGATGCCGACATCACCCTGCGCCTGCACCAGGCACTGCAGGCGCGCCTGGCCAAGACGCCGAGCGTGCAGCCGGTGCTGATGGACATCGAGATGCCGCTGGTGCCGGTGCTGGCCAAGATCGAGCGCCAGGGTGCGCTGGTCGATGCTGCCTTGCTGCAGGTGCAGAGCGGTGAGCTGGGCGTGAAAATGGCCGAGCTGGAACGTCGCGCCTACGAGCTGGCCGGTGAGGAGTTCAACCTCGGTTCGCCCAAGCAGCTCGGCTCGATCCTTTACGACAAGCTGGGCATGCCAGTGCTGAGCAAGACCGCCAAAGGCCAGCCCTCCACGGCCGAAGCGGTACTCGACGAGTTGGCCGAGCAGGGCTACCCGCTGCCCGAGGTACTGATGCAGTACCGCAGCCTGAGCAAGCTCAAGAGCACCTACACCGACAAGCTGCCGGGCCAGATCAACCCGCGCACCGGGCGCATTCATACCTCGTACCAGCAGGCGGTGGCGGCCACCGGTCGCCTGTCGTCGAGCGACCCGAACCTGCAGAACATCCCGATCCGCACCGCGGAGGGACGGCGCATTCGCCAGGCCTTCGTGGCGAGCCCGGGCTACCAGCTGCTGGCGGCGGACTATTCGCAGATCGAGCTGCGCATCATGGCCCACCTGGCCAAGGATGAAGGCCTGCTGCATGCCTTCCGTAACGACCTCGATGTGCACCGTGCCACCGCGGCGGAAGTATTCGGCGTGGCCCTGGAAGCGGTAACCACCGACCAGCGCCGTAGCGCCAAGGCCATCAACTTCGGCCTGATCTACGGCATGAGCGCCTTCGGCCTGGCCAAGCAGATCGGTGTCGACCGCAAGCAGTCGCAGGATTACATCGACCGTTACTTCGCTCGCTATCCGGGCGTGCTGGCCTATATGGAGCGCACACGCGCCCAGGCTGCGGAGCAAGGTTTCGTCGAGACCCTGTTCGGCCGTCGCCTGTACTTGCCGGACATCAACGCCAAGAACCCGGCCCTGCGCAAGGGCGCCGAGCGCACCGCGATCAACGCGCCGATGCAGGGTACTGCCGCCGATATCATCAAGCGGGCGATGGTCAACGTCGACAACTGGCTCAGCCAGAGCAGCCTGGACGCGCGCGTCATCCTGCAGGTGCACGACGAATTGGTGCTGGAGGTGCGTGCAGACCTGGTCGAGCAGGTGAAAGATGAAATTCGTGGGCACATGAGCAGTGCCGCGCAACTGGATGTGCCGCTGCTGGTCGAAGTGGGTATTGGCGCGAATTGGGACGAAGCTCACTGATTGAGCAGGGAAAGCTGTGTAGGATCTGCGGCGTAGTGACGCGGATCCCGCAGTGGCCCTATGCCACTGGTTCTGAAGTTTCATGAAACTATCGCAAATAGTTTTCAGGGCTTCGGAACTAAATGGGTGAAGCGGAACTCAGAGTAACTGAATGGCTGGTGAAGCCCTTCGATGCTCCTATGTTGTGTTAAGTGTTGGCAGATACCCGGACCCCGCCCTAGCGGTCCGGACTTGGACCCCGAACTTCCCCCTCCCCATACGAAGTCCGGGGTTTTTTTTGCCCGGAATTTGGGCAAGTGCTACGCGAATGCTGTAGGAGCGGCCTTGTGTCGCGAAAGGGTCGCGAAGCGACCCCAGGATTTCAGCAGTGCTGCACATGTTGCTGGGGCCGCGTTGCGGCCCTTTCGCGACACAAGGCCGCTCCTACATCAGGCTACTGGTTTGTCTTCCAACTCCATCCAGTCGGCCAGCACTTTGTAGGCCTCTTCCAGCCCCAAACGCTTGGGTGCCGAGAACAGCTGGATGGTCACACCATCACCCCAACCCTTGCGAATTTCCGACTGCACCTTGAGCAGCGTGTTCTTGGCCGCGCCGTGGGTCAGCTTGTCGGCCTTGGTCAGCAGGATGTGCATTGGCATGCCGCTGGCCTTGGCCCAGTCGAGCATCATCTTGTCGAAGTCGGTCATGGGATGGCGCACGTCCATCATCAAGATCACCCCGCGCAGGCACTCGCGGCTGCCCAGGTAGGCTTCCAGGTGGCGCTGCCAGTGTTGCTTGAGCGGAATCGGGACTTTTGCATATCCGTAGCCCGGCAGGTCGACCAAACGCCGTTCATCGTCCAGACTGAAGAAATTCAACAGCTGGGTGCGCCCTGGAGTTTTCGAGGTACGCGCCAGGCTGGCATGAGTCAGGGTATTGAGGGCACTGGATTTGCCGGCGTTGGAACGGCCGGCGAAAGCCACCTCGTAACCCTGATCGTCCGGGCATTGTTCGACCTTGGCAGCGCTGAGGGCGAATTTGGCTTTCTGGCAGAGGCCGAGGATGGGGTTCTTGACTTGCATGGGATATCCGATGTGGGTGTTGCCAAAGCCTAGGCCGGCAAGCGGTGTCGTTTCCGTTTGGATGGCGGAAGTATATAATGCCCCAGTTTTTGTGTGCTCATTCTCCCAGCGAAGGAGAACGAGCATGGGGTGTCGAACAATAGCTCGCGCATCAGAACGCAGCGCGTCCCCCAACCCTGTCAGGTCGTTTCGCATGGCGAAATGGCTGCTTGCTGTCGGTATGTTCCTGCCGTTTTTCAGCGCACAGGCTACACAGGATCCCGAGGCGTTGTACAACCGCACGTGTGCGGCCTGTCACGCCGGGCAGTTGCCACAGGCACCCAAGAAGGGCGACCGGGCAGCGTGGGAGCCAAGGCTGGCGAAAGGCATGGAGATACTCCAGACGCATGTTACCCAGGGTTTCAAGGCTATGCCGCCGCGTGGATTGTGCATGGACTGCAGTGCCGAGGACTACCGTTTGGTCATCCTTTGGATGAGCGGCAGTCCCGATACATAACATTTCACCCTTAGCCGTGTTGGATTAGCTGATGAACAAACTAGTCGTGAGTCTGCTGTTGACCATGGGTGTCGCCGGTGCAGCCACTGCTGCGGACCCCATCAAAGGCGATGCCGCCGCCGGCCAGGCCAAAACGGCCGTTTGTGGGGCCTGCCACAACCCCGACGGCAACAGCCTGGCGCCGAACTTCCCGAAACTGGCCGGCCAGGGCCAGCGCTACCTGGAAAAACAGCTGCACGACATCAAGTCGGGCAAGCGTACCGTGCTGGAAATGACCGGCATGCTGGCCAATTTCAGCGATCAGGATCTGGCCGATATCGCCGCTTATTTCTCCAGCCAGAAGGGTAGCGTCGGCGCCGCCGATCCCAAGCTGGTCGAGCGAGGCCGCGCCTTGTTCAATGGTGGCGACCTGGAAAAAGGCATGCCTGCCTGTACCGGCTGCCACTCGCCCAATGGCGCGGGTCTCGCACTGGCCGGTTTCCCGCATCTGGGGGGGCAGCATTCGCAGTACGTGGCCAAGCAGCTCACCGATTTCCGAGAAGGCGACCGCACCAACGATGGTGATGCGGCCATCATGCGCACCATCTCAAGCAAGCTGAGCAACCATGACATCCAGGCCTTGTCCAGCTACATCCAGGGTCTGCATTAACATTCGGTTAATGCGTCAACGGTAAAGATGAAAGGGCGGCGCGGACCGCCCTTTTTTCTGTCCGCAGCCGTTACACTACAGAACTCGGGCCCTTCCCGACCGGTCTCAGAACGGGTCGTGTCGAGGCGACCAATGACTGCTCAGGAGTAAAGCATGCGTAAACTGATTCTCAGCGCCGCGCTGGTCGCTGCCAGCGTGTTCGGTATGGCCGCCATCCAGGCCGCGGAGCCTATTACGGCCGGTAAGGAATACCTCGAGCTGAGCAAACCTGTTCCGGTATCCGTCCCCGGCAAGATCGAAGTGGTCGAACTGTTCTGGTACGGCTGCCCTCACTGCTATACCTTCGAGCCGGTGATCAACCCATGGGTTGAAAAACTGCCCCAGGACGTCCACTTCAAGCGCGTGCCGGCCATGTTCGGCGGTCCCTGGGATGCCCACGGCCAGATGTTCCTGACCCTTGAAGCCATGGGCGTCGAGCACAAGGTTCACGCTGCGGTGTTCGATGCCATCCAGAACCAGCGCAAGCGCCTGACTGACAAGAACGATATGGCCGACTTCCTGGCCACCCAGGGCGTCGACAAGGACAAGTTCCTTGCCACCTTCGACTCCTTCGCCATCAAAGGCCAGGTCAATCAGGCCAAGGAACTGGCGAAGAAGTACGAAATCACCGGCGTACCGAGCATGGTGGTCAACGGCAAATACCGCTTTGACCTTGGCACCGCTCAAGGGCCGGAAGGCGTGCTGAACGTCGCCGACCAACTGATCGCCAAGGAGCGCGCCGCTAAGTAAGCGGCGTATCCCATGCGCCGTTTCAGATCCGCGCGTGGCATTGGCCTGCACCAGCCGCAGGTCAACGAACATCACCTGCAGGCTTCCGGCCTGCCCGAGGATGGTCGCCTGCGGCTGCTCAGCTTCAACATCCAGGTCGGCATCAGTACCGAGCGCTACCGCCATTACCTGACCCGCAGCTGGCAGCACCTGCTGCCGCACAATGGACGGGCGGGCAACTTGCAGAAGATTGGCGACCTGCTCAACGACTTCGATCTGGTGGCCTTGCAGGAAGCCGATGGCGGCAGCCTGCGCTCGGGCTACGTCAACCAGGTGGAACACCTCGCCCATCTGGGCGCCTTCCCCTACTGGTACCAGCAGCTCAACCGCAACCTCGGGCGCTTTGCCCAACACAGCAACGGCGTGCTCAGCCGTCTCAAGCCACAACTGCTAGAAGACCATCCCCTGCCCGGCCCATCGGGTCGCGGCGCGATCCTGGTGCGCTTCGGCGAAGGTGAAGATGCGCTGATCGTGGTCATGATGCACCTGGCGTTGGGCGCCAAGACCCGCGCCCGGCAGTTGGCCTACATTCGTGAGCTGATCGGCGGCTACCGCCATCAGATTCTCATGGGCGACATGAATACCCATGCCACCGACTTGCTCGACCATTCCCCCTTGCGCGACCTGGGCCTGATCGCCCCTCAGGTCGAAGCGACCTTCCCCAGTTGGCGCCCACAGCGCTGCCTGGACCATATCCTGCTCAGCTCGAGCCTGACTCTTGAGCGGGTCGAGGTGCTGGCGCAGCCGATTTCCGACCACCTCCCGGTCGCCGTGGAGATCCGATTGCCTGATGCACTGACTGTGGATACGCTGCCGGTCTTGAGCTAGATCAGCTAACGGCGCTTGCCCCCTCAAGTGTTCGAGGTACGCGCCGACAGCCTGTATTCACGTCCCACAGATGCATTACCCGTCGCGGATCCAGGCATGACCGAAGAAGCCGAGCGCTGGAAAGAAAAATACCTCAAAAGCATCGAACAGCAGGAAAAGCTCGAACGCCGCTGGGCCGCCCGGCTCGATTTGCTGCGTCGGGGCCTGGTGCGCAGCTCCCTCGCCGCCGAGGGCAGCGACAAGGTTGTCGACGAATGCATGAAGGAAATGCGCGAAGTCATCCGCACCGACAACATGGACGCCGGCCTTGCCGGTTTGATCCCGCGCCTGGAACAGGCCGTGCTGGACTCCGAGCAGCGTCGGGATACGCGCATGAGCCAGGTCAGCGATGCGCTGACGGCGCTGGTTACCCAGCTTCAAGGCCTGCCGCTACCCGGTGATGTTGCCCGTCCGCTGAAGAAGCTGGCGAAGAAACTCGATGGAGGCGTCAGCCAGTCGCGCGAATTGCCGCCCTTGCTGGGTGAGCTCAGCGGGCTGCAGGGGCGCGCGCTGACATCGCTGAGCAAGGCGGATGAACACGCCAGGTCAGGATTCCTGCAGCGGTTGTTCGGTAATCGTGACAGCGACCCTGAGACGAAGGACGCTTGCGAATCGGTGCCTTCGGTAGCCGATGCACAGGACGACACCCCGTCTCAGCCATTGCCTGATGGCCCCGTTCTGGTGGACTTGCCGCCACTCGATGCTGATGAGCTGCGCCCGCTTGTGTCGTCGCCGGAAAATGACCCAGGCCAGCCATCGCCTGAAGTGCCGGATGTCGAGCCCGTTGCTGGCGAATCCGCAGAGTCGACAGCACCGTCTCAGACGCTGGTAGCCGAGGCCGAAGATCTGGCGAGCCTTGAGCAAACCTTCGGCGAAGATGGCCCCTACTCGCTCCCGGACGCAGTCGAGCCGCCCTACAGCCAGGTTGCCGCGCATATCGAGCAGACGCTGCTCGGCCTGCTCGATGATCTCAGCCTGCCGGAGCGTCACAAGGCTCAGGCCCTGGCGATGCGCGAGCGCGTGGCGCGCGGGCTGAACTGGTACGAACTGATTCCGGTGCTCGATGACCTGGCCGTGCTCATGCTGGCCATCACCGACAGCGGCCAGCACGAATTTGAAACCTACCTGCAGCAGCTCAACGAGCGCCTGGAAGGTTTCCAGAGCCACTTGCACGAAGCCAGCGCCGGTCATGCCGATAACAGTACTGCCGCACGCGAACTGGACAGCCAGCTGCGCGAGCAGGTCGATGGCCTGCACAGCAGCGTACAGGGGGCGGCCGATGTGGGCAGCCTCAAGCACATCCTGGAAAGCCGACTGGAAGGCCTGCTGGCGACCATGGACGACCACCAGCAAGTACGTGCCCGCCGCGAACAAGAGCTGGCCGGACGCCTGCAGGGCCTGGCCGAACGGGTCGCGAGCATGGAGCAGGAGGCCCTTGGCTATCGCGAGCACTTGGAAGAGCAGCGCCAGAAGGCCCTGATCGACCCGCTGACCGGCCTGCCCAATCGCGCCGCCTGGAGCGAGCAAGTCGAGCGCGAGATGCTCGATTGGCAGGACAAGGGTGGTCATCTGGCGATGGCGATTCTCGACCTGGATCACTTCAAGCGCATCAACGACAACTATGGGCACTTGGCGGGCGACAAGGTGCTGAAGATCGTCGCCGAGCAGTTGCGCAAGCGTCTACGGGCGCGTGATTTCATCGCCCGTTTCGGGGGTGAGGAATTCGTCGTCCTGCTGCCGCAGACAACACCTGCAGCCGCTGCCCAGGTCACCGAGGTGCTGCGCGCCGCCATCGAGGCCTGCCCGTTCCATTTCAAAGGCGAACGCGTGGTCATCACCACCTCCATTGGCCTGAGCGCTTTCCGTTCCGGCGAGCGTGGCGACCAGGTACTCAAGCGCGCCGATGCGGCGCTGTACCGGGCCAAGGGCCAAGGCCGCAATCGGGTGGAACAAAGCTGAGCGGGTGGGCTGGGCGCGCATACGTTATGCTGATGCGTTACCGGCTCATCATCTGGCTTCCCCTATGAAAGCGCTGTTTTCTGCATTGCTGCTGATCGTCCTGGCAGGCTGCTCCACGGGCCTGCGCATCGACCGCAGCCATCCCTCGGCCAACCAGGACGACCGCATCCAGTTCGTCGTTCTGCATTACACGAATGCCTCGCTGGAGCGCTCACTGGCGTTGCTCACCCACGGAGAGGTCAGTGCCCATTACCTGATCGGCGACGGCCCGGCCACGGTCTATCAACTGATCGACGAAAACCGTCGTGCCTGGCATGCCGGCGAAAGCCAGTGGCAGGGCCGGACCTGGCTGAACTCCAGCTCCATCGGTATCGAGATCGTCAACCCAGGATTCGATGACACCCCGAATGGCCGTGTGTGGTACCCCTACACCGAAGCGCAGATCCAGTCGCTGATCGCCTTGCTCAAGGACATCGTCAAACGCAACAACATCGAACCGCGGCACATCATCGGTCACAGTGACATCGCGCCGTTGCGCAAGCTCGACCCGGGGCCGCTGTTCCCCTGGAAGCGTCTGGCCGAAGCGGGGATTGGCATCTGGCCCGACGCCAACGCGGTGGCCCGGCAGCAGGCCTACTTCAACGTCAACCCGCCAACCATCGGCTGGTATCAGCAAGAACTGGCCCGTTTTGGCTACGCTATTGAACAGACAGGGCAGTTGGATGTGGCCACGCGCCATGTCATCGCGGCCTTCCAGATGCGCTTCCGTCCGCAGCGTTTCGATGGCACGCCCGATGCGCAGACGGCGGCGATGCTGCAGGTGCTCAACCGCATGCGGTAATTCCTCCGCCCAACGGCCAGGCTAATCCACGCTTCAGTTGCTATATCTTGTATATCAACCGGATGCTGCCCATGTCGGCCCTAATAACTGCACTGCGCCAATTTTTCTACCGACCCTGGATGCTGGCTGCCTTGGCAGCGGTAGCCAGCGCCGCAGTATTGCTGACTGCCAGCATCGGCATTGCCCTGCAGCAGATGAAGGAAAGCGAGAGCGCACAGATGAACGCCCAGGGCGAGCGCTTTCTCGACCGCCTGGAGCAGGTGTTCGGCCAGCTGCGTGAGGGCGTCGATGAGCTGCAGGGTCAGCCGCTTCGAGGGTGCAGCCCGGCGATGTTGGCGCTACTGCAACAGGTTGGGCTAGGTTCACGCTTCATCTACGAGGCGGCCTACGTCGACGTCAATGTCGCCTGTTCCAATCGCGGCGGCGCCAGGGCCTTCGTTCCCACGCGCGCGCCGGATATCCAAGGCCCGACCTACAGCTACTGGCTCAACACCACCACCGAACCCAACGAAAACCTCGCCGCGCTGATGCTCGCACGGGGCAATTTCCTGGTGTCCACCTCGCGCGGGCACCTGACCGATGTGGTCGACCTGCCACCCGGCGGCAGCCTGTTGGTAGTGCTCGACAATGGCACGCGCGCTATCCCGGTGCTGGGCCCGCCGCAAGTCTGGCCGCCTGCCAACAGCTGGCCGCCACCCAGCGGCAATTCGCTGTTCGAACTGCATGACCGCCTGGTCTATCGCATGCCGACCAAATCACCGGACTACCAACTCGTCCTGATCGCGCCACGGGCCAGCCTGCCGCTGAGGATGAACGGCATGCTCTGGCTGTTGTTCCCCGGCAGCGTGCTGGCGGCCTGTTGCATCGGGTGGCTGGTGCTGCAACTGATCCTGCAGCGCCGCTCGATGAGTTCGGAGCTGCAAAATGCGCTGCGTCGCGGCGAATTGCAGGTGCTCTACCAACCCATCATCGAACTCGACAGCCGGCGGTGTGTGGGGGCCGAAGCGCTGGTGCGCTGGCGGCGACCGGATGGCACGCTGACCAGTCCGGATTTGTTCATTCCGCTGGCTGAGAACACTGGCCAGATCCGCCAGATCACCGATTTTGTCCTGCAGCGCGTGCTGGAGCAGTTGGGGCAGTTATTGCGTTCGCACCGCAACCTGTACATTTCGGTGAACCTTGCCGCCTGCGATGTGATGGCGCCACGCATCGGCCGGGTGGCGGCGCGGTTGTTGGCGCTGCACCGAGTCGCGGCCAGCCAGATCGCCTTCGAGGTGACCGAGCGCGGGCTGATCGATGTGGTCGTGGCCCGTGACAACCTCCAAGCACTGCGTGCTGTAGGCCATCAGGTACTGATCGATGATTTCGGCACCGGCTACTGCAGCCTGGCCTACCTGCAGACCTTGCCGGTCGACTGCCTGAAGATCGACAAGGCGTTCATCGATGCCTTGGGGCACGATGCGGCCAGCAGTGGCGTGGCACCGCACATTATCCGCATGGCCCATGACCTTCATCTGCGAGTGATCGCCGAAGGTATCGAATGCGAGGCGCAAGCGGTGCTGCTCAACAGCGAAGGGGTCAACTACGGCCAGGGCTGGTTGTTTGCCCACCCGTTGAATGCACGCCAGTTTGCCGAGCTGGTGACTCGCGGCCGGCAAGTCAGGCGGCAGCGAATCGATGATGAGCCTTAGACGGGCAGCGCCATGTAGAACTGCGTGCCCTGCCCCGGTCGAGAAAATACCCCCATGCGCCCGCCATGCAACTGGACGATTTCCTTGCACAACGCCAACCCCAGCCCTGCCCCGCCTTTCTTGCGCCCGACCTGCACGAACGGCTCGAAGATCCGTCCCTGCTGGCCATAGGCAATACCTTCGCCGTTGTCTTCGACGCTGATGATCACCCGCTCCGCATGCCGCCGCGCATGCAGGCGGATGCGCCCGCCGCGGGCGGTGTGGCGGATGGCGTTGTGCAGCAGGTTATCGAGCACGCGGTCGAGTTGGGCGATGTCGGCTTGTATGCGAGGCAGCGGCATATCCAGCTCCTTGAGCAGCTCGATCTGTTTGGCAGAGGCCGGTTCGCTGAAGCGTGACTGGGCCCGTTCCAGCAACGCATCGATGGCGCAGGGTGCGAGGTCGAGCTTCTGCAGCCCGCTTTGATAACGCGAGAAGTTGAGCAGGTCGTTGATCAGCTGGGTCAGGCGCTGCATTTCTTCGCCGATGGTTTCCAGCAAGTCGCTTTCGCGCGCTTCAGGTGGGAACTTGATGCGCTCGCGAAGCAAACCAAAGGCCATGTGCATGCCGGTGACCGGGGTGCGCAACTCATGCGAGGCGCGCAGCACGAACTCGCTGCGCACACGCTCGAAGGCACGTTGTTCGGTGACATCATGCAACACCATTACGGCCCCCAGAATCGGCCCTTGCGGGTGACTGACCGGGGTCAGGCTGTACGTCAGCAGGCGTGACTCTTCATCGACCTCGATGCTCAGGTCGTCAGGTGGGCGATCCAGGCTGCCGCCGCGCAACACCTGGCGCAGCTGTTGCTCCAGTTCCGGTCGCTGCAGGGCTTCGGCCAGGCCGCTGCCGACGCGGCTGTCACTCCAGCCCAGCTGGCGCTGGGCAACCGGGTTGAGGTGCTCGAGGCGGCCTTGGCGGTCGATGATCAGCAAACCGTCGTCGATGCTGTCAAGCACCGCCTGCAGGCGCTGTTGGCCGGCCAACAGCTCATCGACATTGGTGGCCTGGTGCTTGCGCAGTGCATCGGCCATCAAGCCGAAACGACGCGTCAGTTGGTTGAGCTCGATGGCCTGTGTCACCGGCAAGGTAACGTCGAAGTTGCCTTGGCCAAGCTGGTCTGCCGCCTTGGCCAGGGCTTCGATCGGTTGGCCAAAGCGACGGGCGATGTTGTGCGCGGTGATGAAGCCCAGGATCACCACCACCAAACCCATCAGGCCGAGCGCGCCACTGACCAGCAAGGCGCGGTCGCGCGTGCGTTCTTCACTGCGGGTGATCTGTTCGAGGGCTTGCTTGTGGGAATCGATCAGGTCGGTGCGAACCTGATTGAACGCGGCGCCCAGTGGCTGCTCGACCCCCATGCTGCGTGCCGGTGTCGGGCTGTCGCGGTAAGCCTGGAGGAAGGCCTGGTAGTTGCTGTTGGCCTTGCTGAAGCCGGTGCGTTCTCCGCCTTGTTCGAGCCCCTGATGCAGCAGGCTCTGAAAGCTCTCCTGCAACGTCTGGAGGTTTTCCGGAGCGGTATCCTCATCGAGAATCAGCGTCAGTTGTTCGCCAAGGTTCTGCCGCAACTTGAGGCCTGTTTCCAGGGCTTGGGTGGTATCGCGCACCGACTGCTGCTGCACCGTGGCCATCTGCAACACGCTGACCAGGCCCAGTATCAAGCCCAGCAGGGCAACGGTGACCAGTGCTGAGATACTGAGGAAAAGCCGCGTGCGCAGCTTCATGGGCCATCTCATAAGTTGTACTGCTTGCGTTTGCGATAGAGCGTCGAGGCATCGATGCCCAACGTCTTGGCCGCCTGGTCGAGCGTGTCGCTGGTCGCCAGCACCGCACCGATGTGGGCGCGCTCCAGCTCATCCAGGCTCAGTGCCGCGCCCACTCGGGGGGCATTGCTGGCGGGCTGCTCGCCCATGCCCAGGTGGCTGATTTCCACGCGCTCCTGCGGGCAAATGATGCTGGCGCGCTCGATTACGTTGCGCAGTTCACGGATGTTGCCGGGCCAGCGGTAGTTGAGCAGCGCCGCGCGGGCCTCGTCGCTGAAACCGCGGGCCGGGCGTGAGTACTCCTTGACGAAGCGTGCCAGGAAGCGGTCGGCCAGGGTCAGGATGTCCTCGCTGCGCTCGCGCAGCGGCGGCAGGTGCAGGGTGATGACGTTCAGGCGGTACAGCAGGTCTTCGCGAAAACGGCTTTCGCGCACCATTTCTTCAAGGTTCAGGTTGGTCGCGGCGAGGATGCGCACATCGGCGCGGCGGGTTACCGGGTCGCCGACGCGCTCGTACTCCTTGTCCTGAATGAACCTCAACAGCTTGGGTTGCAAGGTCAGTGGGAAATCGCCGATTTCGTCGAGAAACAGCGTGCCGCCGTCAGCCTGACTGACCCGCCCAAGGGTGCTCTCGCTGGCACCGGTAAAGGCGCCACGGGTGTGGCCGAACAGCTCGCTCTCCATCAGTTCGGCATTCAACGATGGACAGTTGATGGTCACGCAGGCCTTGCGCGCCCGTTTGCTCCAGCCATGAATGGCCCGGGCCAGTTCGCCCTTGCCAGTGCCCGACTCGCCAAGGATGAGGATGTTGGCGTCGGTGGTGGCCACCTGCCGAGCAGTTTCCAGCACCGCCATCATGGCCGGGCTGTGCGAGTCGAGGCCGTCCTTGGGTTTGCGTACTTCGCCTTCCAGCGCTTCCAGGCGTGCCGACAGTTGGCGAACTTCCAGCTGCTTGGCGGTGGCCAGGCGCAATTGGTCGGGGCTGCAGGGTTTGACCAGGTAATCGGCGGCCCCCGCCTGAATGGCATCGACCGCCGTATCGATCGCGGAGTGCGCGGTCACGATCACTACGCGCATCCACGGTGCCTGGATACGCATCTGCGCCAGTACATCCAGGCCGTTGTCCTCACCCAGGCGCAGGTCGAGGAAGCACAGGTCGAACACCTGGCGTTGCAACAAGGCTTCGGCCTGAGTGGCACTGTTGGCGGTGGACACGCTGTAGCCTTCGTCTTCCAGGCAATAGCGGAAGGTACGCAGGATAGCGGACTCATCGTCCACCAGCAGAATGCGGCCTTGGTTGTCCTGGGCTGATTCCATTTTCCTGCGCTCCTTAGGATAGCTCTTCAATTAGTGTGGGAAAAATCGGGCAAGTTGCATGGTCAATTCTGAAGGATTCTGTCCTTTGCATGCTAGCCAATGGCCAAGTAGCGGCGCTCTTCACTGATATATCGATGATTTCCTTAGAGCTACGCGCTGGCACATTGGTTGCGACGATTTACGGATTTTGCCCATAAAAGGAGTGCAGTCATGCCCTTTTCCATCCGAATGGCCGCGCTGACGGTCAGCCTTCTCTCCATTTGCACCTCGGCCATGGCCGACCCGATCCAGGACGCTCGCCTGCAGGGTTCGTTGCAAACGGCGCTTTCGCTCAACCAGATGCTCAATCCGTTTCGTATAGATGTCGAGGTCGAAGGGCCGAAGGCACGCCTTTCGGGTGAAGTGGAAAACGAGGTCGAGCGCCAGTTGGCCGAGCAGGTGGCGCTGGCTACCCGAGGCATCGAGCAGGTCGACAACCAACTGCGGGTCAATGCCGAATTGGTCGAGCGCCCACTCGAGCTGCGCGCGTACGCCCAGCGCCTGACGGATGCAACCCTGGCCGCGGTGATCCGCGCTCGGCTGCTGTGGAGCCGTATCACGGAAAAGGCCGCCATCGAAGTGCAAAGCAGCGATGGCGTGGTGACCTTGCGCGGCAAGGTCGACAGTACCGAGGCCAAGGAGTTGGCTGGGGTGGTCGCGCGGACCACCGATGGGGTGCACCTGGTGAACAACCTGGTCAGCCTGGATACCGTGGCCATGGCCAAGGCGCGGGAAACCCCGGTCGATGCGCCCACCGGGCCGCAACCCCGTGACAGCTGGGTGATCGACAAGATCCAGAACAGCTTCCGCTTCAGCCGCAATCTGGACGGCCTGAATATAAAGGTGGCCAGTGAAGAAGGCATGGTGCGGCTGTCAGGCGAGGTGCTCAGCAGTGAGCAGAAAACCATCGCAGTAGAGATTGCCCGGCAGATCATTGGGGTGCGCGGCGTGGATGCTGACCTATTGAAAGTGGCGACCAAGGTCGAGGGCTGAATCGTGCAATTCGCACGACGACAAAGGCGCCATCGTGCAGGATACGTCCTCAAGGGGGATGTGAAATTCAAATAAATTATTGATTTATAAGGATTTTATTTGAATCTAACGGCTGGCATGCAGGCTGCAATTACCTATTCAGGTTTGTATAGAAAAATTACAGCAGGAGAACCGGCATGAACCGCCAATCCGTCAACCGCTCGCAAAATGTCGCACTCCCCCTGCGCCAGGTCCTGTTACTCGGGATGGCGATGCTGCTGACGCTGGCTGCCGGCCTCTTCTACTACAGCTGGCAGACCGCCCGACTGGCCGAACAGGTCGCGGCGCAAACCGCGTTGCTGACGCACATTCAGGCAACGCGTGCCAACACCTTGGTGAAGGCAGCCCAATCGCTGCCAGCAGCCAATACCTCGCCAGCCACCGTGGCAAATGTCGTGCCCCAGGAACGCTGGGTGTTCTGACGGTCAGGCTGGATCGATCTCAAAAAAGAAAGGAGAAGCATCATGCTTAGCTGGGCTATCACTTTCCTCATCATCGCCATCATCGCCGCCGTACTTGGCTTCGGTGGTATCGCTGGCGCCGCTACGGGTATCGCGAAGATCCTGTTCATTGTCTTCCTGGTCCTGTTCGTAGCCTCCTTCTTCTTTGGACGTGGTCGAGGTTGAAGATGGGCAGGAAGCTTTGCACGACGTTGGCTGCCGCCCTGGTATTGACGGGTAGCGCGGGAGCCATGGCGGCCAATGACGGCCAGGTCCGGGTCGACCAGTTGCTCGGCTCGGACCCTGAGTACCAGGAAACCTGGCAGGACGCACTCAAAGGCGAGGAACGCCTGCCCGACTGGGTGATCAACCTCACGGGCAGCGCCGAGCAACAGATGTCGGCGGTGACTGAAGATGGCGACAAGTACCTGGTCGGCCCGCTGTGCGAATCCGAGGAAAACTGCACCTACAAACGCCTGATCGTGGCGTTCAGTTGGGACAAGGACGATGCCTACGGGATGCTCGTTGAAGTACCCGAGGGCTTGCCCAGTGACAAGTCGCCCACCCGCCACGCGCAGTACCGTTGGCTGGGGAAACCGGACGAAGGCATGAAGACGATGTTGCAGGAGCAACTCAAGCGCGATCCGAAGTGGTATTGAGCGTCACCGACGAGCGGTCGCGCGCTGTCATGTAATAGAAGCGGAACCTTTCTATCTTTCACGCTTCTATGATGCGCCGCCCCGAGGAGGGGCGACACATGACCAAGGGGCCGGGCTGTTCTGATTGTTGCAGGATCGGAGTGGCCTAGGGGTACAGGGAGTGCCTCCAGGATTGGGCCGGGTCAGGAAAAGGCAGAATCGGAAGTTTCAGGCCAGGCGTGTTTCACGCCATGGCAATCAGGCCTGGCTTCCGAGGCGCCATCTCTTTTTCGTGTCGTACTTTTCGCTTTTTGCTGTCAGGACACATTTTGTCTTGACCGTACATCAACTTTTTTTCGAACGTCCGTTCAGTTAAACAAGTGCCATTTTGGCCATTCGGATTGTCGAACAAGCCATCTCCAACCCCTTTCCTACCCTGCCAAATCTGCCTAAAAATGGCGGTTTGGTCTTGTTCGGGATTCCGAACGTTATAAATCAATGACTTGCAAACGCCTCATTTTGACGCAGATCAGTATGCGTAATCGGTATGGGGTATACGCTTCCGGCATTAGATTTCATCCTTTCCCATCGCAATAGTTGCCGCCTTTTCGCTGGCCCGAGCGCCCTGTCGCTCGCTCGCGGTGTCCTTACATGAGGTCTCCGGACGGAAGCTGTATGCTGCCCGTGACGTTGCCAACGGCTCTGTTACGCGCTTTTCCGGTCGGTGCCCGTGACCACTAGAACAAAGGGTAAAGACATGAAGAAGGCAAAACTGAGCCTCGCCTGGCAGATCGTCATCGGTCTGGTCCTGGGCGTTGCAATCGGCGCGCTGCTGAACCACTTCAGTGCGGAAAAGGCATGGTGGATCAGCAACGTTCTCCAGCCCGCCGGTGACATCTTCATTCGCCTGATCAAGATGATCGTCGTCCCGATCGTGATTTCGTCGCTGATCGTGGGCATCGCCGGGGTTGGCGACGCGAAGAAACTGGGCAGCATCGGTCTGAAGACCATCGTTTATTTCGAGGTGGTGACCACCATCGCCATCGTTGTCGGCCTGGTGATGGCCAACCTGTTCCACCCGGGCGCCGGCATCGACATGAGCACCCTGGGTACCGTCGACATCTCCAAGTACCAGGCCACTGCGGCCGAAGTGCAGCATGAGCATGCCTTCATCGAGACGTTGCTCAACCTGATCCCGTCGAACATCTTCGCGGCGCTGATGCGTGGCGAAATGCTGCCGATCATCTTCTTCTCGGTATTGTTCGGCCTCGGTCTGTCGAGCCTGCAGGCCGACCTGCGCGAACCGCTTGTGCGTACCTTCCAGGGCGTGTCGGAGACCATGTTCAAGGTCACCCACATGATCATGAACTACGCTCCGATCGGCGTTTTCGCCCTGATCGCCGTGACCGTCGCCAACTTCGGCTTCAGCTCGCTGCTGCCGCTGGCCAAGCTGGTGCTGCTGGTGTACTTCGCCATCGCCTTCTTCGCCTTCATGGTGCTGGGCCTGGTCGCACGCCTGTTCGGCTTCTCGGTGATCAAGATCATGCGCATCATGAAAGATGAGCTGATCCTCGCCTACTCCACCTCCAGCTCCGAGACCGTGCTGCCGCGCGTGATCGAGAAGATGGAGAAGTACGGTGCGCCGAAGTCGATCTGCTCGTTCGTGGTACCGACCGGCTACTCGTTCAACCTCGACGGTTCGACCCTGTACCAGAGCATCGCGGCGATCTTCATCGCCCAGCTGTATGGCATCGACCTGTCCTGGAGCCAGCAGCTGCTGCTGGTGCTGACCTTGATGGTCACCTCCAAAGGTATCGCCGGTGTGCCGGGCGTATCGTTCGTGGTCCTGCTGGCGACCCTGGGCAGCGTAGGCATCCCGCTGGAAGGCCTGGCCTTCATCGCCGGTGTCGACCGCATCATGGACATGGCGCGTACCGCCCTGAACGTGATCGGCAACGCCCTGGCCGCTCTGGTGATCGCACGTTGGGAAGGCATGTACGACGCCGCCAAGGGCGAGCAGTACTATGCCTCGCTGATGGCGGGCAAGCAGGAAGCGGCTGTGGTTGGCGAGCACGCCAAGCGCTGAGCCTGATGCACTGAAATAAAGAGCCCCGACTTGTCGGGGCTTTTTGTTGTCTGAATGGGCCCTATCGCCGGCAAGCCGGCTCCCACAGGTACCCCACTGAACCGGAGGGCGGTGCAATACCTTGTGGAAGCCGGCTTGCCGGCGATGAGGTCGGTACAGACCAAACCAGTTATTATTCAGGCATTTTTCAGGGGGAATACACGGATGCTCAACGGCCTTTGGCTCGGATTTTTCCTGGTGGCGGCCGTCTGCGCCCTGACCCAATGGCTGGTCGGTGGCAACGCCAATATCTTCGCCGCGATGGTCGAGAGCATCTTCGCCATGGCCAAGCTGTCGGTGGAGGTCATGGTCCTGCTGTTCGGCACCCTGACCCTGTGGCTGGGCTTTCTCAAGATTGCCGAAAAAGCCGGCATCGTCGAATGGCTGGCCAAGGTGCTGGGCCCGTTGTTCGCCCGGCTGATGCCCGAGGTGCCGCCTGGCCACCCTGCCCTGGGGTTGATCACCATGAACTTCGCGGCCAATGGCCTGGGCCTGGACAACGCCGCCACGCCGATTGGCCTTAAGGCCATGCGCGCCCTGCAGGAACTCAACCCCAGCAGCACCACGGCAAGCAATGCGCAAATCCTGTTCCTGGTGCTCAACGCCTCGTCCCTGACCTTGCTGCCGGTGACCATCTTCATGTACCGGGCGCAGCAAGGCGCCACCGACCCCACCCTGGTGTTCCTGCCCATCCTCTTGGCCACCAGCGTGTCGACCCTGGTCGGCCTGCTGTCGGTGGCGGTCATGCAGCGCTTGCGCCTGTGGGACCCGGTGGTGCTCGCCTACATGATTCCGGGTGCGCTGCTGCTGGGCGGTTTCATGGCGTTCCTTGGCACCCTGTCGGCAGCCGCGCTGGCCAGCCTGTCGTCGATCCTCGGCAACCTCACCCTGTTTGGGGTGATCACCCTGTTCCTGGTGATCGGCGCACTGAGGGGGGTGAAGGTGTATGAAGCCTTCGTCGAAGGGGCCAAGGAAGGGTTCGACGTAGCCAAGAGCCTCCTGCCCTACCTGGTGGCGATGCTGGTGGCAGTCGGCGTACTGCGGGCCTCCGGGGCCCTGGAGCTGGCCTTGGACGGTATTCGCCACGCCGTGAACTGGCTGGGCATGGACACACGTTTCGTCGAGGGCCTGCCGACGGCCTTGGTCAAGCCGTTCTCCGGCAGTGCCGCGCGCGCGATGTTGATCGAGACCATGCAGACCCACGGCGTGGACAGCTTCCCGGCGCTGGTGGCTGCGACCGTCCAGGGCAGTACCGAAACCACCTTCTACGTACTGGCCGTCTACTTCGGCGCGGTAGGTATCCAGCGTGTGCGCCACGCCGTCGGCTGCGCCTTGCTGGCCGAGCTGTCCGGGGTGATTGCGGCCATCTGCATCTGCTACTGGTTCTTCGCCTGAGCCTGGGTGCCCTGGGCAACGGTCCAGTTGATTACCTGCCCGGCTAGCTGGTCGCTGGCCACGCCAAAGCCTGCGACCACTGCAGCGACCTGCTGGTCGGTCAGCGGCTGGTGCACCTCGAAGCGCTTGCTGGCGAGAATGCGCTGGCTGCGCCCCTGCACCAGGCGCGCGTCATAACGGATCACCACCTCCAGCGTGCCGCCTGCGCGGTACTCGCTCTGGAACGCCTGCAATTCACCCACCAACTCGTAGTCGGCCTGCAGGTTGCTGTCGTCGGCGCTCAGGCGTTGTACACGCCCGTCACGCTGAAAACCGTCGAGCAGGCGGTTACGTACCAGCAACGGCGTTGGGTCGCTCCAGCGCGCGCCTTTGTAGCTGCTGACCACGTCGCCCTGGGGAATCACGGCGATGCGCGGGCCGGCCAGCACCTCGCTGGCCAGCGGTTTGTTCAAGCGCAGTGACCAGTCCACCGGCGTGGCCTGGCGGCTGGCCTGGTTGACTGGCAGCCGGTAGAGGTCCACAGGCTCGCCCTTGGGCAGGATCGAGCAGGCGGTGACCTGGCTCAGTGCAGCCGTCAGGGCCAGCAGGCGCAGCGACGGATTCATGGTTGGAACTCCTTGGTGTTGTCGCGGCCAAGCAGGTAGCCGCTCGGGTCGGCCTCCAGGCGCCGGGAGATGCCCTTGAGCGAGTTGAGGGTCTCGCGCAGCTCGCGGATGGCCGGGGCCAGCTGGTTGAGCCCTTGCGCGCCGTCGTCGATCGACTGGCGGTTGTCCTGCAGCAAGCTGTTGATGGTTTCGGTGCTTTGCGCCAACGACTGCATCGCCTGCTGGGCGCTGTCGACAGCCTGCTTGCCCTGGGTGTCGAGCAGGCCGTTGGCGTTGCGCATCAACGCCTGGGTCTCGGCCAGGGTGGCATTGGCCTGCTTGCCGACCTGCGCCAGTTGTTCGATGGCTACGCCGATACCGCCCTTCTGGTTGGCGAAGGCATCGGTGGTCTGCTCAAGGTTGGCCAGTGTGTTGCTCAGGCGCTCGATGTTGCTGTCCGAGAACATCGCGTTGGCGTTGTGCAGCAGCAGGTTGATGTTGGTCACCAGGTCGCTGCTGTCATTGAGCAGGCGCGAGATCGGCGATGGCGAGGCGACGATCACCGGCAGCTTGCCATTCTTGCTCTTGAGCTCCGGGCTTTGCGGGGTACCGCCGCTGAGCTGGATGAACGAGTTGCCGGTGACCCCAGCCAGGGTCAGCTTGGCCTGCGTGTCTTCCTTGACGGGGGTGTCGCCACTCAGGCGAACCCGGGCGAGCACACGGCGCGGGTCCTTGGGGTCCAGGCGCAGGCTGGTCACGTCGCCGACCTTGATGCCGTTGTATTGCACCGGGCTGCCACGGGACAGGCCCGAGACGGCCTCATTGAAGATCACTTCATAGTCCTTGAATGCGTCGTCGACGCTGGACTTGGTCAGCCACAGACCGAACAGCATGGCGCCGACGACCACCACGACGGTGACCAGGCCAATGAGAACGTGATGAGCTCGGGTTTCCATCGTTCAGCGCTCCTGCCCGGCACTGGCGGCAGCGTGTTCGGCCGCTCGCCCGCGTGGGCCGTGAAAGTATTCGTGAATCCACGGGTCGTTGGTTTGCTCGACCTCGGCCAGGGGGCCGGCGACCAGCACTTTTTTCTGCGACAGCACGGCGACGCGGTCGGTGATCGTGTAGAGGGTGTCCAGGTCGTGGGTAATCAGGAACACGCTCAGACCCAGGGCATCGCGCAAGGTCAGGATCAACTGGTCGAATGCAGCGGCACCGATGGGGTCGAGGCCGGCGGTGGGTTCGTCGAGGAACAGGATATCCGGGTCCAGGGCCAGCGCACGGGCCAGGGCTGCGCGCTTGATCATGCCGCCGGACAGTGACGACGGGTACTTGTCGGCAGCCGACAGCGGCAAACCTGCCAGGGCCAGCTTGACCCCGGCCAGGTGCTCGGCATCGTCGCGCGACAGGCCGGCATGCTCGATCAATGGCAAGGCCACGTTCTCGGTGACGGTCAGGGAGGAAAACAGCGCGCCTTTCTGGAACAGCACGCCGAAGCGCCGCTCGACCTGCGAGCGCTGTTCGTCGCGCAAGCTGGCGAGGTCCTCGCCGAACACCTTGATCAGCCCTTCGTTCGGCCGCCGCAGGCCGATGATGCTGCGCAGCAGTACCGACTTGCCGCTGCCCGAACCGCCCACCACGGCGAGGATCTCGCCACGGTAGAGGTCCAGGTCGAGCTGTTCGTGCACGCTCTGGCTGCCGAAGCGGTTGCAGATACCGCGTGCTTCGATTACTGCTTCACGGCCGCTCACCAGCCCATCTCCATGCAGAACAGCGCGGCCACGGCATCCAGCACGATGACTACAAAGATCGACTGCACCACGCTGGAGGTGGTGTGGGCACCCACCGACTCGGCGCTGCCGCTGACCTTGAAGCCTTCCAGGCAACCGATGGCGGCGATCAGGAAGGCGAAGAACGGCGCCTTGGCCAGGCCCACGAGGAAGTGCTGCACGCCGATGTCGCTCTGCAGCAACGAGAGGAACATCGCCGGCGAAATGTCCAAGGTCAGGGCGCAGACTACCGCGCCGCCAACGATGCCGCAGATCATCGCGACGAAGGTCAGCAGAGGCAGTGAGATCAGCAGTGCCAGCACCCGCGGCACCACCAGCAGTTCCATGGGGTTCAGGCCAAGGGTGCGGATGGCGTCGATTTCTTCGTTGGCCTTCATCGAGCCGATCTGTGCGGTGAAGGCACTGGCGGTCCGGCCGGCCATGAGGATGGCGGTCAGCAGCACGGCGAATTCGCGCAGGAACGAAAACGCCACCAGGTCGACGGTGAAGACGGTCGCGCCGAACGCGGCCAGCACCGTGGCGCCGAGGAAGGCCACCACCGCGCCCACCAGAAAGGTCAGCAAGGCAACGATGGGGGCGGCGTCCAGGCCGGTCTGTTCGATGTGCGCGACCACCGGCGTGACGCGCCAGCGGTGGGGCTGGAACAGCCGGCGCACCAGGGTTTCCAGGATCAGGCCGACGAAGCCGAGCAACTGCAGGCTGTCCTGCCACAGCGTGTCGACCGCACTGCCAATGCGCTCCAGCAGCAGAAGCAGCACATTGCGCTCGGGTGCCTTGACCGGGATGCAGTAGTCCTGCACCGAGCAGTAGACCGTTTTGAGCAGGGCGCGGCTGGCTTCGGGCAGGTCTTCGGTACAGTGCGACAGGCGCTCGGCGCCCAGCAGCTCGGCCAAGAGCGAGGCGCCGGCGGTGTCCAGGTTGCCCAGTTGGCTGAGGTCGGCGATGGCATCGCGGGTGGATTGCGCGCGCAGCTGCTCGCTGTCGCGCCTGAGGCTGGCGTAGTGGGCCAGGGTCCAGTCACCGGCGATACGCAGGCAGGCCGGCTGGCAGGTGGTGTCCAGGGTGGCGCTGGGGGTGGTCATAGGCTCCATGCATCTGACTGCGCGCGGGGGCGTAGAGGCTGATCATAGCGCAGCCAGTCTGTCTTGGCCCTATCGCCGGCAAGCCGGCTCCCACAGATACCCCAGTGTTCTCAAGGGCAGCGAGAAACCTGTGGGAGCTGGCTTGCCAGCGATGGGCTGCGAAGCAGCCCCTTTCCATTACCCCGCCGGTACGTCGTCGACCACCTCGAACCGCAGCACCCCGATCACCTGACCATCCTCGGTCAGCACCCGCACCTGCCACTTGCCGACCGGGTTGGGCGGGAAGTTCTGCTTGTGGGTCCAGGCCCTATAACCCTCCTTGCGCCCACCATGAATATCCAGGGCAATGCGGTCGACCTCCTGGCCGTCCTTCTGCCACACGTGATAGATGCGTTCGTTGAGCCCCCGCGGTGCATTGATGGCGGTATAGGCATACAGGCCGCTGCTGCGGATGCGGCTGGCGGCAATTTCATCCAGCGATTTGCCGGGCTGGCGATTCAACACTTCGGTACTCACCGCCACCTCGGTCATCCACAAGGTGGCCGGCGGCACCCAGGAGCGCAGCAGCCAGCCACCGCCACCGACGGCCAGGGTCACCAGCACCAGTGCCACGCCCCGGCGCCAGGTATTGACCGGGAAGCTGCTGACCAGGCTCGGGAACGACAGCGCCATTGCTGCGATCAACGCCAACTTGAAGCTTTGCGCAGTGGTCAGGTGCAGGATGATCGGCAGCGCGGTCAGCAGTGCCGCGAACAGCGTCAGGGTATGAAACGCCAGGAACAGCCAGCGTCGTGGGGCCAGCCACTTGTAGTACAGCGGGTCGATGATCGAGACCAGCCCGGCGGCGCCGAGCAGGCCGGTGAACAGCAGCTGCAGGCTGTTCCAGGTGGTGGTGATGAAGAAGAACGGCAGGACGAAGAACAGGCTTTCCTGGTGGATCATCTGCGTCGCGTAGCGCAGCAGCGGCTGCGGGATTTCGCGCTTGAAGGTGCGGGCGAACAGGCCGGTCAGGGTGTTCTCCAGCATCAGCCAGATCCAGCTGACCAGCATGAGGATGGCGACCCAGCTGGCCAGGCCGGCCTGGCGGTCGACCAGGATGAAGCTGCCGATGCCGGAGAGGAAACCGCCGAGCGCGATGATGCCGGGGTAGCGTTTGAGCAGTTCGATGATGCGCTGGACTAGATGGGGGATTGGGGGCATTGGGGCTGCAACAATTGTATGAAGTGGCTGCCCGCCCTATCACCGGCAAGCCGGCTCCCACAGGTACGCCACAGTACTTGAGGGCGGTGGGCTACCTGTGGGAGCCGGCTTGCCGGCGATAGGGCCGGTACTGGCAAAAGGATACCTCCGATCTACCGCTCCCGTGTAGCGCCACTCGGTCGATCAGGCGTATGGCGCCGCCAGCGCAGCAGCCCCGCCGCCAGGATCAGCCCCAACAGCAACGCCACCAGTCCATAAAGTTCGTCATACCCCAGAAACGGCTTCTCGATCCGCAGATAACCCTCATCCTTGAGCAGATTCTTCAGCGCCTCGTTGGCCTGCGCCAGGGTGACCTGGCGCAACTTGCGCACCGGGTTGGCAAAGCGCCCGTTGCTGTAGTCGTTCAGTGCCCCCCAGTAATAGTCGGCCAGCGCGCTGTTGCCCTGGGTGCTCCAGCTTTCCTTGGCAACGGCGGCATCCTTGATGCGGGCAAAGGTATCCGGATCGAGGCCTTCCTTGCGCAGGTGATCGAACAGTTGCTGCATCACCTTGACCGCCGCATCGACGTCGTCGCGCTCAAGGTCGGCATTGAAGCTGAGCATGCCGCTGTCACCAAAGCTCTCGCGCTGCACCGACGGGCCATAGGACAGGCCGTTGCGCAGGCGCAACTGGTCGTACAGGGCCCAGTCCAGGTAGCGCGAGAGCAGGTCGAGGGTCTGCTGGTGGTCGTTGTCCAGTACCGGCTCGATGAACAGCCAATGCAACTTGGCGCTGTCGCCCAGCAAGCCCCGGGTCAGATCACGACGCTGTTCGGCCTGCTGGCTGATGCCGTCGAGGTTGCGGCGCTCTTCCGGTTCGGTGGCCGGCAATTCGCCAAACGTGCGCTCCAGGTAGGCCGGCAGCAGGCGATCGAGGCCGCCGACGACGATCAGGGTCATGTTGTTGGCGGCATACCAGCGATCGCGCAGGGCCTGCACCTGCTCCAGGGTCATGTCGTCGAGGTTGGAGCGTTCGGGGCATTTCAGGCCCAGTTCGGTAGCCAGCTGGTCGCTGGCGGGGTGGCCGATGTCCTGTCGGTCGAGCCAGCGTTGCAGGTGGCCATAGTGGCCACCATCCTCGCGTTCGATGATGCGCTTGGCGGTGGCCAGGCTCTTGGCGTCGATGCGGGTGTCGCGGATCACCGCCAGCAACAGGTCGAGCACCTTGCGCTGGTTGCGCGACGGGGCCTCGATGACAAAGGTGGTGTCGGCGCTGCTGGTGTAGGCATTCCACTCCCCGCCCAGCGCCTGCAGGCGCTCTTCCAGGCCGCCTTCGCCGGTTTCGTCGATGCCGCTGAACAGCAGGTGTTCGAGCAGATGCGGCAGCTCTTTCTGCTCGCAGCCGAAGTCGTCCAGGCCAACCCCCACCACCAGGCGGATTGCCACATGGTCCCGTTCGTAGCCGGATTTGAGGATCACCTGCAAACCGTTTGGCAACAGGTAACCCTCGACCCGCGAACGATCGAGGGCAAGTGTGTGCAGGCTGCAGATCAGCAGGCAAACGAACATCAGGCAACGCATGGGCGAGCTTCGGTCTCCGGGTTTGCGAGGTCAGGGCAGGCGGGCTTCGTCCGGTACGGTGTCGAGCATCAGCCCGCCCGTGTCCGACCCACCCAGTACCACATAGGCACTGCTGCAGAACAAAGAGTTCAACCGCTTCATGTCGGCGATCAGCTCCAAGTGTAGCGAACTCGTCTCGATACTTTGCACCACCTTGCGTTGTAGGCGGCTGACATGGGCATGGGCCAGGCGCCGCTCCTGGGCGCGGAAGCGGCGCTTTTCGCGCAATAACAGGTGAGCGCTTTCGGGGTCGGCACTGAGAAACACCGACAGGCCCAGGCGCAGATTGGCCAGCAATTGCTCCTGCAGGCCGGTCAACTCATCCAGACCCACCTGGGAGAACTCCCGGCGTTGGCTGGTCTTCTGCTGCTGAACCTTGCGCAGCATGCGCTCGATCAGGTCGCAGGCGAGCTTCAGGTTGATCGCCAGCTCGATGATCTCGGCCCAGCGCCGGTTGTCCTGGTCGCTGAGGTCTTCCCTGGGCATCTGGGCCAGATACAGTTTGATTGCGCTGTACAGGGCTTCGCCGTCCTCTACCAAGGCGCGAACCTGCTGAGGCAAGGCCGTCTGGGTGCCGCGCAGGGCGCCGAGCATGGCTTCCAGCAAGCTGTCCACGATATCGCCCAGGCGCAGGGTTTCGCGGGCGGCGTTGGCCAGGGCCAGGCTGGGGGTGGTGAGAGCGGATGCGTCGAGATGGCGCGGGCGCACCTGGCCGTTGCCGTTCTCGCGCTCGGGCAACAGGGCGTTGCACAGGCGGCCCATGGGTTTCACCGTGGGCAGCATGATCAGGCAGCGCAGGGTGTTGTAGAGCAGGTGGAAACCGATCACCAGCTCCTGCGGGCTGAAGCTGAGCGAGTCCATCCACTCCACCAGCGGATGCAGCACCGGGATCATCAGAAGCAGCCCGATCAGTTTGTACAGCAGGCTGCCCAAGGCCACTCGCCGGCCTGCGGCGTTCTGCATGCTGGTACTGATGAAGGCCAGCAAGCCGCTGCCAATGTTGGCGCCGACCACCAGGCCGATGGCGACCGGCAGGCTGATCACCTCGGCACCGGCCAGGGTCGCGGTCAGCAGTACCGCGGCCAGGCTGGAGTAGGTGACCATGGCGAACAACGCGCCGACCAGGGCATCGAGCAGAATGTCGCCGGTCAGCGAGGCGAACAGTACTTTCACGCCTTGTGCATGGGTGATCGGTGCTGCGGCCTGCACGATCAGCTCGAGGGCGAGAATGATCAGGCCCAGGCCGATGGCCACCCGCCCGAGTTGGCCGGCGCGCGTCTGCTTGCGCGAAAGGAAGAAGATCACGCCAAGGAAGACCAGCAGCGGCGACAGCCACGACAGGTCGAAGGTGAGCACGCGCGCCATGAGTGCCGTCCCCACATCGGCACCCAGCATGATCGCCAGGGCCGGGGTCATGGCCATCAGGCCCTGGCCAACGAAGGACGTGACCAGCATGGCGGTGGCGTTGCTGCTCTGTACCACGGCGGTGACCACGATGCCGGCGATGAAAGCCAGCGGTCGTCGGTTCATGTTCTGACTGAGTACTCGGCGCAGGTTGGAACCGAACACCCGCAGGATGCCGGTACGAACGATATGCGTGCCCCACACCAGCAATGCCACGGCGGAAAGCAGGTTGAGCAGGATCAGCATGGTCTAGCCCCCCTTATGATTCGGGCTCCAGAAGCAGAGCCAATAGGTGAAGCCGTGAGCCTGGCCCGGGGGTGGGTATTTTTATTCAGTGCTCACTGTAGCTTTAGTTGTTTTGCACACCGCGCGCCAGCTTGGCACGCTCGGCAAGCATTTGAAATCTTTCCGTCATGAAACCGCGGACATGAAAAAAGGCCCCGGAGGGCCTTTTTTGCAGTGCTTCCTGAATCTATTGACCCGGAATGTCCTTGCGCAGTTTCACCGGGTCATGTTCCTTGCCCGCTTTACGCGCCAGGGCGGTGCGCATGCGGATGTTGATCGCTTCAACGGCCAGGGAGAAGGCCATGGCGAAGTAGACGTAGCCCTTCGGCACATGCACGTCGAAGGATTCAGCGATCAGCACGGTACCCACCACGATCAGGAACGACAGGGCGAGCATCTTCAGCGACGGGTGCTTGTCGATGAAATTGCTGATGGCGCCAGCGCACAGCATCATCACCAGCACCGCAACGACGATCGCCGCGATCATCACTGGAACATGGGAGACCATGCCCACCGCCGTGATCACCGAGTCCAGAGAGAACACGATGTCGATGATGGCGATCTGGATGATGGTGTAGAAGAATTTTCCACTCGCGCCTTTCGGCTCGTCGGCGCTTTCATCCTCGCCTTCCAGGCCGTGGTAGATCTCCTGGGAGCTTTTCCACAGCAGGAACAAGCCGCCGAAGAACAGGATCAGGTCGCGTCCGGAGATGCCCTGGCCGAAGACCACGAACAGGTCGGCGGTCAGGCGCATGACCCAGGTGATCGACAGCAGCAGCATGATGCGGGTGACCATCGCCAGCGCCAGGCCGAAGATCCGGGTGCGCGGCTGCATGTGTTTGGGCATGCGGCTGACCAGGATCGAGATCATGATGATGTTGTCGATACCAAGAACGATCTCAAGCGCTGTAAGGGTAAAAAAGGCAACCCAGATTTCCGGGCTGGTCAGCCATTCCATGTGTATTCCTTCGAACGGTAATGGCGAAACGCCCTTGAACGGGCGCCTCGCGTTGGGGCAATGCGGATTAGATTAAAGACTGCTGAACAGCGGGAAAATGCCCATCAGCAGCGCGGCGGCCATTATGCACAGGCAGACCAGCACTGCCCACTTGAGGGTGAAGCGCTGGTGATCGCCGAATTCGATACCTGCCAGGGCTACCAGCAGGTACGTGGAGGGTACCAGCGGGCTGAGCAGGTGTACCGGTTGCCCGACGATCGACGCACGGGCCATTTCCACCGGGCTGATCCCGTAGTGGCTGGCCGCTTCTGCCAGCACCGGCAGCACGCCGTAGTAGAACGCGTCGTTGGACATGAAGAAGGTGAACGGCATGCTCACGATGGCGGTAATCACCGCCAGGTAAGGGCCCAGGGCTTCGGGGATGACCGCCAGCAGGCTCTTGGACATGGCTTCGACCATGCCGGTGCCCGACAGGATGCCGGTGAAGATACCGGCGGCAAAGATCAGCCCGGTCACCGCCAGCACGCTGCCGGCGTGGGCGGCGATACGGTCTTTCTGCTGTTGCAGGCAGGGGTAGTTGACGATCATGGCGATACTGAAGGCGATCATGAACAGCACCGGCAGTGGCAGCAGGCCGGCGATCAGCGCGACCATCAGTGCGGCGGTCAGGGCACCGTTGAACCACAGCAGCTTGGGGCGACGGGCTTCCGGGAACTGCGAAACGCTGATTTCGCTGTGGTCGATGTCATCGGTGGGCAGGTGCAGTTCACCCAGGCGGGCGCGTTCACGCTTGCCGTACAGGTAGGCGATGCCCAGGATCGCCACGACGCCGAACAGCATGGCCGGAATCATCGGCACGAAGATGTCCGACGGGTCCACGTGCAGGGCACTGGCGGCGCGGGCGGTGGGGCCGCCCCAAGGGGTCATGTTCATCACCCCGCCGGCCAGGATGATCAAGCCGGCCATGATCCGCGGGCTCATGCCCAGGCGGCTGTACAGCGGCAACATGGCGGCGCAGCAGATCATGTAGGTGGTGGCGCCGTCACCGTCGAGCGATACCACCAGGGCCAGCGCGGCGGTGCCGACCGAAACCTTCAGCGGGTCGCCCTTGACCAGCTTGAGGATCTTGCGCACGGCCGGGTCGAACAGGCCGGAGTCGATCATCAGGGCGAAATAGAGGATGGCGAACATCAGCATCACGCCGGTGGGCGCAAGCTTGCTGATGCCTTCGAGCATCATGGGGCCGATCTTGGCGGAAAAACCACCGAACAGGGCGAACAGGATCGGTACCAGGATCAACGCGATCAAGGCCGACAGGCGCTTGGTCATGATCAGGTACATGAAGGTGATGACCATGGCAAAGCCGAGGAAGGTCAGCATGGCAATACTCCAGGCGGGGCGCGGCGAAAGGAATGGCTATTCGGGCGGATCAGCGCGTCGAGCGCTGCGCAGGGAGCAAGCGGAGGGGAGCTAGGGAAGAGCGGGCACGGGAAAACATCGGAATCACCATTGTTGTTGTTGATTGGGCCGGGCGCGGAAAAATCCGGGTGCCCTGGCTGACCGGTCTGCTGCCGGTAGTGGGGGCTATCCTAGGGGGACAAGCTTTCAGCCAGCTTTCGCCGAGAAAAGGGCGACAGGAGGTAGTGATGCCGGATGTAACCGAAGGAGGCTGCCATTGCGGCGCCTTGCGCTATCGGCTTCAGGGCGAGCTCACGGATATCGCCCATTGCCATTGTTCGATCTGTCGGCGGGTCAGCGGCGGGCTGGTGGTGACCTGGCTTACCCTGCCCCGCTCAGGTTTTCGTTGGCTGGCCGGGCGGCCTCAGTGCTATGTGGCGCCGGCGGGTTGCAAGCGCTATTTCTGTGGGGAATGCGGGGCGCATGTGGCGTTGGTGACCGAACACAGCCCGGGCAGTATCGATGTGACGGTGGCGACGCTGGATCATCCCGAGCAGGTGCGGGCCAAGCGGCATATCTGGACCAGCAGCCGCTTGCCTTGGGTGCATCTGGATGAAGATTTGCCGGGAGAGGCTGAGGAGGCCATGTAGGCCTTGTGTCGGGTTCTCGGGCCCTATCGCCGGCAAGCCGGCTCCCACAGGTGCTCCACAGGCTTTATGTGGGAGCCGGCTTGCCGGCGATAGGGCCCGTGCAGGCGCTACGGCAACTGCAGGCCCCCGGCAGCCTTGTGCAGCGCCCGCAAATGCTCACCGATCTCCTTCACATTGGCCTCGACCGCAGCAATCTCCCTGGCCCGCGAAGGATCCAGCAGCGCCCGCACTTCCTTGTCCAGGTCGGTACTCAAGCGCAACAGCTGCGCCTGCCGCTCACTGCTGACCTTCTCCAGATGCTTGCGCTCAGCCGGCTGTGGCAGGCCATAGCCCTTGGCATCGAGCAACTCCGCCGGGCGACTGAGGAAGCCACTGTTGGCGAGCATCTGCTGAAGGGTCTGGTTGGCCTTGTTCATGCTGCCATCCTTGAGCTCGATGGCATTCAGGTAGCGCTGCTTCACTTCGTCCTGGGCCAGCAACAATTGCTTGCGCAGGCTGGCCTGCTCCAGTAGCAGCAACGCGGCGCTGGTACGCAAATTGGCCTGGGCGAACCACGTGCGGCGCCGCTCGGCATCCAGCTCCAGCCAGTCTTCTACCTTGTCCTGCTTGATCGGCAACTGCTGCTTCAGTACCTCGAACATGGCCTGGTAGCGGTCACGGTAGGAGTCGAAGCGGTAGCCGAGACGCAAGGCTTCGCGTGGGTTGTCGAGCACGCTGGTGTCGGCCAGTCCCCTGCCCTTGAGCACCTCAAGCAAGCCATTGGGCATGATGCTGTCGAGGTCGGTCAGGCGTGGATTGGCGGTGCCGGTGCGCAGCAGCTTCAACGATTCAACTGCACAATTGTTGGACAGGAAGTAGTAGTTGCCGTCGTAGCCCCAATGTATCTCGGCGGCCTGGCGCACGAGGCTCTCGACCTCCTTGCGGTCGAGCTTCAACGGTACCGATGCCAGGCTGCGCAGTTCGGTCTTGGTGTACTCGTCGATCACTTGGTTGAGGGGGAGCACGAACAGCCGCGACGGGTAGGCACCGACCAGGCCACCCCAGCTGGAAAGTTGTACGTCGTTGACAAAGGCACGGTACGACAGCACCAGGTGCTGATCGAGGTCCAGGCGGCAGTCCGGTCCGCGTGGGCGGCCAGGCTTGCAGATGACCAGGCGCAGCATGCTGTGCCCCCAGCGGCTGACCCAGTTCTGGTTGGCTTCGGCCAGCAGGTAGTCGACTTCATAGACCCGATCCGGGTCGATCTCGCCCAATGGCTGGCGGGCAAAATCGTTGCCGGCGTTCAGAAATGGCAGGCCTTTTTCGCAACTGTCCTGCTGTGGGCCCCAGCCAAAATGATCACGGAAATACTGGTTGAGTGCGGGGCGCCGGCAGGCATAGCTCGGGTCGAGGAGAAAATACTCCATGTTGACCGCGATGAATTCCTTGGGGCTGCTCAGCTCATAGCTGTCCGGGCTGCGAGCGAGTTGGCCATTGTGCTGCTCGCGTTCGCCTCGGCGGCCGACGTATTGCTGCCATCCCGCCAGGTCGAGCAAGCGTGGGTCGTCACTGAGGGTAAAGCGGCGTTCGGCCTGGCCGCGGCATTCTTCGGTCAGGCCGACCTTGCCCAAAGTGCCCTGCTGGCGTTTGCAACGGGTGATCAGCAAGCGCTCAGGACTGGGCCAAAGGCGCGCGCGGTCGTAGATGTGGGTGAGCTCATGCAGCACGGTGGCCAGCAATTCCTGGCGAACCGTACCGTGTGGCCGGTGGGTGCTTTCATGGGCGGCGCTGCCGTCCGCAAGGCCGGGAAGCAGGCGACGATTGAGTTCCAGGGTCGAGACCAGGGAAGCCTGGCCGTAGGCATCGGCCGGCATGTTGTCAGTCCAGCTGACCTGGATGCGCCGGTCCAGTTGCTGCTTGAAGCGTAGCGGTAGCTTGCCCAGTGCTTCATCCAGCAAGTCCTGGCTGGCACGGACTTGCTGCGGGTCGAGGCCGGAGGCCTGCAGTTCAAGCTGCAGGTCGGCCAGGGCGGGCGTACCCAGCAGCGTCAGGAGGCAGCCGAGCAGCCAGGTACGCATGCCAGTCACAGTGCGAGGATGGCTTCGGCCAGTACCTGGTCGCTGGCGCCGCGCGCTTCGGGTACGCGCTCGCGCAGGGTGTCGAAGGCCGCCTCCAGTTGGGCGCCACGGATATCCCCGTTGCTGGCGACGAAGCTGGCGGCATCGTCATGGGCTGCGCGCACCACTTTGGAGTCGCGGATCGACGTGGTGGTATCGGACGTGAAATCGATCGAGCGACCAAAGGCACGCACGATGATGTTGCTGGTGGCCACCAAGGTCTGCGCCTGGGCCAGGTCGGCCAGCAACAGCATGCCGAGGGTCGCGGCGATCAGCGGTTTACGCATGGAGCATCTCCGAAAATACAGGGAGTCAGGTGTAGTCGTTGGACGGGAATTGTTCGTGCCAGTTCAAGGTCGCCGACGAATGCGGCAACAGCTAATGCATGGGCTTGTTTGCGGCCCGGACGGGACGGCGCGAAGACTAAGACGAAAGCGCCGGCCTGAGCCAGCGCATTCGTCTTGCAGCCTGTGTATCAGATGGCCAGGATGGCCTGAGCCAGCTGTGCATCGCTGGCTTGCAGTGTCGGCATGCTCGAGCGGATGTGCATGAAGGCGCTTTCCAGCTTGGCACCGCGAATGGCGCCTTGGCTGCCGACGAAGCTGGCGGCGTCGTCGCGGGCGGCCTGGACGATCTTGTCGTCACGGAACGAGGAGGTCAGGTCGGAGGTTGCATCGGTGGACGCAGCGAAGGCACGTACTACGGTATCGGTCGTGACGACGAAGCTGGTGGCGTTGGCGGTGCCGGCCAGGCCAAGCAGCAGGGCGGCGCCAATCAGGTATTTGCGGGACATGGTCTTGGACTCCTGGGAAGGGTCGGGTGAATCTGCAAGATCAGACGTTCACACGGTTCGTTACTGCACTTGGGCAACTGGCTTCAACCAGGCTGCTAAGCCAAGCGTATCACGTGGCGAGATTTTCAGAGGGTAACCAACGTCACGGAAATTGACTGTGCTGGTCATTATTGCAGATATAAGAAACTGTACCTATCTGGCTTTCGAACGGTCTAGCACGCGCTTCGGCCAATAAAAAACCCGCTGCAGCGTCCTGCAACGGGTTCGGGAATTCGCGGTGCCAGCCGTAGCCGGCGAACCGGGCTTAGCGCCAGAACGGCTTGCTGAGCTCTTCGTAACGCTGCGACTCGCTGATACCGGCGTCGGCCAGCAGACGGGCGTCCAGGCGAGCCAGTTGACGGCGGCTAGCCATGCGGCGCTGCCACAGCAGCAGGGTCGACAGGGCGCGCAGCGGCATCGAGGCGTTGGATTGTTTGGCGGTGCTTTCGAAAACCAGACCGGAACTGAGGGTACGTTCCATGATGTTTCATCCTTCCGCTTGTGGCGGGATTAGGTAGTGATTTAACTGGTGCCCATGATCCTCCTCTGTTGTCCATAACAGTAGATACAGTTTTGTTGAAAGACGATAGCTCAGTTAACTGTGTAACCCTACTGTTGCACTCGAAATTGGCGCAACTGTACTGGTCCGCACTGTTGTGGTGCGTTTAAGGATGGCGAGGGGGTTTTGGAGGGAGTGGACTGGAGAGGATACCAGTACAGTAGAACAGTTTTTTCAGACTGCGGGGTGAGAGGTGTTTGACTGTGCTGGCCTCATCGCCGGCAAGCCGGCTCCCACAGGTACCGCGCTGACCTTGAGGGCAGCGCATTACGGTGTGGGAGCCGGCTTGCCGGCGATGGGTCTACGCGGATCAGCTAGCGAGCATGCGCCCGCATTCTTCCAGGTTCTCGTGCCAGCTCAGCGCTTCGCGCAGGATGTGCGGCGTGTGGCCGCCACGCTGGCAGGCGCGTTCGAAGTAGTCATTCAAGGCTGCGCGATAGTCTGGGTGAACACAGTTATCGATGATCGCCCGTGCCCGCTCGCGAGGCGCCAGGCCGCGCAGGTCGGCCAGGCCCTGCTCGGTGACCAGGATATCCACGTCATGCTCGGTATGGTCGACATGGCTGACCATCGGCACCACGCTGGAAATTGCACCGCCCTTGGCGATCGACTTGGTGACGAACACCGCCAGGTGTGCGTTGCGGGCGAAGTCGCCCGAGCCACCGATGCCGTTCATCATCCGGGTACCGCAGACGTGCGTGGAGTTGACGTTGCCGTAGATATCGAACTCCAACGCCGTGTTGATGCCGATGATGCCCAGGCGGCGCACGACTTCAGGGTGGTTGGAGATTTCTTGCGGGCGCAGTACCAGCTTGTCTTTGTAACGCTCCAGGTTACCGAACACATCGGCATTGCGGCGCGTCGACAGGGTGATGGAGCTGCCCGAGGCGAAGCTCAGCTTGCCGGCGTCGATCAGGTCGAAGGTCGAGTCCTGCAGTACTTCGGAGTACATGGTCAGGTCTTCGAAAGGCGAATCGATCAGGCCGCACATCACGGCGTTGGCGATGCTGCCGATACCAGCCTGCAGTGGGCCGAGCTTGTTGGTCATGCGGCCAGCGTCCACTTCGCTCTTGAGGAAGTTGATCAGGTGATCGGCGATGCCCTGGGTTTCGTCATCCGGCGGCAGCACGGTGGACGGCGAGTCCGGTTGGTCGCTGATGACGATACCCACGATCTTGGCCGGGTCGATCGGGATGGCGGTGCTGCCGATGCGGTCATCGACTTTCACCAGCGGGATCGGTGTGCGGGTCGGGCGGTAAGTCGGGATATAGATGTCGTGCAAGCCTTCGAGGTTGGCGTTGTGCGACAGGTTGATCTCGACGATCACTTGCTTGGCGAAGATGGCGAAGCTGGCCGAGTTGCCCACCGAGGTAGTCGGCACGATGTGACCGTCTTCGGTGATGGCCACGGCTTCGATGACCGCGATGTCCGGCAGCTTGAGCTGTTGGTTACGCAGTTGCTCGACGGTTTCCGACAGGTGCTGGTCGATGAACATCACCTGACCGTCGTTGATGGCCTTGCGCAGGGTGCTGTCGACCTGGAACGGCATGCGACGCGCCAGCACACCGGCTTCGGTCAGCTGCTTGTCGAGGTCGTTGCCCAGGCTGGCGCCTGTCATCAGGCTGATTTTCAGAGGCGACTGCTTGGCGCGTTCGGCCAGGGCATGCGGCACAGCCTTGGCTTCGCCGGCGCGGGTGAAACCGCTCATGCCGACGGTCATGCCGTCCTCGATCAGGCCGGCGGCATCAGCCGCACTCATTACCTTGCTGTGCAGGGAGGACAAGCGGATACGATCACGGTACATGGATTGTTATCTCGGGCTACTGAGGCTACTGCAGCGCAGTCTAGAGATTTCGCCCGTCGCCGTCCCACGACCATGGTCGTATGAGAAGCCCGGAAATAGAGCCGTTGATCTGGATCAATGAAATGAAAAACCCCGGGGAATTTCCGCCGGGGTTTTTATATCGCAACGTTTACTACGAAAGGTCTTACTCCACCGCTTTGACCATATCCTCGATGACCTTCTTCGCGTCACCGAACACCATCATGGTCTTGTCCAGGTAGAACAGTTCGTTGTCCAGGCCGGCATAGCCGCTGGCCATGGAGCGCTTGTTGACGATGATGGTCTTGGCCTTGAACGCTTCAAGGATCGGCATGCCGGCGATGGGCGACTTCGGATCGTTCTTCGCCGCCGGGTTGACCACGTCGTTGGCGCCCAGCACCAGCACCACGTCGGCCTGGCCGAACTCGGCGTTGATGTCTTCCATCTCGAACACCTGGTCATAAGGCACTTCGGCTTCGGCCAGCAGTACGTTCATGTGCCCGGGCATGCGTCCTGCCACCGGGTGGATCGCATACTTCACGGTGACGCCGTTGTGGATCAGCTTCTCGGTCAGCTCCTTGAGCGCGTGCTGGGCGCGGGCCACCGCCAGGCCGTAGCCGGGCACGATGATCACGCTGTCGGCGTTGCTCAGCAGGAAGGTGGCGTCATCGGCAGAGCCGGATTTCACCGGGCGCTGCTCTTTCGAACCTTGTGCCGCGCCGGCATCGACATCGCCGCCGAAGCCGCCGAGGATGACGTTGAAGAACGAGCGGTTCATCGCCTTGCACATGATGTACGAGAGGATCGCACCGCTGGAGCCCACCAGGGAGCCGGCAATGATCAGCATCGAGTTGTTCAGCGAGAAGCCGATACCGGCCGCCGCCCAGCCCGAGTAGCTGTTGAGCATCGACACCACCACCGGCATGTCGGCGCCACCGATCGGGATGATGATCAGCACGCCCATGACGAAGGCCAGGGCCAGCATCAGGGTGAAGGCGCTGTAATGGCCGGTGAAAGTGAACAGCAGGCCCAGGGCGATGGTGGTCAGGCCGAGGATCAGGTTCAGCTTGTGCTGGCCGGTGAACTGTACGGGTGCCCCTTGGAACAGGCGGAACTTGTACTTGCCCGACAGCTTGCCGAAGGCGATCACGGAGCCTGAGAAGGTGATGGCACCAATGGCCGCGCCGAGGAACAGTTCCAGGCGGTTGCCGGTGGGGATCGGATCGCTGATGGCTGCGACGATGCCCATCGACTGGGGTTCGAGCACGGCGGCAATGGCGATGAACACCGCGGCCAGGCCGATCATGCTGTGCATGAAGGCGACCAGCTCAGGCATCTTGGTCATCTCGACGCGCTTGGCCATGATCGAACCGGCGGTACCACCGACCAGCAGGCCGACGATCACATAGCCGATGCCAGCAGTACCCAGCTCAGCGCCCAGCTTATAAATGAGGCCGACAGTGGTGAGGATGGCGATCCCCATGCCGATCATGCCGTACAGGTTGCCGCGCCGCGAGGTGGTCGGGTGCGACAGGCCCTTGAGCGCCTGGATGAAGCACACCGAGGCGACGAGGTAGAGGAGCGTTACCAGATTCATGCTCATGCTTACTTCTGCGCCTCGTTCTTGGTTTTCTTCTTGAACATCTCAAGCATGCGGCGGGTGACCAGGAAGCCACCGAACACGTTGACCGCGGCCAGGGCCACCGCCAGGGTGCCCATCACCTTGCCGGCCGGGGTCACGGTCAGGGCGGCAGCCAGCATGGCGCCGACGATGACGATCGCCGAGATGGCGTTGGTGACCGCCATCAGCGGTGTGTGCAGTGCCGGGGTCACGTTCCAGACCACGTGGTAGCCCACATAAATGGCCAACACGAAAATGATCAGGTTGTAGATGCCATGGGAAATCAGCATGTCTTCCATTGTCGTGCTCCTTAGCCGTTCTTGCGGACGACTTGACCGTCACGGCACATGAGGCAGGCCGCGACGATATCGTCTTCGAGGTTGATGACCAGTGCGCCGTCCTTGTCGAACAGCAGCTTCATGAAGTCCAGCAGGTTGCGTGCATACAGCGCCGAAGCATCCGCCCCTACCTGAGCTGGCAGGTTGGTCGGGCCGAGGATGGTCACGCCGTTTTCCACGACCACCTGATCGGCCACGGTCAGCGGGCAGTTGCCACCTTGGGCGGCGGCCAGGTCGACGACCACCGAGCCGGGCTTCATCTGTGCCACGGTTTCGGCGCTGAGCAGGGTCGGCGCCTTGCGGCCCGGAATCAGCGCCGTGGTGATGACGATATCGGCCTGCTTGGCGCGCTCGTGCACGGCCTGGGCCTGACGTTGCATCCAGCTGGCTGGCATTGGGCGGGCATAGCCGCCTACACCTTGGGCGCACTCGCGTTCCTCATCGGTTTCGTAAGGCACGTCGATGAACTTGGCGCCGAGCGACTCGATCTGCTCCTTCACCGCCGGGCGCACGTCCGAGGCCTCGATCACCGCCCCCATGCGTTTGGCCGTGGCGATGGCCTGCAGGCCGGCAACGCCTGCGCCGAGGATCAGCACACGGGCGGCCTTAACGGTGCCGGCGGCTGTCATCAGCATGGGCATGAAGCGCGGGTAGTAGTGGGTCGCCAGCAATACGGCCTTGTAGCCCGCAATGTTGGCCTGCGACGACAGCACGTCCAGGCTCTGGGCCCGCGATGTTCGCGGTGCAGCTTCCAGGGCGAAGGCGGTGATGCCGTGCTCGGCCATCTTGCCGATCAGCTCGCTGTTGAAGGGGTTGAGCATGCCTACCAGGAGGCTGCCGCTGTTGATCTGGGCCAGCTCCTGGTCGTTGGGCGCGACCACTTTCAGAACCAGTTGGGCACCGTAGGCATCGGCTGCGCTTCCAAGGGAAGCGCCCACGGCCTCATAGGCACTGTCCGGAATGCTGGCGTTCAGGCCTGCCCCCCGTTGGACGGTGACCTGATGGCCCTGGCCAATCAGTTTCTTGATGGTTTCGGGGGTCGCAGCGACCCTTGTCTCACCGGTCTGCGTCTCGAGAGGAACACCAATGTGCACGACTATTTCTCCTGCGGTGACCTTTTTGTCTTTATAAAAGCCCGCGCACTTCGGGTGGTGCGCAGGGTTGGCTGTTGAGCGCCAGCCCGCCGAATCCTGGGCGGGCCGAGCATTTTGCAGACGAACCCAGGGGCCTTCAACCGGTTATGGAGCGAAACGAAGTCAAAACTACAAGTCACCCTGTGACCGTATGTCGCAACAATCGGGTAGCAGCCCGTCAAACATGGGCCATTGGCAGATTAGGGGTTTTTTTGAAATTTTTTGCGATGATTTCGCGGATGAGCTCGCGAGTGTCGTAAAACCCTCTGAAAGCCGCGTGTTTAGCGGCTTTGTTGGGGTTTTTCGATTCACCTGAACAGTTTGCGTCTATGCGACAAAAACGTATATCTGTAGGTGTTTAAAATAATTGACTACATTGGTCAGGCAGGTACTTCGCCTTTGTGCGCAGCGATGTAGCCGCGTGCCTGCTCCGCCAGCCAATCGCGGAAGGCGCGCAGCGAAGCCGATTCCACCTTGCGTTCGGGAATCATCAGATAGTAGGCCTTGTCGCTGGACAGTGCGTGCCTGTTAGCGACCACCAGCCTGCCCTCCTCCAGCTCGCGTTGGATCAGGAACGGTGGAATCAGGGCTACCCCCATCTCGTGCATCGCGGCCTGGGCAAGCATGGAGAATAGTTCATAACGTGGCCCTGTCATGTCGCCGGCGACATTCATGCCCTGGCTATTGAACCACTGGCGCCAGGCATAAGGCCGGGTGGTCTGCTGCAACAGCGGCAGGCTGGCAATACGTCTGGCATCGAGCATGCCCTCCCCGTCCAGCAGCGCCGGGCTGCAGACCGGCAGCGGGTTTTCGCCCATCAGGCGCTGGGACTGGGTGCCGGACCAGTCGGCATCACCGAAATAGATGGCGGCGTCGAAGGGTGTATCGGCGAACAGGAAAGGTCGGGTGCGGTTGGTCAGGTTGACGGTGACTTCCGGGTGGTGGTGCTGGAAGTCTTTGAGCCGCGGCAGTAGCCAGCGCGTGCCGAAGGTCGGCACTACCGCCAGTTCGATCACGTTGGCGCCCTGCTGGCGCATCACCGACAAGGTATCGCGCTCCACCGCATCGAGCTGCGCAGCGACCTGGCGGCTGTATGACAGGCCGGCCTCGGTCAGTTTCACGCCACGCCGTGAGCGCCGGAACAGTTCCACGTTGAGAAAGCCCTCCAGGCCGCCAATCTGCCGACAGACGGCGCCTTGCGTCAGGGCCAGTTCCTGGGCGGCCTTGGTGAAGCTCTCGTGGCGTGCGGCCGCCTCGAAGCAGATGAGCGCGGTGGTGCTGGGGATCTTGCGGCGCATGTACGTCAACCTCACTCGTGGTGTCGTAAATACTGGGTTTTCTCAGCTTTCGGAGTGACAAAATATCACTAATACGTGCGCATTCCTCGTTTGTCCCGACGCCCGAACAGGCCTAGGATCAATGGCACAAGAACATGCTCCCTATTACGAGGATTTCGCTCATGGCCGGTAAAGCAAGCTTCAACTGGATCGACCCGCTGCTGCTCGATCAGCAGCTCACTGAAGAAGAGCGCATGGTGCGTGACAGCGCTTATCAGTTCGCCCAGGACAAGCTGGCACCGCGAGTGCTGGAAGCTTTCCGCCACGAGCAGACCGACCCTGCAATCTTCCGCGAGATGGGCGAAGTCGGCCTGCTGGGCGCCACCATTCCTGAGCAGTACGGTGGCAGCGGGCTGAACTATGTGTGCTACGGCCTGATCGCCCGTGAAGTGGAGCGTATCGACTCGGGCTACCGCTCGATGATGAGTGTGCAGTCTTCGCTGGTGATGGTGCCGATCAACGAGTTTGGTACCGAGGCGCAGAAGCAGAAATACCTGCCCAGGCTCGCCAGCGGCGAGTGGATCGGCTGCTTCGGTCTGACCGAGCCTAACCATGGTTCCGACCCGGGTTCGATGATTACCCGCGCCAAGAAGGTCGATGGCGGTTACCGCCTCAGCGGCAGCAAGATGTGGATCACCAACAGCCCTATTGCTGATGTGTTCGTGGTCTGGGCCAAGGATGACGCTGGCGACATCCGCGGCTTCGTGCTGGAAAAGGGCTGGCAAGGCCTCAGTGCCCCGGCCATTCATGGCAAGGTCGGCCTGCGTGCTTCTATTACCGGCGAGATCGTCATGGACAATGTGTTCGTCCCTGAAGAGAACATCTTCCCCGAGGTGCGCGGTCTGAAGGGGCCTTTCACCTGCCTGAACTCGGCCCGCTATGGCATCTCCTGGGGCGCCTTGGGTGCGGCTGAAGCCTGCTGGCACACCGCGCGTCAGTACACCCTGGACCGTCAGCAGTTCGGCCGTCCACTGGCAGCCAACCAGCTGATCCAGAAGAAGCTGGCAGACATGCAGACCGAAATCACCCTGGCCCTGCAAGGGTGCTTGCGCCTGGGGCGCATGAAGGACGAAGGCACTGCAGCCGTTGAGATCACTTCGATCATGAAGCGCAACTCCTGCGGCAAGGCGCTGGATATCGCGCGCATGGCCCGTGACATGCTGGGCGGCAATGGTATCTCCGACGAGTTCGGCGTCGCTCGCCACCTGGTCAACCTTGAGGTGGTCAACACTTATGAGGGTACCCATGACGTGCATGCGCTGATCCTGGGTCGTGCGCAAACCGGCATCCAGGCCTTCTACTAATAAGGAGCCCGTCCATGGGAGCGCTATCACATCTGCGGGTGCTTGATCTCTCTCGTGTGCTGGCGGGACCTTGGTCTGGCCAGATCCTGGCTGACCTGGGCGCCGACGTGATCAAGGTCGAGCGCCCAGGCAATGGCGACGATACCCGTTCATGGGGGCCGCCCTTCCTTAAGGATGAACAAGGCGAGAACACCAGCGAGGCGGCTTACTACCTGTCCGCCAACCGCAACAAGCGTTCTGTGACGATCGACTTCACCCAGCCAGAAGGCCAGCGCCTGGTGCGCGAGCTGGCGGCCAAGTCGGATATCGTTATCGAGAACTTCAAGGTTGGCGGTTTGGCGGCCTATGGGTTGGACTACCAGAGTCTGAAGGCGGTCAATCCGAAGCTTATCTATTGCTCCATCACCGGTTTCGGGCAGACAGGGCCGTATGCCAAGCGTGCCGGGTATGACTTCATGATCCAGGGCCTGGGCGGGCTGATGAGCCTGACCGGGCGCCCGGATGGTGAAGAGGGTGCGGGCCCGGTGAAGGTGGGGGTGGCACTTACCGATATCCTCACGGGGCTGTACTCCACCGTGGCGATCCTGGCCGCCCTCGCTCATCGTGATCAAGCTGGCGTTGGCCAGCATATCGATATGGCGCTGCTCGATGTGCAGGTAGCTTGCCTGGCCAACCAGGCGATGAATTACCTGACCACGGGGAGTCCGCCTCGTCGGCTTGGTAATGCCCATCCTAATATTGTCCCGTACCAGGACTTCCCGACGGCGGATGGCAACTTCATTCTCACCGTGGGCAACGATGGCCAGTTCCGCAAGTTCGCTGAAGTGGCCGGGCAGCCGCAGTGGGCGGACGACCCGCGCTTCGCCACTAACAAGCAGCGGGTGGCCAATCGCGCCGAGCTGATTCCGTTGATTCGCCAGGCTACGGTTTTCAAGACCACGGCTGAGTGGGTGCAGCAGCTTGAGGCTGCTGGGGTGCCTTGCGGGCCGATCAATGATCTGGCGCAGATGTTCCAGGACCCACAGGTGCTGGCGCGTGAGCTGGCGGTAAGCCTGCCGCATGCCCTAGCTGGAAGTGTGCCGCAAGTGGCCAGCCCGATTCGGTTGTCGGAGACTCCGGTCGAGTATCGGCATGCGCCACCTTTGTTGGGTGAGCACACCGAGCGGGTGTTGGTCGATGTGCTGGGGCTGGATACCGAAGCCGTGCAGCGCTTGCGCGGTGCTGGTGTGCTGTGACGCTACTATTAGATGTAAAGCGGGGAGGCCGTCAGGCCTCCCCGCTTCGCTTTTTCAGCGATATTGAAGTTTCTTGGAATTAAGCCTTGACGGGCTCTCGAATCCCCTTATAATGCGCCCCACTTCCAGCGTAGTCGGAACGAAAAACTCCTTGAAATTCAAAGAGTTAATCGAGCCAAGTAATGCTGGAAGTGCTTCGATCGAATGATCGATAGCGGTTGAAAAGGTGGTTGACAGTGCTTCTAAACGCTGTATGATTCGCCTCCCGCTACGAGAGATCGCAGCGAGCCAAGTGTTTGAAGCTAAACGAGTTTCTCGCAAAAAACTTCAAAATAAACGCTTGACAGGCTCTGAGGAAAGCGTAGAATGCGCACCTCGGTTGAGACGGAAAGCTCTTAACCAAACGCTCTTTAACAAATCGAATCAAGCAATTCGTGTGGGTGCTTGTGAGTACGGACTGATAGTCACAAAGATTATCAGCAT